>NZ_PZJR01000032.1:0-663 GCF_003206035.1 Salinicola sp. CPA57
TCCCACGTTGCCTCGTCTTCGAGACCATCGACACTGATCATCGGGTCACGGGTGATGCCGTCACCGTCTGTGGCGGTATCCACCGCCAGCGCGGGTGTCGGGGCCTCCGGTGCCACGCTGTCCAGCGTGCTCGTGTCGGTAACCGTGCCGGTATTGCCGGCGGCATCGGTGACCGACAGCGTCGCGGTCAGTTCGCCATCAGTGAGACCGGAGAGATCCACGCCATTGGTCGTCAGATTGCCGTCCGCATCGACGGTGATATCCGCGGGATCGACAGTAACGGTATTGCCGCTGGCGTCACTGATGATCAGCGAGCTCACGGTCGCATCGCTTTCGAGGCTGCCGCTCAAGGTGACGTTGCCGGCCTCGTCGGCATTGAGGAAGCCGTCGCCGCCATCATTGATCTCGATGTCGTTGTCACCGGCGTTGGGTGCAGCGGTATCCACGATTGCCGTGGCGGGGTCACTGGTATTGCCCGCCGCGTCCCTGGCCGTGGCATTGATCGTGTCGCCATCGGCGAGCGGGTCGCTCGGCGTTACGCTCCAGTTGCCGTCGCCATCGACGAGGGCCGGGTCACCGATCGCGTTGCCCGCATCGTCGGTCAAGGTGACCGTGCTGCCGGGTTCGGCGGTGCCGGTGATGATGTCGCCGTTGGTCGGGTCG
>NZ_PZJR01000033.1:0-3136 GCF_003206035.1 Salinicola sp. CPA57
GTCCAGGGGCATGGCCACTTCAACGGTGGTATCGTCCGTGACGTGGGGGATGGCGAAGTTCCCCTCACTCTCCTCGCGGTTCTTGGTCGCGTCGCCGGAGGTATCATCCAGGCTGCTCTCGACCCGTTTGCCGCCGTAACGCAGCACCAGATCGAGCCAGTAATGGTATTCCGTCAGTGTGAGCGTCACTGTCTTGAACAGTGGCAAGGGCGCATCGGCAAACTGGATGTCCGAGCTGCCCATGCGCGAGAGCTGGGTAAAACGCAGATAGGCCTGGGCGCTGTCACCGGCCCCACTCGCCGCCTCGTGCCCGGCAGCGTCCTGAACCGCCAACGCGAAGAAGGCGTTACCGATCAGCGCGAAGAGCTTGCCGTTCACGACATCGTAATGCGTGGCCAGGGTCTGGGGCGTGTCGCCAATACCGCCCTCGCTCAAACGGTTGGCGTACTGCGCCTCGTACAGGTCACGATATTTCGTCTTCCACTGCGTCAAGAGGCTCTCATCGAACCACGCCCCCTCGGCGAGGCCGGCATAGCTGGCCAGCGCGTCTTCCTGCAGCGTGGCCGAGTTGGCGAACAACAGACGTAGAATCGGGGAGTCTGCGTCATCGATGTGCCGAGCGAAGTCCAGCCAGACAGCACTGCTCGCTTCCCCAATGGCACCACCATGCAGCGCGCCTTCGGCGGCAATGCATAGACCGATGCCACACCAGAGATTGTCGCGATCGTAGCGTTCGATGGCATCCATGAGATGCGCGGAAACCCAGGCGGCATAGTCAGCATCGTAAGGCGCTAGCGCGCTGTCGACGCGTTCTTTTTGCGGCTTTAGTTTATTGTTGACAAAATCTTCGTAGGCATCCGTATCATAATATTCCCCCAGCTCTTTCAGATAATCCTGGTACTCATCCTCGATATTGCCAAGCGCCTGCGCTTTCTCCCGCTCGATACGGGCGAGCTGGGCCTGGTGGCCCCTACGGGCCTCGGGATAAGGGCTACGGTCGAAGTGGCCATTTCTCTCCGAGTAGTCGATCAGCCGTTGTAGCTGTTCTACCTTGTCCGTGTCGTTGGCTTGCCTGGCCTCGGCGAGCTGCTCCTCGAGGGATGCCCGTAACCCGGCGCCAGAGGCTGACGAATAGCGTTCGTTCAACGCTTTGGCTTTGCCGGCGGCCTCGTCGGTAATCTGTTTTTCCCGGGCCGCCTTGAACCCCTTGTCCATGGCGTCGATGACATCGCAGCAGAGCGCGAGACGCTTGTTATCTCCCGTTTCGAAGAAATCTTCCATGTCTCCGGCGACCTGGTGGCGATAGGCGTTGAGCTCGGTAATGACGCCTATCTCGTCCTTGACGCCCAGAATCAGGCCTCGCCAGCGGCTATCCGCATGATCCAGGTGGGATTGCATGGCCGCTTGCATGTCATCGGTGGTAAACAGCTTGCGCTCAGCTCCCTTGCCCCAGAAATGGCCTTCCACGGCAGATGCGCCAGGGCTATATTCCGCGACCCAGTGCAGCTGTTCGGCGTCGAAGGCATGCTCGATGCCGTTTTGATCGTTAATCCAGTCCTGGATATTGTCGATCTTCTGCATCATCTTCTGACGCAACGCCTCGCCCGCCGCCGAGTCCTCACCGAGCCGCCGGATCAGACTCTCCGGCCAGGGATACTCGGTATATGCCCAATAAATGGCGGCCGAGGTGTCCACTGTGGGCAAGGTAATGAGTGAGGCATGCAGCATCTTGTTCTGGTTGTTGGCGCAATGATTGTCCTTCTCGATGTATTTTTCGGGATTCAGGACATTGAATTGCTCGAACAGCCCATCTTGGGTGACGCGATAGGCGTACCAGCGCAAGCTGTTCTCGGGGTCGAACAAGTAAAAGTAGCCAGGGCGAAGCTGGCGCAAGATGTACTTCGATTCATTGAGCGCGACATCGGTAAAGGCGCCGGTACGCGCCTCGGGAAGCGCATCGATGGCCTCGTTATCCTGGGTATTTTCGCAGACGGCATAACGAACCGGCAAAATGGGCAACCCTTTACGTTCGCAATAGGGGCAGTTTTTTTCCGGCTCGTGACAATCGACACCCGCTGCCTGTGCCGCTGCATTGATCGCTGCATTGGTGTTAGGTGACATGCCGGCGCTCCTTGAGTTCTCTATCGATCCGTACCCAGTCGTCGTCTTCCATGTCATTGGTCAGTTCTTCGTAGCTAAGATTGGGCCGAATGCGTGCGAGCTTCTGTCTGATTTCCGGATGCTGGTAAAAATCCACAGTGAACAGCAGCCCATGAAGGACGAATATCAGGATGTCTTTTTCTCGTTCGATACCCAGCTCCTGCGCGGCCGACATGAGCCTATCCACATCGAGCAGCGAAGGCGGCGCCCGGTCGTCCCCCACCATATGATGCCAGGCCCTCAGGTAGGTATTGATCGAGGGCATGCGTCTGAGTAGACGCCATTGCTCTTGCGTTAGCTGAACCCGGCCAATATGCCGAGTCTCTGTATGTGGCGACAGTTGCCTGAGCCGATGCCGGCTATCAAAATAGAACCAATGATCGATGGGCCCCAAGAGCCGCGACAGCTGTCGGGAATCGAGGAGTTCGACCAGACGTTCCAGTACTCGAGGGGCGAAGAACCGCAGCAGGCTGCGTTTTCCTTCCGGCGTGACCTGCGCCAATTGCCGCTCGAGATGTCGGACGAGGGTGCTAATAGGATGGTTCGAGACAACCCAGCCACAATGCGCGATCGGCCCATCGGACTGCCGGGGGAGCTGAGCACGCTCTTCCTGGACTCGGTGGCGCAGCGCCTGCTCGCTCGTTTTCAGCGGCTGTAAATAGAGCTTCTCGCGCCAGGTCTGGGCAAAAAAAGGGTTGCGAATCAGCCCACATGTCTCCCGTTGCTCGGGAGACAAGCGACGCTCCGGTACGTACTGGGGATCCACCAGCCAATAGACTCGCCCGGTATCTCCTGGCGAGGTCGCCAGAGCGATCAACTGATCGAGTGCGTTGTCGGGAGTCATCGTCAGGATTCCACCACGGGTCCGCCGGTCCTGTCCGCCTGGCCATTCTTTTGCGGGCAGAGTTCGTTTTCCCCCTCAGGCAGCTCGGGCATGGACGCGTTCAGGCTCGCCGGCCCGCCAAAACTCTTCGTC
>NZ_PZJR01000034.1:0-795 GCF_003206035.1 Salinicola sp. CPA57
GCCTGGGTACCGTGAGTGCACCCAGGCCTATTTGCGCTTTACCCAGCTCTCGCGCACGGGCCTTCCCGACAACGTGTTCAATACCGACGCGCTGGATGCCCGATACACGGACCTGACGGAAAGCGCCCTGGGCATCGCCAGCAAGATCGTCAGTCAGCATCCCGCCATGGTGCCCTACATGAAAGGCTACAGCGCCTGGAGCAGCGTCGACATCATTCGGCAATACTTCAGCGACGACAAGGGCGACGATGTCGCGCTGACCAAGGTCATGGGGGCGGCCGCGGGCATCACGGGGCTGGCCATGGAGCTAGCCGGCAAGAGCGCTTTCCTGCAATACCACGCCGCCATGGCCGGGCTCGTCAACCAGGCGAGCCGGCAGGCCTGGAAGCTGGTTTCGGGGACGATCAGCATCGTGGGAGACGTGCTCTCCTTCTACGATGGCTTGATGAAACTCTCCGACGCCATGCACGATCAAAACCTCGGCCGCTCGACCCGCAGCGTGAGACTGCAGTACGCGCTGGGTGGCACGATCATCACCGGTGCCTCGATCGGGCTGCTTGGCCTCTCGCTTTCTGCGGCCGGTATCGCCGGCGCGACGTCGCCGATAGGCTTGGCGCTGGTCGCCATCGGTTTGATCATCGGTGCCATCGGCATTGCACTGGGTTTCGCGGCGACGAAGCTGGTATCCACCGCCACGATGGTCTGGCTCAATCGCTGCTATATCGGATGCCAATACGACACCCAGTTGGCGCCCTTCGCCAGCATCGAGCAGGAACAGGCCTCGCTGGATCTGCT
>NZ_PZJR01000035.1:0-3627 GCF_003206035.1 Salinicola sp. CPA57
GACGAAGAGTTTTGGGGGCCCGGCGAGTCTGAACGCGTCCATGCCCGAGCGGCCGGAGGGGGAAGACGTGCTCTGTGCCAGCAAGAGTCAGGCTGCGGCAAGCAGCGGCGACGGTAGCGTGGAAAGCTAGCGATGGACAGCATGAGCGACGAGGCATGGATGACCGAAGCCAGCGAGGCCGCCAGGGAAGGGCGTCTGTACCGCCTGGTGGACCCTTCGGAGGCGCCCGGCTGGGTGCTGAGCGACGAGGCGCGCCAGCAGGCGACGCTGATTCGTCACCCGTTGCTGGCCCAGACCCCGGCCCAGCGTCTCTATCTCGAACGTATAGGCCAATACCGGTCCGCGCAGCTGGCGTCGCAACTGGAGCGGCAGCGTGCCGAGCGTGGCGCTGGCCTGCTCGGGCCTGTGCCGCTCTGCGGCTGGCTGATCTCGCGCCATGCGAGCACCCGCATCGCCACTTACCTCAGTCGTCAGCTCAAGCAAATGACGCCGGAAGGGAAGCCTGCCCTGCTGCGCTTCTACGATCCTAGGGTGCTGGAACATTTGCCGCGGATCCTCGAGCCCTGGCAGCTCTCGGCGCTTTTGGGTCCCATCGACCGCTGGGCCTATCTCGACACTGAGCTGCATCTGCGCTGTCTCGATCCGCACGGGGAGGTGCGCCGGCTTGGTGGCCTGAAACTAAGCGCCGAGCAGTGGCATGCCATTCAGCGTATCGGCCAGATCAACCGCTGCCGGGAACTCTATCGCACGCTCCCTGGCTCGGCGGGCCTGTCGAAAGCCCCCGCGGAAAGCGTCGACGCCTTGCTCGTCGCCGCGCACCGCGCCGGTCTGCGGGACCGACCCGACGTGGCCACCTTCGTCCTTCACGGGCTGACCACGCGGATCGATTTTCATCGCCACCCGATCATGCAGGCGCTGCTGGGCCGCCTGGGCGGACGGTTGAATTACATTGGATTGTCGAATCAGCTTTCCGACGCTGACTGGGAAGCGATATCGGACATGGGGGAGATGACATAGTATGACGGCACCATCTCAAGTGAGCGCTCACGCAGCGGAAAATGAGACGGCGGGCCAGGAAAGCGGGCGCTGCCAGTTCTGTGAACGCAAGGGACTACCGATCCTTCTCGTGCGCTATGCCGTGTGTCAGCGTAACGGCCGCAACGGTGATATTCCGGAGCTCGATCCCTCGAGAATCCAGGAGTTCACCGGCATCCTGCTGGACAAGACTCTGGTCGGCGGTGAAGAGCAGGGTAGGAGCGTGCCCGAAGAGGTCAAGGCGGAGATTACGCAGAGCACCGGCAGCCAGGTCAACAAATACATTCTGCGTCAGCTGCGTCAGGGGTATCTCTACTTCTACGATCAGGACAACCCCAACGGCCAGCACTGGTACGCCTACGCGATCACCAGCGACGGTAAGTACTATCAGTTCCCCGTACTACAGCCGCCTGCGCTGGACGACATCAAGTTCCCGGATCGCTGCAAGACCAATCCCGGCGATGTCCTGGACGCCTCCCTCGTTACCCTGCCGTTTCCCGAGGACTCGGGCACGCTCTACTACGCATTCAGCGAGCACTCCTGGCCCGAAGCCCATATCCGCATGATCGGGAAAGACGCGGACTGGCGTAACGCCCACATGCAGCAGGTGAATATCCCGAGTTGGGTCGGTGGGCAGCAGCAATCGTTCGCCTTCGGTACGGATGAGTTGGAAAAAGTCGCCGAATACAGCGCGGCGGCAGAGAGCCTGGACGAACAGTTCTGGTCCAGCGGCCCGGCGCGACCGCTATATAAACCCCGCGAGCTCAGGGGCGCCATGCAGCGCCGGCTCGACCATGCCGGCAGTGAATACCAGGGCAAGGGGCTCATTCTCGCGGTCAAGGACGAGATCGGCATCATCGATGAGTTGAACGCCTATCGGCATCAGGCGTTGGCCGAGGTCGAGAATTTCGTCTGCGAAAGTGAAGAGACTCGGCGCAAGCTGCTCTGCATGCAGGCCATCGACGCTTTCAAGCAAAACTTTGCGCGTAACTACGTGGCGAGTCAGGAGCAGTCACTGAGTGACAAAATCGATAAAGCGTGCGCCGAGCGGGATGCTTTTCATGAGAAGGAGTATTCTCGTGAGGGGGCCTCACCTCGGGAGCGCGCCCAGCATCAGCGGCGTGTAGGTCAGTTGAATCAGGCCGTACGCGAGGCTGAGACAGAAAAAGAGGACTTTCTACGTGAGCAGCGGCGTGAGACCACAGCACGGAATGCAGAACGGGAGCGACTGAGAGCCGAGATCGAGCGACTGAAGCAGGAGAAGGCCGAGCAACAGGCAGAGATCGACCGCCGAGCTGCCAGCGACGATCCAGCGGTCGCTAGGACGGCCGAGGTAATGCGGCGTGATCCGTTTTATGACCGAGAGATTCAACGCAATGAGTTCCTGCTCCACAACACTAAATCCGAAGCCGAGCAGATAGCGGATAGACACGCCGACCAGCTCGACAAGCTTTATGACGCCAAAGAGTTAGAAGAATTTGCCGATCGGCATCAAGCGCGTACCCGTGTCTGCGAACCCCTGCTGGCACTTCACGATGCCGATTACTCGCTCTGGGTGAAGCACCACCTGGCCGATGTGATCGGGCGCTATAGCCAATCCGATTACTGGATGGGATTGGGGCTGAGCGGCCTGTTGGCCAACACGCTACGGGGTGGTGTCTTGGCCCCTGCCAGTGGTGAGCTGTGGCAGTCGTTGGCAGCAGCGATGATGAATGAAGAATCGGTCATTCTATCCGGTCTGTTTTCCAATAATGCCGCGCTGATGGCACAGGCACGGAGCACGGTATCTTCCCTTGCCGAGGGAGAGCATCTGTCGACCGACGCGCTAGAGGCCTGGGGAGAACGTTTCCGAACGCAGCAGGCTTCCACGCTAATGTTGAACGGTAGAAGGCCTACCGCCGACGATATCATCAACCGACTGCACCCTATCCACGGGCAAATCTCCAATACGATCGGCAACGCCATCGCGGCGCTCGTCACCCAGGACCTGATCGTTGGCTCCGATAGCGAGACCAAACCTGCTCTGCGCAACTTCATACGACTCGAGCAGTTGGCATGGATGAGTGGCCCTGATGTCCAACGAGGCGAAGCACCGCTACCTCAACTCATCGATGTCAAGATGACAATGGCGCAGTACGCCCACTGGTTCCAGCAGATCAGCCAACGCTACCGGGACAATAAGACGAATAGAGGCGTCGATACGGATATTGCCATGCCCGCGCTGACGGGGGGCGGCGGCAATTTCTCCGCCCCGATGGCCGAAAATGGCGTTGTCGTCACGACGACGATTCCATTCTTCGGGCTCGATCCGGCGGTGGTTCGACGTCTGATCGAGAATAGCGCGCCAGGAGAGACCTATGAAGCGGCGCAGACCCAACAGCAGTGGGCAGACGTGGCCCAGAGTGCTCGCGATGTCGCGGGAACCATTGCAGGTACCGGGAATTACGGCAAGCTTCTGGCACTCGGGCTGACTTCATGGAATCTCTTGCTGGCAGTCGACCAAGAGTTGCTGGACGATACAAACAGCGGTGCCGACTGGAACCGGTTGTTTAGTTCAGGTGTCGGTTTACTTAGCGCAGGCATGGGAGCTGC
>NZ_PZJR01000036.1:0-1607 GCF_003206035.1 Salinicola sp. CPA57
GCTGCGCCTGATCCGGTAAATTACATGGGGACGGGGCGTCATGCCGGTGGTTATTTAGGCGTCAGTTCAGATGAAGATGCTCGGCAAGCAGAGGAAGAGCGTATCAAGGATCTTGTTGTAATTGAAATGGTTTTAAAGATTCCAAAGCAGGATGTGATTGACTTGACAGTTCAGCTGGTGCCGAAAAGTCAGAATGCAAGCACTTTGTTTGAGTGGGGTTATCAAAAAAAACGTGGCAGTGAAACCTTGACTGTCGCTGATGGCGCTGGGTATGCAGCCACTCAAGGAAATGAAAGTCAGCCAGGATTTGATTTGCAGGACAAGGTTTACATGTCGAAGTGGTCAAATGTATATCGGAAGGAGGAGCTAGGTAGCTCGGTAGATCTTATTGTTAGATTCCGTGCATCCGACACTCGTACGTCAAAAGGCGATGTTTTAACGTTGGAGTTTGAAGATTCTAAAGTTGGGGGTGATGCTTCGATATGAAAGCTCTTGTCATTGTTTTAGCGTTGGTTGTGCCTGGGGTGTCTTGGGGGGAGGTTCTTTTTCAAGATCCAACAGGAAAGGCTTTGAGTAATGCAATAGCCAATCTCTCAGATAAGGGTTTGGAAGAAAGTCCGCCTCAAGACTTAGGCCTTAAGCAGTACCTGATGGGCCTTTTTTATATAAAGGGGGCGCCAGAGTTTCGCGTTGAAAAAAAACTGTCGTAAAGCAGTTTCTTCCTTGCAAAGCGCATGGCAAAACGGCGTTTCCGATGCTGCGTATACACTTTCTACTATGTATTACAATGGCATTTGTGTGAGTAGCGATCTGGAAGAATCTAGGGAGTTGGCAAGTGAGTCCGCAGCGGACGGTTATATACTTGCGCAACGTATGCTAGGAATGGCTTACGTTGGTAAAAAGTGGCAGGGGCTTTATCCATATGATATTGACAAGGGTGTGTGTTGGCTAAGTAAGGCCGGCAATGCAGGTGATAGAGAGTCTGCAGGCCAATTGTCTGATATGTATGCAAAAGGTAAACAAGTTAAGAAAGATGAAAAGAAGTCTTTTTGGTGGCTAAAACAAGCAGTCTTTAATAGATTTGAAGATGACAACATGGTTGGCTTCCGCGCGCTTGCTGAAAGTTACGAGAAGGGTGTTGGTACCGAAGTTGACTTAATTGAGGCTTATAAGTATTATGATCTTTATGGTACGGCTGGCATAAAAGGTAAGCAGAGGGTTTCAAAAAAAATAACCCAAGAGCAAATTGACGAAGCCATTCACCAATCGCAGGAATGGCAGAAAGAGCACAACGTTAAGGTAGGCGGTGGTTTTATTCGGCGCGCCAATTGAAGTTGTTGTTTTGCCAAGACTGTGGCGTGTGAGTTTAGAGTTAAGACCCATGGCATTTGCCATGGGTTTTTTATTGAATCATCTTCGCTTCGGTAGAAGGGAACGGTGTTGTCGTGACAGCGACGATTCCATGCTTCGGACTCGATCCGGCAGTCGTTGGGCGCCTAACTTAGAATAGTTCGCCTAGAGGTTCCGGACGATACAAACAGCGGTGCCGACTGGAACCGGTTGTTTAGTTCAGGTGTCGGTTTACTTAGCGTAGGCATGGGAGCTGC
>NZ_PZJR01000037.1:0-7906 GCF_003206035.1 Salinicola sp. CPA57
GCGCGCCGGCGGCGGTCGTATCGAACGCGATCCCTGCCGACTTGGTCAGCTCACCGAGCTGCTGCAGCGATGCCACTGCCGCTTGAATGGACGCCACCGTCTCGTCGAGATCCGCGCCGCTTTCGACCGCGCCACGGAAGGCCTCGTTGACGTCATCGACGACAGCGCCGGCCAGATCATCGGTGATCTTGTCGACCTGCAGGCTGGCCACCAGTCGCTTGACCTTCTCGTCGGGCGAGACGCCCTGGAGCAAGTCATCGAACGAGGTATCGATAGCACCCATGATGACGTCGAGACGATCATTCAGAATATCCGACAGCGGATCGTTCTTGATCCGGCTTTTGAAGCCATCCAGCGCGGTTTTGACCTGGTCGATCTCGTCCGCGTCCATGATCGACGCCATGGTGTTGTCGATCTGCTCCATGGAATCGAGCAGCGCGACCATATCCTTCGGCTCCACCTTCTCCTTGAACGTGAACCCATAGGAGCCGAACGCGGTCTGACGTCCGCCCAGCAGGCCATCCGTATCGCCCGAATCGTAGTAACGATCGTTAGCCGGGCCATCCGGCGTTTCGGCCGTCTGAGTGAATCCCGCCTTGTAGTCGCGATGAGAGCCGAACGCCGCATCGAGAGCGCCACCGATAGCCGATCCCGCGAAGGCACCGATCGGCCCGCCGAAATAGGTGCCGATCGCACCGCCAGCCGTGGCGCCGATGTTGGAATTGGCGTCCTTTCCGAACAGGCTCGAACCGACCTTCGTCCCGACCTGGCTGCCGACATATGCCGTACCCGCCGACGCCAGACCGTTCATGCCGGTGAAATTGGACGTCGAGCCACCGAAGTAGCTCGTGCCATTGCTCGCGACATTCATGCCGGACGTGGCGCTACCGGCAAAGCCACCGCTGTAGGAGGTCGGCGCACCCGCCCATTGGATGCCACCCACGCCACCGGTAAACGAATCGTAGAGCTTGCTTCCCATGCTAGACAGGTTGCCCAGCCCACCACCGCCAGAACCGGCACCGGTGGTGCCTCCGGGCAGTCCTAGCGCACTCTGTGCCTGCCCGGTAAATTCCACGACGATCGGCTTGAGCGTGGCCTGGTAAGCCAGTTCGCCAAGCAAGCGCTTGAAGCCGTCCATCAGCTGATCGCTGAAATCGTCGAACCCATCGAACGCGCCCGCGAACGCATCGGCGAAGGTCTCGTCGATACGATCGGCCGCTTCCTCCCACGCCCGCGCCATCTCCTGCGCAGCAGGGTCAGATTCCAGGGACAGCTCGCGCATTTCGTCGCGGATGCCGGCAAGCTGACGCTGATACTCTAGCGAGCCTCGCGCCGAGCCCGTATACCGTTCGTTGAGGTCGCGTAGATCCTTTTGAAGCTGTTGCGCCTTCAGAGAACTAGCGTCGTATTCCTTACGCAGCTCGACCGTGCGCTGATAGTACGGGTCCGCTTCCTTTTTCGCCTTCACATACTCGGCGCCCAACTGCGCCACGCCAGCATTGATCTCCAGCTGGCTACGTCCGGCTGCCTTGCCCGCCTCTACCAGATTCTCGACATCCTCATGGTATTGGCGCAGCAACGCCGCGCCCGGCTCCATGCGATCAAAGATGCCCTGCAACGGGTCGATGCTATCCCGATACTGCTGGGTCAGCTCGAACTGGGCCTGGGCGATCTCTTCGGCGGTTTTCTTGCCCTGCTGCTGCAGAAGGTTGAGCGCCGCCTGCTTCTTGGCGTACTCGTCCGCCGCCGTGCCCAGCGGGTCGAACGACTCGCGCAGGCTGTCGTAAGTCTTCTCGGCTTCGCCCAGCTCCTTGTTCAGCGCCTTGGCTTCGTCGGTCGCCTTGCTGCCGAACTCGGTCGTCGATGAAATCGCATCGGCACGGGCCTGCACGATCGCATGGGCGCGCTCGATGAGATCCGACACGCCGCCAGCGCTATCGCCAATGACGAGAGACGCCGACAAGGCGGTTGCCGAAAGCTCGGATTGCACGCCCTGCAGCAGCCCGGTCAGCGTATCCAGGTTGGCCAGCTGCGCCTGAACCATCGCCTCGCTCTCGGCGAAACGCTGGGCGCGCGCTAGCTGGACGTCGGCCTCGGCCTGGTCGCCTTGTTCGATGGCCGTCTGATAGCCCTTGAGCGCGTCGGTCTGCCCCGCGATCGCGCCCGACTGCTCAGCATAGAGCCCGGTGTAGCCCGCCTGACTGGCCGCATATTCGGCAGCTTCGGCGGCCGTCATACCCAGCGTGTTACGGACATCTTCCAGCTTGGCTAAGTATTTGTTCCACTCGCCACCGCTGTTGCCCAGCGCCTCGCCGACGCTGGCAAAGCCGCCGGCCGCGTCGTTAGCCGCATCGCCAGCCGCCGATTGGGCTTCGGTCACGGCGTCCATGCGGTCGCCGTAACGCTCCGCCTGCTGGGTCGACGTGTCGTAAATGCCGGCCAGCTTGGCCCAATCGCGCAGCGTTTCCTCGGGCACCCCCATCGACTCGGCGTTGCGCTGCATCACATCGGTGAGGCTTTCGCCATGCTCCACGGCATCGTCGAGCTGCTGGATAAACTCGCCATACGCCGCTTGCTGATCCGGATCGATCCCGCCCCATAGCGAGACACCGCCGAAATCCTCGACGGCCTGTTCCTTGATCTTCTCCAGCGCCTTCGCCGCTTTATCGGCTTGCGCTTCCTGCTGCTCGCCCCAGTTGGCCAGCGCCGCCGCCTGCTGGTCGCGGGTCAGCTGCTGGAACTTTTCGATGACGGTGTCGAGCGGTGTCTCGAGCGAACCCAAAGACTCCCCGACGCCATCCAGGCTATCGGAGAGATCGTCGCTAGAATCGGTCAGCAGAACGGCCGCCGACGCGCCCGCGATGAGCAGACCCGGCCAGCCGCCCAGTAGAGCAAAGGCGCCTTTGGCGGCTCGGCCGACACCCTTCAATGCCGTGGCTTGCAGATTGGCCGCACGGGTCGAAGCAACCATTGCCGCGCGATGCTCATCGGCAGCCACAGCTGCACGCTGACGCGCCACGCTGAGCTGTTGAAGCGCAATGGCGTGAGCGTTCGTGCCTTTGGTGGCCTGTGCTTCCAGTTTCGCTGTATCCAGCAACGCGAAGGCTGTTTGCCGTTCCGCCGCTGTACGGCGGACGGTGGCGTTAGCAGAGGCCAACAACGCGGCATTATTGGTGCGGATCTCCGAGGTGCGTTGCCGCCATGAATTCAACGAAGCCAAGCTGGCATTCGCCATACGCCCGGCCATGATTGAAGCCAGCCCCGTGAGCGCCATTTGCCCCGAGTTAACGACGCCTTCCATGCCGCCGAGGCTATCGATCAACCCATCGACGTCATCCGCGACACCGTTGATCGCCGGCGCCAGTTCGACCGCGACCGTTTGCGATAGACCCCGCCCGACTTCGCCCAGGTACTGCATTGACTGGCCGGCCTCGTCGAGGCGGTCGACGTCTTCCTGGGGCAGTTCGATACGCAGGTCACGCGCCTGCTGCTGGTACTCGCGCAGTTTCTCGGCGTTGTTATCCAGCAGCGGTAGCAGCCTGCTCAGATCGTTGGCGATGGACTCCGCGAAAAACACTTTGTCACCGTGGTTCTGGACGTCATCCAGCGCCCGCCCGATCGCCAACAGCTGCTGATCCGGGCTCATGCTCTGCAGCTCACCGATATTCAGGTTCAGCTGCTGGAGCAAATCGACCGCTTCACCGCCACCGGTGCGGACGAAATCGCCGATCTTGTCCGACACGTCTTTGAACATGTCGGACATCTTGTCGCCGTCCAGCCCCACCTGACGCGCGGCATAGCCCCAGCTCTGCAGCGCCTGGACGTTGGTACCGATGGCCTGGGCCATTGTCACCTGCTCGCGCACGGATGCCGCCGTGTGAGCGGTCATCGTGGCGATACCTGTGGCGCTCAGGCCCACCGCCGCCGCCATACCAGCGGCGCGGCTTCCGATCGCCATCAGACCCTGACTGGTCGACTCTGACTGACGTTCGGCCTGCGCCATCTCCTTGGTTAGCCGCTCGGTCGATTCCCGCGCGGCATCGTTGGCCTTGACGGCGCCACGGCTATCGCCGTCAATGACGAATGTCGTCTGATAACGCTTGCCCGCCATGAGGGAGACTCCTGCAAATCGGGCACAAAAAAACCGCCACGAAGGCGGTCATCTGTACGCAAGGGGATTAAACGATGGTGGTATTTCTGTTATTCGCGATTCTGCTAGTACTCCTCATCGCCACCGGTTTGTTACCGGGCGCAATGAAAGTCCTAAGCGTTTTCTTTGTTGTACTAATGGTGACCTTTATCGGTGTCACACATGGATGGCTAGTCGTATTAGGCGGCGGAGCAGTGGTTCTCCTGATTGCAGCAGGATCGGTTTTCATGGCTTTTCGAGATATCGAGAAAAAGCACAGGATCAAAGAACCGCCAAAAGTGGATATTCAAAAGCAGCTTGACCGTATTAATGCCGAGCAACGCGAAAAAGCAGCTCGGAAAGAGGCTGCGATACGAGCGCAGGTAGAGGCCGTCGATAAACTCGAACGTTAATCCTGCGCCTTTCTGAACCGACGAGTTAACCTCTGCCATCGAGATAAATCTCTAGCGGGGATAATTTCACAGGCGCCATTAACTATGGAGCCATGCTGATTCCGTCCCACACGCATGCCGATATGATCGATCTCGACCTCTTCGCCGCATCCTTCGCAGAGTTCCCAAACGGTTTCGCCCGGCTCGCATAGGCGAGCCAGGTCTCGGTGGTCGTGCCCGTGAATCCTCAACGAGCACTGTCGGCAATAGTCGGCCATGATTCCCCTCTGTCAGTCCTTCCTCTCTAGAGGATCGACCAACCGAGGATAAGCTTGAATGCCCCGCTCTCGGCGGGGCTCTCGGGTCAATGCCGGGTGGGTAGTACCCGGTGGTGTTCCAGCACTTGGCTGGCGATCTTCCGCCAGTCGGGCCGGTCCGGCACCACGTGGGCCCCGCCGATCTGCTTGGAAAGCCAGCTGGTCCACTGCTCCCCGCCACCGACCACGTCGGTATAGAACGAGTAACGCAGGTGGTGCATCAGGCTGCCCAGCTGCGAGACGACGTCATTCTGTGCCCGCACGATCGCCATCGCCTCGGTGAAGTCTTCCGCCGGCAGGTCTTCGATCCGCCGGATCGAGAACCGGATGCGCAGCCGGTTATACAGCCACTGCTGGCCGCCGGAATCCCGCGCCATGCCGTGGCGCTGGAACAGCGCATCGGCGGTCTCGGTCAGCTCGCGCCGTTGCGCGTGATCGATCTTTGCCGGCTGCGGCGCCACTGTGTCCGGCACCTTCGGCCACGCTCGGCGTGCCTGAAAGTAGCCCTTCACCAGCTGACGCTGCACCTGCCACGCCAGGTCGTCGGTGAACGACTTGACCAGCATCAGGTATCCGGTCTCGGTGAAGAACGTCACACGGTTCATCGCCTCGGGGAAAAGCTCCGGGTAGATCCTACGAATTTCGTATAAACCCTTAGAATCAATGGGATAGAAGTCTTCACCCTCTATCATGTGACGCTTGTTCTTGTGAAACGTACGAGTTGCGGTGTTCTTAGGACGCTTATGCGCAGCATCGATCATCGCGAAGGTCACGACCGGCTGGCCCTGATATTCGATAAACGGCAACTCGATGTTGGCGATTTGTACTGTTGCGGTAGTCATAGCGGTTACTCCAAGGGTTTTGGAGTCCGCCCCACCACTTCCACATGGGTTGGGGGCGGACCGTGCGCGGGGTGGAAGACCGGAACCCAAGGAGACCGGCAGCCCGAAGGCTCCCACGCACGGCCCGCCATAATGCGTCAGGCAGGCGTAAAAAAAGCGCCTGGTGACGAATGCGGGCGCTGTGCGCCTCAGGTTAAACGGGCTTCCACACCCGGCCACTGATTTGGCAGTAGCCGGCACAGGATGCCCCCAAGGCGCACGCCCGTCAATCTATCCTGATCGCGTGACGTTGTCACGTTTTGTGACGCATAACACCATATCGGGACAATCGGCCCTCCGGCCCTCGTGGGGCTCCGGGGCTCTGCTCTCGAAGCGAGTACGTTTGACGTACTTGCCTCACCGCGGGCTGCTGACCGGCGGGCTTACACGAAATTCGTGTAAGCCTTCCGAATCAGAAAGATGGCCGCCGCCAGCTTATCGCCCGTCGCCGGGTCTGCTAGGTTCATGGCTCATCATTCAAGGGCGGTAACCATGGAATACGAGTTTCAAATGACCGAAAAAGCTCTGGAGGTGCTGGGCGATTCGTTTACCGAGTTCGATGCCTGTGACTTCGGCGACTACGAACCTCGAGTCGGCGATCGGCTACTGCTGGAGTGCGCAACCACCAAACGCCGGTTCGCTTTCGAAATCATCAGACGAGGGTTTGACCTGACCGGTTACGAATGCGTCGCCGTTTTCGTCCTGGACATTCCCCCGTCGCCAGACGCCGAATCTCAGCAGCCTGCAACAGCATCAACTGCGCCCTAGCTTCCAGCACTTCCGCGCGGGGATCGGTGATACCGGCCCCGCGCCGTGTCGTATCTGTCTGCATCGTTTCACCTCGTCGTAACGCTATGACGCTCTAACGCTGACGCATCACCTCCAGCGCCCCCGCCTCGATGTGCTGCACCTGGCGCAGCGCGGTGGCCTGATCTTCAACGCCCATCATCTGCATGACGCTGGCTAACGCCGTGCGATCAATCCCCTGGGCGACGGGCTTGGCGTTCAGGCCCGTGATATAGCGCCACTGGCCACTGCACTGGCTGAACACCGACCATGCCGTGACGTGCTTCGGCCAGATCACGATGCGCTCGGGCTCGAGATAACGCGCCGGCACCGTGACGCCCCAGGCGTCCAGATCCGAGCGCAGTTCGTTCTTGCCGCCAGACTGGCCCGCCCATGCCCGCCCCAGGGCGTTTAGTTTTTTGCCGCTTCCTCGGGCACGCCGCGCTGGACTTCGTTCCATGCCAGCGTCAAGGGACCACGGGCATACGGGTCTTTGAACAGCCCATCGATCAGCGCCTTGCTGGATTCCAGCGGCTTGCCGGCGGCATCGTCAAGGCCAGCCACCGACAGCACATCTTCGCGGATGTGGTCGTTACCCTTGAGCTTGTTGGCTTTCTGCTTGGCGAGCAGCTTGTCCTGATCGTCCGTATCGCGGATGCGGATCTCGGCGGTGAACTGTTCTTCCTCGCGCCCGGGGCGCTGGATTTTGATGGTTTTGATGACGCTGGCGATGCCGACGACGTAGTTAGCCATGAGGCTCGATCCTTCCTGAAATTGGGGTTCAGAAACGACGACGCCCGCAGGTCGCGGGCGTCGTCGTTATTTCGTGACGAAGTCACGCGTTGCGTGAGTCACGCACTGGCTTACTTGAAGTAGATCGCGAACTCGTCGTCGCCATCCACCGGCAAGTGGCGGGCATCCGTCTGGTAATGCACGAAGCCGTCGTTGTCCTGCTCGCTGATCCCGGTCAATTGGGATTTGGGCGAACGGAAACCGACGATGTTGCCAGGCACGGTGCCGTGTTCCATTTCCACCGGGCCGGTGGCCACCGCCTGGTGGGATTCGGTCAACTCGAACACATCGAAGGTGTCGACACGCGGTGCCTCGAAGTTGATCTGCCCCATCGCCGCCCGATCGGTGATATGCACGCCCTCGTAATTGATGAGGTTGCGATAGGTCACCGTGTTGCCGATATCGAACGAGAACGACTCGCCCCGCGCCTCGTAGCCATGGAACGTCAGCTTGGTGGTGTTCTGGTAGTTAACCGGGATTTCGTCGGCCTGGTTCTCGGGCGTCAGCGTCACCGGCGAGATCGCCGTCGGGCGTTGATACAGGCCGGTAAAGGTAAACTGCAACGCCGGCAGACCTTCGGCTGTCGTGGTCCATGTGACCGTGCCACGA
>NZ_PZJR01000037.1:7968-8119 GCF_003206035.1 Salinicola sp. CPA57
TCCGCCGAGGTTGTCACGCAGGCGCGTACGCTCCACCGTGTTGCCCTGATAGGGCGAACGGCTTAGCTCCGTGACCAGCATCATCACGCCGCTGTCGATCGGTGCCGCCACGCCGTACTGGGTTTCGACGGCCGCCACTAGCGCTTTCTTA
>NZ_PZJR01000038.1:0-1181 GCF_003206035.1 Salinicola sp. CPA57
CAGCCTGGTTGGCCTGAATCGCCCCTAGTTTCGTAGACACCTCCAGGCCTTATACTGAAGGCAGCAGGAGGTTCCATGAGCCGTCAACGATACACCGAAGAATTCAAGATCGAAGCCGTCAAACAGGTGACGGAGCGAGGCCATCCCGTCACCGAGGTTGCCACCCGGCTGGGCGTGTCCGGCTACAGCCTGTATCAATGGATAAAGCGCTACGCCAAGCCTGCGGAACATCGACAGCAGGACGCTGATCTTCAAGCTGAGAACCGACGCTTGAAGGCTGAGTTGAAGCGTGTATCAGAAGAACGGGATATTCTAAAAAAGGCCACCGCGTACTTCGCCAGAGAGTCCGACTGAGGTACGCGTTTATCCACGACCATGCGGACCAATACCCGGTGCGGCGGCTGTGCCGCACGATGGCGGTGCATCCCAGCGGCTACTATGCCTGGTGCAGTAACGCCCTATCTGGGCGGGCCCGGGATGACCAGCGCCTGCTGGGATTGATCAAGCACGCCTGGCTCGAGAGTGGCGGCGTGTATGGCTATCGTAAAATCCATCAGGATCTACGGGAGGCTGGCGAAGCCTGTGGCAAGCATCGGGTGGCCCGCCTGATGCGCGGGGAGGGGCTACGTTCTCAAACGGGTTACCGACGCCGTCCTGGTTGCTACGGGGGCACACCGGCGATGGTATCGCCCAACCATTTGGATCGCCGGTTTGAAGTGGCAGCACCCAATGTCGCGTGGGTCACCGACATCACCTACATCCGCACCTACGAGGGCTGGCTCTATCTGTCGGTAGTCATCGACTTGTTCTCTCGGCAGGTTGTGGGCTGGTCGATGAAGTCTCGCATGGCGACAGACCTGGTGTTAGATGCCTTGCTGGCAGCGGTTTGGCGGAGAAAGCCACAAGGGGTTGTCATTGTGCATTCGGATCAAGGTAGTCAGTTCAGCAGCACCGACTGGCAGAGCTTTTTAAAGGCCAATCAACTGATGGGCAGTATGAGTCGCCGTGGTAACTGCCACGACAACGCCGTTGCCGAAAGCTTCTTCCAACTCCTCAAGCGTGAAAGGATCAAGCGACGGATCTATCCAACCCGAGAAGCTGCCAGGAGTGATGTGTTCGATTATATCGAGATGTTCTACAACCCAAGGCGCCGCCACGGGACGAGTGATGATCTGTCACCC
>NZ_PZJR01000039.1:0-2502 GCF_003206035.1 Salinicola sp. CPA57
GCATCGTGTTCAAGGGTCGACTCTGCTGCTTTCCAGCGTCCCGCGCCCGTTCGTGCCCTCTCGCCGTGTTCTGCCGCTGCTGGCCTGCCTCTTCTTCGCCCTGCTGGTGACCGACTGTTCCAGCGGTCCGGTCATGACCACTTTCCCGAGCGGAAGTCCGGAGGCACGGGTCGAACAGACGGCGCGCAAGACCAACTGGGGCCATCTGCCGGGCTGGAGCCGGGATCAGCCGATGGCGGCCGTCAACAGCCGCGGCGCGGCCTTGAACCGCCTGTTGGCTGTAAACGGCATCCAGAAATGGTCCAGCGTGACGGCATTGCGCCCCCTACTGGTTTCGAAGTGGTTCCTGTGATTTACCCATGTTGTGCCTTGCGGCTGAGCACGGCTCACACGCTTGACAAGATCCGGTCTGTCTGGTTTTCGCGCCGGCTGCAGCCAGGCAGGACTATGGTTTACATGCGAAGCGCGCTTGAACTGTGCCCGACAGTCAGGGCGCTCACCACCTGCGTAAGCTGTTGCCGGGTCGCTTCCGTCGGGCGCTGCGCCAGGCGTTCGTTCAAAAGCGCCCTGGCAAGCGTCAAGCGACCGGCGCGTTCAGCAGCAACGATCAATGTCTGATTGATAATGTCGCGCTGTGCATGACTGCCGCCAATGCGGGTTGCGTCGTAGCGCAGCGGTAAAAGCAGATCCACACAGCGATGGTAGCTGCCATCGGCGAAGGCGAGCACCGCTTCGATGATGTCGCGACCGATGCTGCGCGTAATGCGATGATTGTCGCCCATGCCTTCCCGGTCGTAGCGGTCGAGCGAGGCGCGAAGACGCATTGCATCGTCAGCGTCCGGGCTGCGTGCCGCGCAAAAGGCGATATGCAGGTCATTGAACACCAGAACATGCTCATCGACATGCGTCATCCATTGCCTGGAGATATCCCGCCAACGCTCCCCGACATTGCCGCCGGCAAGTTCGATGCGCCACAGAAGCGAGGCCGCATCGACGAGATCGAGAATGGCGTCACCGGCGATCGTCGGTTGAACGAATCTGTCATAGCTGGCCAGCACTTCGGCGAAGCGGCGCTGCTCGATCAGGTAAAGTGCCAGATGCCAGCCATTATGGGCGGCAAGCGCATGCGCCTTGCTCCATGCCGGCTGGGAATTGCGCAGGAAGCTTATGCCTTCCTCCTGGCGGCTTTCGGTCTCCAGCACATGGGCGATTGCGTGGACCGCCCATCCATCTTCCTCGTTGATCTCGATTGCCCGGTAAGCCGCCGTTTCCGCCTGGCGCAACTCGCCGCATTCTTCAAGGCCGAAGGCATATTGCCCAAGCACATAGCCATAGCCTGGGTCGTTCTCGCTCCAATAGGGCAAGACCCGCGCGACAGAATCGCGGATCGTCTGCGAGGCACCCAGGTAGAAATAGGTGTCGTGACAGAAGCGCAGCGCAAGCGCATCGCGAGGATTGTCGAGCAGAATGTCTTCCCAGGTTGTCGTAGCCCGGATCATTTCACCGTCTGCCCACGCCTTTGCCGCCTCCAGATGTTGGAGTTCGCGCAGATTTGCCTCCCCAATCGCGCGCTGTGCGCCCTCAAGGGCCTCGACAACCATGGGATTTTCCCGGGTAAAACCGCTGAGCAGCAGAAGGGACGCAGACGCGCTGTAGCCGAGGGAGAATTTCGGATCCGCCTTGGCGGCATCCATCAGCAATGCAACCGGATCGCCCTTCCATGCATAATAATCGTTAACTGCAGTGTTCAGCGCATCGACGCTGTCGCTGCTTGCTGTAACACTGAGCCCATATACGTCTGTGGCCATTTGATCTTTTCCTTTATTTAATTATTTTATGCCGCAAGTCTGCATGTTTGCAGCGCTCCAACCATAGCGGAAGTTCTCAAGCGCGGCGTTGCAATGGAGCTTTAGTGAAACTGAAAAAGCCAACTAAGGGAAGCTGATGAACCCAATTGCGGTCACGCTGAGGGCCAGAAGCGTGATTGTGGCCATTTGATCTTTCCCTTTATTTAATTATTTTATGCCGCAAGTCTGCATGTTTGCAGCGCTCGAACCATAGCGGAAGTTCTCAAGCGCGGCGTTGCAATGGAGCTTTAGTGAAACTGAAAAAGCCAGCTAAGGAAAGCTGATGAACCCAATTGCGGTCACGCTGAGGGCCAGAAGCGTGATGATGGAGAGGAGGCCGGCCGTCAGAATGCGTCCTCCGGCAGACATGATTGTCAGCAGATTGACCGAAAGCCCCAATGCCGCCATCGAGATAAGGTGGTGTTGCCCTCCACCGCGTTGATGTAGCCGGAAAGCACGGCATCGACATCGTCGAGCCCGACCAGGGATTCGACGCCATCGAGCACGTTTCTGAGGTGGTCGGGGCTGAAGACATCGCCGGTGAAGGCGCCGTAGCCGGTGTGGTTGGAGAACTGGACGGTGTTGATGGCGGTGACTTCCAGCCCCAGCCGCTGCAGCGGGAAAACCGCGCCACGATTGCCGACGTAGCCATAGG
>NZ_PZJR01000004.1:0-29053 GCF_003206035.1 Salinicola sp. CPA57
CCTTGAACACGATGCATTGACGAAGACAGATAAACGGGATGACGGAAAAGCTGGAGCGAGCATATCGCCGCCGCTCGACGGCGTCGAGCGAGGTATCGACCAAAGACCGGCGCTGCAAGTTCCTTCCCCGTCGCATTACACTGTGTCCTTTCAGCACGTCCGTTCACTACGCCTTTTCACTAAGCCCTTTCACTAAGCCCTTTGCTTTTGCCGCAGGCCCGTCTCATGACCCATGTCATCTCCATTCAGAGCCACGTCGCCTATGGCTACGTCGGCAATCGTGCCGCCGTTTTCCCGCTGCAGCGGCTGGGGCTGGAAGTCACCGCCATCAACACCGTCCAGTTCTCCAACCACACCGGTTACGGCGCCTTCACCGGCGATGTCTTCAGCCCCGATCACCTCAGGAATGTGCTCGATGGCGTCGAATCCCTGGTCGGGCTCGACGATGTCGATGCCGTGCTTTCCGGCTACATGGGAGACGAAGGCATCGGCCGCGCCGTGCTGGATAGCGTCGATCGCGTCAAATTGGCCAACCCGGACGCGCTCTACTGCTGCGACCCGGTGATGGGCGACATCGGCCGCGGCTTCTTCGTCCGCCAAGGCATCCCCGAGTGGATGCGCGACCACGCCATTGCCCGCGCCGATATCGTCACGCCCAACCAGTTCGAACTCGCCTTTCTCGCCGGGCGGGAGGTAAACACCCTGGAAGACGCCCTCGCCGCCGCCGCCGCGCTGCGGGCCAAGGGCCCCAGGGTCGTGTTGATCACCTCGCTGGAAGTCACCGGGGACGACGAGGGCCACATCGGCATGCTGGTCGACGCCCCCAGCGGCAGCTGGCGGA
The DNA here is from genome assembly GCF_003206035.1 of Salinicola sp. CPA57. Classification (NCBI taxonomy): domain Bacteria; kingdom Pseudomonadati; phylum Pseudomonadota; class Gammaproteobacteria; order Oceanospirillales; family Halomonadaceae; genus Salinicola; species Salinicola sp. CPA57. The sequence goes on from NZ_PZJR01000004.1 coordinate 842, forward strand.
TCGCCACGCCCAAGGTGGATTTCATCATTGCGCCCAATGGTGCCGGCGATTTCACTGCCGCGATGTTCCTCGCCCACAGCCTGCGCGCCGGTCTCACCGACGAAGGCCCGGCTCGCGCCCTGGAACAGACCGCCGCCGCGGTGCAGATGCTGTTCGAACACACCCGTCGCGCCGGCACCCGCGAACTGGCGATGATCGCCGCGCAGCAGGATATCGTTTCGCCGACGGTGACGTTGCATGCCGAACGCCTCAGATAACCTCTCCATGGTTCACCAGCCGCCGCTCTATATGGGCATGGCGATGTGGGCCAACGCCGACTGGCAGGGCAGCCTGCTGCCCGCCCACGGCGACGTGGACCTGCGCGACTACGCCAGCGTGTTCAACGCGGTGGAGGGCAACACCACCTTCTACAGCGGTATCCCCAAGGCGGAAACGATCGACGCCTGGGCCGAACAGGCACCCGAGACGTTCCGCTTCTGCTTCAAGCTGCCCAGCCAGCTGACTCACGGCAAACGTCTGCGCGATATCGATGACGAGTTCGAGCGCTTCATCGAACGGCTTTCACCGCTCAAGGATCGGCTCGGCCCAATCATGGTCCAGCTACCCAGAGATTTCGGCCAGGGCGAGCTGCCCGCGCTGGAGCGATTGCTCACTCACTGGCCACGGGAGATACCCCGTGCGGTGGAGGTCCGCCACAGTGATTTTTTCCACAAAGGGCCTGCAGAACAGGCATTCAACCGCTTGTTGATAAGTCAAGACGCCAATAGGGTAATGCTCGACGTGCGGGCGCTCTTTGCCACACCCGCAGGGCTTGACAATCGGCTCGCCAAGGCGCAAGGCGAAAAGCCGAAAGTCCCATTACACGTGCTCTGCACGGCGGTCAATCCCATTATTCGCTTTATAGGACACTTCGACGAAGCCATTAACCTGGCCCGTTTCGAGCCGTGGATCGAACGCCTCATCCTGTGGATAAAACAGGGGAAAACCCCTTTTCTCTTTGTGCATACACCGGATAACCGACAGGCGCCGGAACTGGCACGAAAGTTCTACAACAAGATCGCCGAACGGATCGAATTGCCGCCGTTGGCCGAGTTCCCGGGAGAACGACAGAGCTCGCTGTTTTAGCCAAATCTGAAACAGGCTGTTGATAACTCGAACGACTTTTCTGGCCTGCGATTCAGGACTATGCTTGGCATATGCTGAAGCTTTGGAAAAGATCGGTCGGAGGACAATCCTATGCACGAGCAAGAGCGCAACGACCCACCGTCTCGCACCGTATCGGTATTCCGTAACGGCCGTAATCGAGCGGTGCGTTTGCCGAAAGGCATCGAGATCGAAGGCGTCACTGAATACGTCGCCACCCGCGTGGGGGACACCATCGTCCTCAAACCCTCGCGACCCAGTTGGCACTCGTTTATCGAGGTCGAAAAGACGGACGACGACTTCCTGCAGGACCGTGAACCCGTGTTCGAGGATGAGGGTCGATTTTGAGCACGCTTTACATCCTCGACACCAATATCTGCTCCTACGTCATGCGCGAGCATCCGGTTCAGGTGCTGGAACGTCTCGAACAGGAAGCGGGCCGAGGCACCCGCCTCTGCATCTCGGTCATCACCTATTACGAGATGCTGCTGGGCGCACGCCGAAAACCGAGCCTGCAACCGATCATCGACGCCTTCGTGGCGCGCACCAACGATGTTCTACCGTGGGGGCCGGAGACCGCTCGCGTCGCCGCCAATCTTTCTCGCCAGCTCCAGGACAAGGGGCAGCCCATCGGCCCCAATGACACGATGATCGCGGCACACGCCTTGGCGCTGAACGCCACGCTGGTCACCAACAACCTGAAGGAATTCCGCCGCGTCGAAGGCCTGGCGATTGAAGACTGGGTGAGTGGCGTCGTGATCAACGCATCGGGTCAGGAACTCACGCCGTAATAAAGTCCACAATCTCTTTCACTGTCTTCTTTCAAACCCTCCCTTCAAACACTGACGATTCGAGAGAAGGTTGATCTTCACGTAAAGGTCAAATAGCGCTAGGGTAGTGGAAATTAGGGAAGAGAATGACGCCGTGTCCGGCCAGACCTACGCCATTGGCGAACTCGCGCAGCACTTCGACGTGACCACCCGTACCATCCGCTTCTACGAGCAGGAAGGCCTGCTCTCCCCACAGCGTCGCGGCAAGACCCGCGTCTACCACGAGAAGGACCGCGTTCGTCTCAAGCTTGCCTTGCGCGGCAAACGCCTGGGTTTCTCGCTGATCGAGATCCGCGAAGTACTGGATCTCTACGACACCCGCGTTGATGGCAGCGTCCGCCAACTCGAGCGCCTGCTCGAGATCCTTGCCGACAAACGCGCCAACCTCGAACGCCAGCTCGAAGACATCCGCGTCATGCAGCGCGAGCTGGATCAGGTCGAAGAGCGATGCAAGGGTGCGTTGGGGGAGTTGAGGGACCGATAGCTGATTTGACAGTCCAATCCCTGAAAAGAGCACATGTCCCAGCATGCAGGTGATCGGTAGGCATGAACTCATTTGCCGGGAATAGGTGCCTCTTGTCCATACATTCCAAATGCCCTCGGGATTGACAAGAAGCAGTAAATCCCGCCTTGCACCAGACTGCCTTTTCTAAGATAAATGATAATTTGAATGTAAGATAAAAGATAATCGAGGTGTAAGATTAACGATAATATTAGACGTGCGCGAACTACTGCTTGAGTCGAAAAGTGGTATGTCTTAATCTCCCGGCTTCCGCTCGGCCCCGATTTTCCGCAGGAAAACGCTTACAAGGAGACTCCTCATGGGACTTGCCATCGCTGGCGTTATTTTGAATGTTCTGTTGGCTATAGCCGTCGTTCTCAACGTCGTTGAAGATCTTTCAGGTACAGCTTCGACGGTGTTTCTGACTCTCACCGCAGCTTCATTGGCGGCAACGATTGTCGGGTTTTTCATCGCCCTGAACCAACGTGATAAGCGATTGGGCCCGATTTTGATGATTGTGGGTTCTATCATTTTCGTTCCTGGCGGACTGGTTGCCATGTTTGGAGCGAAACGGCTGATGAACCAATCCAAACAGGATCAACGTGCCCAGGAAAAATTCAGCGAGTGAGCGTCACGAGTGATGAATGAGTTCAGCCCAATTACATAAAGGATACTCCGTGTCAGAGTCTGAGCCCTTCGACGATCACTGGTATTATCAAGGACGCAGGAAGATCAACGGGCCCTTCAATAAAGAAGCCATGATCGTTGCGATCATGGACCAAGATGTGGATTCGGATACACAAGTCTGGAACACAAGCTGGACTGAAGATGCTCCGACACAGGCGTTACGTGAAACAGAGCTCGGTGGTTATCTAACCGATGAGGCAAGAGAAAAATATACGCCCACGCCCGTATCGGATAGGCTGGCTTGGGTACTGGCTTTATTTCCCCTTGCGTTTCTGTTTATCGATAGCGTACTTATTTATAACTACAACCCCATCGCTTTTTCCAATGGTTACATGTTGGCGGTGCCGCTGGTCTATTCACTAATCGCCTTGGTGGATGCCTTGAGTATACGGGATAGCGGCCGCAGTAGGGCGCCCCTTTACTGGTTTTGGATGATCCCTGTCTATCTGGCAGTAAGAGCCAGTAAGTTACGAAGAGGTGGCATTTATTTCTGGCTGTGGCTGCTTTCGACGGTGCTTTATCTCATTGTCGTTTATGGGGTAGTCGATGGAGGGTATTTTATGGCATCGACTCGCCCATTGCCTTCATGCTCGAATTCCATGATCATCGATACCAATAAAGAGCTCTTTGACGACGCGGTGGCGGAAAACAGGAGGTCTCCTAATTCTCTGGCGAGATCGATCCAGAATGCATTGGGTACGGACTATGGTAATCCCTACTACGATATCGGATACAACGGCTTCAGGCAGAGCCCAAAAGCCAATGATATCGTGGAGATTGCTCAGATAACAGAAACGCAAGAAACGCGCTCATGCCAGGCCGTAGTGATCGCATCGCGAGGCCCACGGATCCCGATTGATTACAGTATCACTCGGAGAAGCGGCGGTATCGAAGTCACAATGCAGTCCCGTTAGTGCTCACTATAATCGTTTCAGGGATCTATTAAGAATGGACAGTGATAATCTACAAATCGGAAAGAAAAACCGAATCGTTGCGTTGATTCTATCCATGTTTCTTGGCGTTTTCGGAGTTGACCGGTTCTACTTGGGTAAATGGAAATCAGGCTTGTTGAAAGCATTGACTCTGGGTGGTCTATTTTTATGGTGGTTCATCGACGGCGCCATGCTGCTTTTCGATGCCTTTTTTTACTCGCTGGGAAAGGAGAAAGGCATGATGAAGGACGCCAAGGGAAGAGAGCTGAAATACGGACTGTCCATGTATCGATTCAAGAATGGGCGCTTTGAGCAGGATTGGTTCAAATAGGTCATCGATGTCCTGCAATCTTGGGGTCCGTGGCGGCGGCGGTCGGCGCGATGTGATGGCCGACTGTCGCGCGGCAAGCGCCTGGGTTTCTCGCTGATCGAGATCCGCGAAGTGCTCGATCTCTACGACGACCGCAACCATGGCAGCGTGCGCCAACTCGAACGCCAGCTCGAGATCCTCGCCGACAAACGCGCCAACCTCGAGCGCCAGCTCGAAGACATCCGCGTCATGCAGCGCGAGCTCGACCAGGTCGAAGAACGGTGCAAAGGTGCATTGGGAGAGTTGAAGGCGGCGGAACAGGGTCACTGAGCGCTAGTTGGTACACACGGTTCTGCTCTGCGGCTCCTTCGATGGTAGTCAATCTGCACGGAGCCACGACATGCAACATGACCTGGAAGCCAACAAGCGCAATGCGATCGCCTTCTATCGCACGGCGTATCTCGGTGATCCTGCCCTTGCCGTCGAAACGTACGTCGGCGCTGACTACATTCAGCACAACCCGGTAGTGGGTAATGGAAAGCAGGCGTTCATCGATTACTTCACGGCAATGGCAGAGCAGTATCCCGGGAAAGAAATCGAGTTCGTGCGCGCGGTGGCCGAAGCCGATCTGGTATCTCTACATACGCACCAGACCTGGCCCGGCGGCGATGAGTACGTCACGATGGATTTTTTCCGTTTCGACGACGACGGCAAGATCGTAGAGCACTGGGATTCCATTCAGAGAATTCCGGATGAAACCAAGAACGGAAATCCGATGTACTGAGCCCCGGCGGGCTAGCGCTTCAATCTGGCCGTTCTCGTGACGGCAAGCGGCCGGTGGCCCTCCTCCTTCCTAAATGTTCTTCGGTTTTCGACGCAACAGTGCCCCGTCTCTGAAGCCACGACTGATTAATGCTTTCGTGGCGTTGTTTCCAATGTAATGCTTGGTTACTTTGTGTAGAACAGCACAAGAGATGGCTTACAGAGTCACAAGCTTACAAGGGACAGCCGCGCTGGGATGATGGTAACCATCGTCATCCTCCATGGCTGGCGGTAGCGTGGCGGCCTTCACCAAAAGCCTACCGGACGATCCATCGCTACATGACTGTATCTATGCCCAATTGTATTGGGCCGAGCAAAATGCGCGAGCACGTGGATTCTGCAAAGCACGCCTAATTATTCTGAGAGCCCTTTAAACTCAATGAGTTAAGTGCGGGACGACTGGCTAGATAAGACTATTAAACGCGCGAGCTTGTGCAAGTGGCAAAACTAGCGCGCTATCTAATAGCTGTTATAATTCTGAGGTGGGCTATGAGTAACAAAGTGAGCACGAGCACATTTGATGACTTTATAAAGCGGCACCCTGACATGGCTCACCTTGATCCGATGAATCAACTTGATTTTGATTTGTCATCTATCAGTCAAAGTGAGTTGCAAACTTTAAAGCACTATTTCTCTGGAATATGTACAGACTTAACTTTGTACATGCAGCTATTTGGACAAGAGGAGCATGTTGCGGAGCTCAATAAATTCAATGGTTTTATTTTTTCATGTTTCGAACGAGCCTGCCTTGAGAGAATCTGCCTAATGGTCGCTACACTCATGGACCCGCCAAAAAGTATGGATAAAGAAAATTTATCACTGCGTAGATTTATTAATCAGACCAGCTCTTCTCTACTGCAAGAGCTCTTTAACAGCCTGGAAGAGTTTTACGAAGAATCTGGGATTAAAGACTGGCGCAATAAGGTGTTAGCTCATGCGGATTTGTTAACTCTGTCTGGCGAGGTTGAATTAAATATCCACTTTACTAGACAAGAGGTTGATAACTTTGTGGCTAAAATACAGGAGTTTATCGATTGGGTAAGTGACCCGAAGGTAGCAACAGATCGCCAAGTGGTATTGCCAAGAGATGCTGATGGATATTCTTTTATCAGTAAAATTAGGTCGCAAAATGAATCATAACAAGGCCAAGCACGGCGACAGCTCTTCCGCTTCGCCTACACTACAAAGCTGCGCGTGTTGGTGGCGTTATGTACTAAACCAAACATGAGGCAATAATCGAAACATGTCTGAGCCAAAGTTATTCATTTCCTACTGTTGGTCGAGTCCTGAACATGAAGATTGGGTTCTCCGACTTGGTACTGAGCTTCGAGAGAACGGGGTAGATGTAATATTAGATAAATGGGATCTGAAAGAAGGGAATGATGCTAATGCATTTATGGAGAAAATGGTTTCAGATGACGAAATAAAAAAGGTTATCTTGGTTATAGATGAGCAATATGGCGATAGAGCTAATGCGAGAAAAGGCGGTGTTGGAATAGAGACCCAAATTATCTCAGCCGAAGTTTATGAGAGTGTCGATCAAAATAAGTTTGTTGCGGTAATAGCGAGCAGAGATTTAGAGGGAAAAGCAAAGCTTCCTGTGTTTTACAAATCGAGAATATACATTGACCTCTCGGATGAAGAGCTTTATGGAAAAAACTTTGAGCAGTTGTTGAGATGGATTTACGATAAGCCATTAAACATAAAACCTGAGATAGGAAAAAAGCCAGCATTCTTAAATGTGGAGGAACAAATTTCACTAGGGACATCGGTTGTTTTTCGAAGGTTAGTGGAAGCAATAAGAAATAACCGTTCGCATGCACATGGGGCGTTGGTTGAGTATCTGAGCCTGTTTTCTGATAATCTTTCGCGACTTAGGCTGAAGCCAAGCAATGGGGCTAATGATTTTGATCAAAACATAGTAGATAGCATCGAGCAATTTATCCCTGCTAGGAATGAGTTAGTGGAGGTCTTTGGTGTTATTGCTCAATATGATCAAACGACAACTTCAGCTCCGGTAATGCATAAGTTTTTCGAATCTCTGATTCCATTTCTAGATAGGCCAGCGGTTGTTAGCTCTTATCATAAGTGGGACTGGGACAACCTGAGATTTATTATTCAAGAATCTTTCATTCTCTGCGTATCAATTTTTCTCAAGCATGAGAGGTTTGATATTGTTGCTTACTTGCTGAATCAGCGATACTACATTGCAAATGATGCTCGTTACGGGCGTAGTACCATGGCCTCCTTCGGTGTATTTAGAAACTATCTTGAGTCTCTTAACCATCGAAATAGCCGGCTAAAACTTCAACGAGTATCAGTTCACGCAGATATGATTAAGGAAAGGTGCACAGATTCAGGAGTTTCATTCGATACCATAATGCAAGCAGATTTTGTTTTGTATCTGGTGGAGGCCTTACAAGGGATTAAGGAAGACAGAAGGCAAGAGTGGTGGCCAGAAACCCTTGTTTTCAAATCATTCCATGGTGGAACCTTTGAGATTTTCCTCAGGTCTGAATCTATTGAGTACTTTAGCCGCCTGGCTTCAGTTTTAGGCGTAAGTAAGAAAACAGATCTTGAACCATTTGTTGAAGGCATAAAGGGTGGTTCTATTTACGTTCCAAAGTGGCAGTTTGAAAGAATCGCTCCTTTAGAGCTAATGAACTATGAGAACTTGTGTACACGTGCATAACAAAATGCTGCTAGGGACAAACCTACGCTACGCTTCGGTTTGCCCAGAGCACGGCGTTGGGTAACAAGGAATATAGAAAATGGCTTCGAAGGAAGATCTCCATGATTGGGTTGCCGACGCAATCCGAGCACATGGCGGAAAGGCAAAACTTGTGCAGGTTGCTAAATACATTTGGGATAACTACGAAGCCGAGCTGAAACGCTCTGGAAATCTTTTGTATACGTGGCAGTACGATATGCGTTGGGCAGCAAACGCTCTTCGTAACCAAGGTGTTTTGCGTTCTGCCGATGCGTCGCCGCGCGGTTTGTGGGAGCTCAAGTAGCGGCTATGGAGTCACCCAACAAAACGCTGCAGCTGACCGTCCAAAGCGCTGCCGCGCTTCGGGTCCCCTCCGCAGCCTACGGTTGCTCCGGCGGCAACTGAGCTTCGGCGTTCGATCACTTCGCCGCCAGCGCCACACCCACCTTCGACCGATTCGGCTTGCCGATGTTCTGGGTTATCCACACCCCTGTCTCTGCCAACTTATCCAGATTCACGCCGCTCTCGATACCCAGGCCGTTGAGCAGATAGATCACGTCTTCCGTGGCCACGTTGCCGGTGGCGCCCTTGGCGTAAGGGCAGCCGCCGAGTCCGGCGACGGCGCTGTCGATCACGCCGATGCCCTCTTCGAGCACGGCGTAGAGGTTGGCCAGCGCCTGACCGTAGGTGTCATGGAAGTGGGCGGCGAGCTTGTCTCTGGGGATCTCTTTGGCCACCGCTTCGAGCAGGCGCTTGGCCTTGAGCGGGGTGCCGACGCCGATGGTGTCGCCGAGCGAGATCTCGTAGCAGCCCATCTCATAGAGCGCTTTCGAGACCTCGGCAACTCTTGCAGGGGCGATCTCACCCTCGTATGGGCAGCCGAGCACGCAGGAGACATAGCCGCGCACGCGCACGTTCGCTTCACGGGCGCGTTCGATCACCGGGGCGAAGCGTTCCAGCGATTCGGCGATGGAGCAATTGATGTTCTTATGCGAAAAGCTCTCGCTGGCCGCCGCGAAAACGGCGACCTCTTCGACGCCGCACTCCAGCGCGGCTTCCAGCCCTTTGAGATTGGGCGTAAGCGCGGAATAGATCACGCCCGGCCGGCGGCGAATGCCGGTCATTACCTCGCGGTGATCCGCCATCTGCGGTACCCACTTGGGCGAGACGAAACTCGCCGCTTCGATCCGTTTTAGCCCCGCCGCGCCGAGCCGGTCGATCAGTTCCAGCTTGGCGGCGGTGACGATGGGTTCGGCTTCGTTCTGTAGTCCGTCCCGCGGGCCGACTTCGACGATACTGACTCGCCTCGGCATCCCCATCTCATTGTTCCTCGCGCATGTTGTCACTGGCCTCGGCACTGGCGAACGCGAGTAACTCATCCCCCTGCGCTACCGCATCGCCCACCTTGAAGTGAAACGCTTCCACCGCGCCGGCGGCGGGGGCGCTCAGGGTGTGCTCCATCTTCATCGCTTCCACCACTACCAGCGGCGTGCCTTTCTCCACCGCCTGACCGGGTTCGACCAGCAGCGCGACCACGGTGCCGTGCATGGGCGCGCTCAGTTTGGCTTCGACCTCATGCGGTAGATGATCGACCCGGTCCGAGCGCCGCCAGATCAGGCGGGACTGGAAGCCGGCGGCGGTGAGAATGATCGTTTCGCCATCCAGAGCGGGATCGGTGCGCGCCAGCAGGCGACGGCGATGGCCATCCAGCGTGATCGCCACGGCGTTACCGTCGAGCCGCTGCAAGCGGCCTTCGAGATGCTGCTCGCCGTCTCGGTCCACGCTCAGTTGCCAAGTCGATTGCGAGGCAGAGCGTGTCGCTGTCACGGGGATCGGCGGCGCGCCCTCGGCCTCGGCAAATGCCAGTCGAACGTGCTGCGGGGCGTTGAGCCGCCAGCCGTCACGGCGCTCCCACGGTGAACGTTCATCGCTGGATCGATCCAACTGGTCGAGCGCCACCAGCGCGGCGCAGGCGATGTCCGCATCGGTGACCAGTGCACTCGCGAACAGGTCGTCGTGGTGGTGTTCGATAAAGCGGGTGTCGAGCCGGGCGGCGATGAAATCCGGATGCGTGACCAGCCGCTGCAGAAAACGGCGATTGGTGGTCACGCCGGAGACATCCAGTGCCGCTAGCGCGCGATCCATCTCCGCCAGGGCCTGGCCGCGATCCTCGCCGTGGACGATCAGCTTGGCCAGCATCGGGTCATAGTGCATCGAGACGTCATCACCGGCTTCGACGCCGCTATCCAGACGCACGCGATCCGGCGCCAGGTCGCCGGCGTTCAGGTCGAGACCGAACCGTTCGAGCGTGCCGGTGGCGGGCAGGAAGTCGTTGTCCGGGTCTTCGGCATAGAGCCGCGCTTCGATGGCGTGGCCGGTTAGTGTCAGTTCATCCTGGGCCTTGGGCAGCGGTAGCCCGGCGGCCACGCGCAGCTGCCACTCGACCAGATCCTCGCCGGTGATCATCTCGGTGACCGGGTGCTCGACCTGCAGGCGCGTGTTCATCTCCATGAAGTAGAAAGGCGCCGCTTCGCTCGTCTCGGTGTTTGAGACAGGTTCGGTGGCGGCATCCAGCAGGAACTCCACCGTCCCGGCGCTGACATAGCCGATCTCCTGGGCGGCGCGCACGGCAGCTTCGCCCATTTGCTGGCGCAGTGCGGGGGGCAGGTTGGGCGCAGGAGCTTCTTCCAGCACCTTCTGGTGGCGGCGCTGCACGCTGCAGTCGCGCTCGAACAAGTAGACGCCGTTGCCTTGGCTATCGCAGAACACCTGCACTTCGACGTGGCGCGGCTGGGTCAGATATTTCTCGATCAGCATGCGTTCGTCGCCGAACGCCGCGCGGGATTCACGGCGGCAGCCATCGAGGGCGGCCTGGAACTCGTGGTCGGATTCGACCACCCGCATGCCCTTGCCGCCGCCGCCGGCGCTGGCCTTGAGCAGCACCGGGTAGCCGATTTTTCCGGCTTCTTCCCTCAGCAGGGCATCGTCCTGCGCTTCGTCGTGGTAGCCGGGCACCAGCGGCACGCCGGCCTTAAACATGCGCGCCTTCGCCGAGGCCTTGTCGCCCATGGCGGCGATGGCGTTGGCCGGCGGGCCGACGAAGACGATCTCGGCGGCCTCGCAGGCGGCGACGAACTCGGCGTTCTCGGAGAGAAACCCGTAACCCGGATGAATGGCGTCGGCGCCGCTGCGCTGGGCGGCGGCGATGACCTTGTCGATGTCGAGATAGCTCTCCCGCGCGGGCGCCGGGCCGAGACGCACGGCCTCGTCGGCCTCGCGAACGTGGAGTGCGTTGGCGTCGGCATCGGAATAGACGGCGATGGTGCGAAGCCCCAGGCGGCGGGCGGTGCGCATCACGCGGCAGGCGATCTCGCCGCGGTTGGCGATCAACACCGAACGTAGCGGGCGAGGCGCGTGGGTCAGGCTCATGAGCGCGATTCCTTGTTATCCGGGTTGCCGTCATGATCCCCGTTGGCATCCCCCGTGCGTTGCCAGGCGGGTGGGCGCTTGTCGAAAAACGCGGCGAGCCCTTCCTGGCCTTCGCGGCTGACCCGCAGTTCGCTGATCGTGCGGCAGGTGGCTTCCCGGGTTGCGTCGCTGTCGGGATCGCGGGCGACCCGGGCCAGTAGCGCCTTGGTCGCGCGCTGGGCCTGGGGCGAGGCGGCGAGCAGCCGGTCGGTCATCTGATCAATCTGGGCGTCCAGTGTTTCGCCGTCGGTGACTTCATGCACCAGGCCGAGCGCCTGCGCAGTAGTGGCGTCGATCACCTCGGCGGTGAGCGCGTAGCGGCGCATCTGGCGCGGGCCGATGGCGCGCTGCACATAAGGGCTGATCACCGCCGGCGACAGGCCGATACGCACTTCCGACAGGCAGAATGTCGCCTTGTCGGACGCGATCACCAGATCGCAGCAGGCGGCGAGCCCCACCGCGCCGCCGTAGGCCGCGCCCTGTATGCGGCACAGGGTTGGGCAGGGCAGCCCATCCAGCTGTTGCATCAGGCGCGCCAGCTCGCGGGAATCCTTGAGGTTGTCGTCGAAGCCGTAGTCCACCATGCGCTTCATCCAGTGCAGATCCGCCCCGGCGGAGAAGTGCTTGCCGCCGGATGCCAGCACCACCAGCCGCACCTCGTCGTGCTCGGCCAGCGCGTGCAGGCGTTCGAGATGGGCGTTGAGCTCTTTGATCAACGCATCGTCGAAGGCGTTGTGAACCTCGGGCCGATCCAGCATCAGCCGCGCGACGCCGCGATCGTCGATTTCCAGGCGGGAATGGTTCGAAGTCGTCATGGCATCCTCACATCCTAAACACGCCGAAGCGCGTCTCCTCGATCTCCGCATTCATCGCGGCGGAGAGCGCCAGGCCGATCACGTCGCGGGTCTGCAGCGGGTCGATCACGCCGTCGTCCCACAGCCGGGCGCTGGCGTAGTAGGGGTGGCCCTGGCGTTCGTACTGTTCGCGAATCGGCGCCTTGAACGCCGCTTCCTCGTCTTCCGGCCAGTCGCTGCCGTCGCGTTCGAGCTGCTCGCGCTTGAACTTTTCCCTTTGAACTTGGGCCAGCACGTTGGCGGCCTGCTCGCCGCCCATCACCGAGATGCGCGCATTGGGCCACATGAACAAAAGGTTCGGATCATAGGCACGACCGCACATGCCGTAGTTGCCGGCGCCGAAGCTGCCGCCGATCAGCACGGTGAACTTGGGCACCTTGGCGCAGGCCACAGCGGTGACGAGTTTGGCGCCGTGCTTGGCGATGCCTTCCTTCTCGTACTGGGAGCCGACCATGAAGCCGGTGATGTTCTGCAGAAAGATCAGCGGGATCTGGCGCTGGGCACAGAGCTCGATGAAGTGCGCGCCTTTCTGCGCGGATTCCGAGAACAGCACCCCGTTATTGGCGACGATCCCCACCGGATGGCCGCACCAGTGGGCGAAGCCGGTGACCAGGGTGTCGCCGTAGTAGCGCTTGAATTCGTCGAAGTCGGAGTCGTCCACCAACCGCCCGATCACCTCGCGGACGTCGTACGGCTTGCGCAGATCGGTGCCGACGATGCCGTAGAGCTCCGACGGGTCGAGACGCGGCGGTGCGGGTTTTCTCATCGCCAACTGGCCGCGCTTGTGCCAGTTGAGACGGGAAACGGCGCGGCGGGCGAGCTGCAGCGCGTGGGCGTCGTTCTCGGCATAGTGGTCGACCACGCCGCTGATCTTGGCGTGAACGTCGGCACCGCCCAGGTCCTCGGCGCTGATGGTCTCGCCGGTGGCGGCCTTCACCAGCGGTGGCCCGCCGAGAAAGATGGTGCCCTGGCCGCGCACGATGATCGATTCGTCGGCCATCGCCGGCACGTAGGCGCCACCGGCGGTGCAGGAGCCCATCACTACCGCGATCTGCGGGATGCCGGCGGCGGAGAGCGTGGCCTGGTTGTAGAAGATACGCCCGAAGTCGTCGACGTCGGGGAAAACCTCGTCCTGCTCGGGCAGGTAGGCACCGCCGGAGTCGACCAGGTAGACACACGGCAGCCGATGCTTGCGGGCGATCTCCTGGGCGCGCAGGTGCTTCTTCACCGTCAGCGGGAAGTAGGTGCCGCCCTTGACCGTGGCGTCGTTGGCGACGATCACGCACTCCACGCCGCTGATCCGGCCGATCCCCGCCACCACGCCGGCGGCGGGCACGGGGGAGTCGTAGACCTCGTGCGCCGCCAGCGCGCCGATCTCCAGAAACGCCGAGCCCTCGTCGAGCAGGTGGTCGATCCGGTCGCGGACGAACAGCTTGCCGCGGGATTCATGCCGCACGCGGGCCTTGTCGCCGCCACCCCGGGCGATGCTGGCGGTCAGTGTGTGGAGCTTATCGACTTCGCCCCGCAGCGCCGCCTCGTTGGCCTGGAACGCTTCCGTACGCGGGTTGATCTGGGTGGTCAGGATAGACATGAGATCGCCCTATGCTGACTCGGTGAATAATTCACGGCCAATCAACATCCGCCGAATCTCGCTCGTTCCCGCGCCGATCTCGTAGAGCTTGGCGTCGCGCAGCAGGCGCCCGGTGGGGTATTCGTTGATATAGCCGTTGCCGCCGAGCAGCTGGATCGCATCCAGCGCCATCTGGGTCGCTTTTTCGGCGCAGTAGAGAATCACCCCGGCGGCGTCCTTGCGGGTGGCGCGGCCACGGTCGCAGGCGCCGGCCACCGCGTAGAGATAGGCGCGGCAGGCGTTGAGCGTGGTGTGCATGTCGGCCAGCTTGCCCTGCACCAGCTGGAATTCTCCGATGGGCTGGCCGAACTGCTTGCGCTCGTGGACGTAGGGCACCACCACGTCCAGGCACGCCTGCATGATGCCGACAGGCCCGGCGGCGAGCACGGTGCGCTCGTAGTCCAGCCCGCTCATCAGTACTTTGACGCCGCGGTTCTCTTCGCCCAGCACGTTCTCTGCCGGCACCTGGCAATCCTCGAACACCAGCTCGCAGGTGTTCGAGCCGCGCATGCCCAGCTTGTCGAGCTTCTGGGCGGTGGAGAACCCGGCGTACCCCTTCTCGACGATGAAGGCGCTGATGCCCTTGACGCCGGCCTCCGGGTCGGTCTTGGCGTAGACCACCAGCACGTCGGCGTCGGGGCCGTTGGTGATCCACATCTTGTTGCCGTTGAGCACGTAGTGATCGCCGTGCCTGTCGGCACGCAGGGTCATCGAGACCACGTCCGACCCGGCGCCGGGCTCGGACATCGCCAGGGCGCCGACATGCTCGCCGCTGATCAGCCGAGGCAGATATTTGGCCTTCTGCTCTGCGCTGCCGTTGAGCTTGATCTGATTGACGCAGAGGTTGGCATGGGCGCCGTAGGAAAGACCCACCGACGCGCTGGCCCGCGAGATCTCTTCCATGGCGATGCAGTGGGCGAGATAGCCCATGCCGCTGCCGCCGTCTTCTTCGGCCACGGTGATACCCAGCAGGCCCATGTCACCGAACTTCCGCCATAGATCGGCCGGGAAGACGTTGTCGTGGTCGATCTGGGCCGCCCGGGGGGCGATCTCGTCGCGGGCGAAGGCGTTGACCTGCTCGCGCAGCATGTTGAGCTCGTCGGCGAGCCCGAAATCGAGCTCGGTATAGGGGGCGTGCATGGTGGAATCCTCGCTGTCCGATACAGCTTATACATCTTGGTATATGTGTCTTGGTACGTTGACGTTAACGTCAATAGGCGAAGGCGGCTAGAGCCCCTCGACCATGGTCTAGGACCCAGACACGGTTACGGGGTTTTAGCGCAGGATCAATATCAAGATTTGAGTTTATTCGTTATTTGCGTGACGATTAATCATTAACGTTGATGCGGAGCGCACCACTGATGTCTCAGACATTGAGCTTGGACCAGTTCCGAACCGCCTTTCATGCTGGCGGCCTGGTTTCCGTGGCCATCAGTGCCAGCGGTGGGGCTTTTTTCATCACGGCTCGATCGCGGGAAGGGGAGTCTTTGATACTGGGAACCACCCGCGACAAGAAGCGGCGAGCGTTTCGCGATGCGGGCAAGGCGGTGGCTGTCATGCACAAGATCGGCGCGCGTCATTTCGAAGTGGATACCTCCCATTGGGAACCGGAGCGAACGGACGACACCAGAGTGCGTCGACCGGATGCTGCCGAGCGCCAACATCAGGCGCAGCAAGCACGGTCTCACGATGCGTGGTTTAGGAGGCAGGTTCAGGCGGCGCTGGACGACGACCGCCAGCCAGTCGACGATCGAACCGTGCAGGCACGTTTCGCTCAGCGCCGCGCCGAGGCCCGACGTTTGCTCGAGGATGATACGTGAAGTTGGCTTGGCACCTGCTGGCGCTCGAGGACCGCGAAGCTATCTTCGACTATCTGGTAGTTCGTAACCCACAGGCAGCCGTCGACACCGATGAGAGGATCGAGACGGCATTGAATCGTCTGATCGATCACCCTGATAGTGGCCGTGAAGGGCGCCTGGCAGGCACTCGTGAGGTGGTGATTGACGGCACCTGCTATATCGCCGCCTACCGTGTCCAGCGGGATGCCGTGCTCGTCCTGCGGCTACTTCACGGTGCCAGACAATGGCCAGATTCCGTTCCCTGACTCCTGCTGGCCCGCCAAGTCGGGCTTTGATCGACGCGCCGAACTCGCGATTTGTTACTACTCTCGAGGTTTCACCATGCCCATCTGGAAACGTGAGTCATCACTGGAAGCGCTCACCGCCGAGTGCCGGAACACCCTGGTCAGCCATGTCGGTATCGAATTCACCGAGCTGGGTGAAGACTGCCTGCGCGGGCGGATGCCGGTGGATGCGCGTACCCACCAGCCCTACGGCCTGCTCCACGGCGGCGGCTCGGTGGTGCTGGCGGAGACGCTGGGCAGCATCGCCGCCAATCTCTGCCTGGCCGATCCGAACAAGATGGCGGTGGGGCTCGATATCAATGCCAACCACGTACGCGCGATGCGCGAAGGCTGGGTCGAGGGCTGCGCCCGGCCGCTGCATCTCGGCGCCACGACTCAGCTGTGGGAAATCCGGATCGAAGACGAGCGTGGCCGGCTGGTGTGCATGTCGCGGCTGACCATGGCGGTGGTCAATCGGGGGTGATCACTCCAGCCCCAGTTCGTGACTGGTGGTCTGGCGCATGCGGAATTTCTGGATCTTGCCGCTGACGGTCATCGGGAACTCGTCGACGAAGCGCACGTAACGCGGGATCTTGTGGTGATCGATGCGATTGCGGCAGTAATCGCGGATGGCCTCTTCGTCGAGTTCGACCCCCTCCACCAGCCGCACCCAGACCGCGACCGCCTCGCCGTACTTCGGGTCCGGCACGCCGAAGACCTGGGCGTCCGATATCGCCGGGTGAGTGTAGAGAAACTCCTCGATCTCGCGGGGATACAGGTTTTCCCCGCCACGGATGATCATGTCCTTGATGCGCCCGGTGATCGCGACGAAGCCGTCGTGGTCCATCATCGCCAGATCCCCGGTATGCATCCAGCCCTGCGGGTCGATCGCCTGGCGGGTCGCGGCGTCGTTGTTCCAGTAGCCGAGCATCACGCTGTAGCCGCGGGTGCAGAGCTCGCCGCTGACGCCGCGCGGCACGATCCGGCCGCTGGCGGGGTCGATGATCTTCACTTCCAGGTGCGGATGGATGGTGCCGACGGTGGAGACCCGTTTCGACAGCGGGGCGTCAGGCCGTGTCTGCAGGCTCACCGGGCTGGTTTCGGTCATGCCGTAGCAGATGGTGACGTCAGACATGTGCATGCGCTCGATCACCCGCTTCATCACTTCGATCGGGCAGTTGGAGCCGGCCATGATCCCGGTGCGCAGGCTGGAGAGATCGAACTCGCCGAAGCGCGGGTGCTCGAGCTCGGCGATGAACATCGTCGGCACGCCGTAGAGTGCCTGGGCGCGCTCCGCCTCCACCGCGCGCAGCGTCGCCTCGGGGTCGAAGCCGTCGTTGGGATAGATCGCGGTGGCGCGGTGCGACAGGCACGCCAGATTGCCCATCACCATGCCGAAGCAGTGATAGAGCGGCACCGGGATCACCACCCGCTCGCCGGGCTGCAGGTTCATCCCGCCGCCGACGAAAAAGCCGTTGTTGAGAATGTTGTGGTGGGTCAGCGTCACCCCCTTGGGCGCGCCGGTGGTGCCGGAGGTGTACTGGATGTTGATCGGGTCGTCGAACTGCAGTTCGGCCTGCCGCTTCGCCAACCGCTCGGCGGAGACGCTGTCGGCGAGGGCGCGCAGCTCGTCCCAGTGCCACATGCCTGGGGTGGCGAGTTCAGGGTCGAGACAGACCACCTGCCTGAGCCGGGGCAGGCTGGCGCAGTCGAGTCGGCGCTGCTCGTCGGTAGGGGCGTCGCGTAGTTCCGCGGCGATTTCGCAGAGGATGTCGACGTAATGCGACTTGATCACGTCGCCGGTCCGATAGGCGCCCTGCAATATCAGGCCGGACAGGCCGGACTGGGTGAGCGCGTGTTCGAGCTCGTGGGCGCGATAGCTCGGGTTGAGATTGACCAGGATCGCGCCGATCTTGGCCGTCGCCAGCTGGGTGAGCGCCCACTCGGCGCCGTTGAGTGACCAGATGCCGACCCGGTCGCCGCGTTCGATGCCTAGCGCGAGCAGGGCCCGCGCAATACGGTCGGCTGCGTCGCGCAGCTCGGCATAGGTATAGCGCAGATTCTGGTGGCAGCTGACCAGCGCTTCACGCTCGGGGCATTCGCTGGCGGCAGCATCGAGGCAGTCACCGATGGTCATGCCGATCAGGGGCAGATCGCTGGTACCGCTGACGTAACTCCTGGACCCAGGGTCCTTGTGGGTGTCGATTGCTGACATGCCGATATCTCCGAGAGAGCGTCTGAATGTCGGGGCTCGTATAAGGGGGCTCGCACAGGGGGCTCGTACAGGGGGCTCGTATTAGCACGGCTACGCGAGCCGTTCGATGCCGACCGCCGTGGCCTCGCCGCCGCCGATGCAGATGGCCGCCACGCCCCGCGTCACTCCGTGATGGGTCAGCGCATTCAACAGCGTGACCAGAATTCGCGCGCCGGAAGCGCCGATGGGATGACCCAGGGCGCAGGCGCCGCCGTGCACGTTGACTCGTTGGTGATCGAGCCCGAGTTCGTGCATCGCCGCCATTGCCACCACCGCAAAGGCCTCGTTGATCTCATAGAGATCGACGCTTTCCCGCGACCAGCCGAGCCGTTCATAAAGCTTGGTGATGGCGTGGATCGGCGCCACCGGGAAGTCGCCGGGGCGCATGGCGTGGCTGGCATGACCATGCATTCGGGCCAGCGGTGTCAGCCCCAGCCGTTCGGCCTCGCGCTGGCGCATCAGTACCAGCGCCGCGGCGCCATCGGAGATCGAGCTCGAGTTGGCGGCGGTGACCGTGCCGCCGTCGCGGAAGGCCGGTTTCAACTGGGCGATACGGTCGATGTTGGCCTTGTAGGGTGGTTCGTCGTGCGCGACGCGATCCGTGCCGCGTCCGGCCGGCGCTTCCAGTGCCACGATCTCGCTGGCGAAAACGCCGGATTCGATCGCTCGCCTGGCCCGCGTCAGCGAGGCGATGGCGTAATCATCCTGCGCCTTGCGGGTGAAGCCGAAGGCCTGGGCGCACTCCTCGGCGTAGGTGCCCATCAGCCGACCCGGCTCGTAGGCGTCCTCGAGACCGTCGAGAAACATGTGATCGAGCACCTGCGCATGCCCCATGCGCAGCCCGGCGCGGGCCTGGGGCAGCAGGTACGGCGCGTTGCTCATGCTCTCCATGCCGCCGGCGATGGCGTGAATGGCGCTCCCCACGCGCAGCGCATCGACGGCCTGCATCACCGCCTTCATGCCGGAGCCGCACATCTTGTTGATCGTGGTGCAAGGCGTCGATTCGGCGAGCCCCGCCCCGAGTGCCGCCTGGCGTGCGGGAGCCTGGCCGAGGCCTGCCGGCAGCACGCAACCCATGACCAGTTCATCGACGGCGTCAGGCACCAGCCCGGCGTGTTCGAGCGCGCCACGAATCGCCGCCGTGCCCAGCTGCGGGCAGCTCAGGCCACTCAAGGCGCCCTGGAAAGCGCCCATCGGCGTGCGTTTGGCGCCGACGATCACGATCGGGTCTTCGGATTTCATCGCGTTTCTCTCTGTGAGTTCGTGGCATCAACTGGCATTCATTCGAATGCCGCCGTCGAGCCGAATCACCTCGCCGTTGAGATAACGGTTCTCGAGGATCTGGCGCACCAGCGAGGCGTACTCCTCGGCGTGGCCCAGGCGCTTGGGAAACGGCACCTTGGCGTTGAGGCCTTCGCGTACCTCGGCGGGCATGCCCTGCATCATCGCGGTATCGAAGATGCCCGGTGCGATCGCCATGACCCGAATGCCGGAAACCGCCAGCTCTCGGGCGGCGGGCAGGGTCAGGCCGATAACGCCGGCCTTGGAGGCGGCATAGGCGGCCTGGCCGATCTGTCCTTCGAATGCGGCCACCGAAGCGGTATTGATCACCACGCCGCGTTCGGCGTCGTCAGCGTCGGTGGAATTTTCCTGCATTGCCGAAACGGCCAGACGCAGCATGTTGAAGGTGCCGATCAGGTTGATATCGATCGTGCGCCGAAAACTGTCGAGGCCGTGCACGCCGCGCTTGCCCTGGATCTTCTCCGCCGGGGCGACGCCGGCGCAGTTGATCAATCCGTGAACGGCGCCGAAGCGCGCCAGCGTTTCGGCGATGGCGCGCTCGCCGTCGCCCCCGCAGGTGACGTCTGCCGGCACCGCCAGGGCGTTCTCGCCCAGCGTTTGCGCCTGGGCGCTGGCCGCTTGCGCGTCATGATCGACCAGCGCCACGCTGGCGCCGGCCTCGATCAGCATTCGTGCCGTCGCCGCCCCCAGCCCGGAGCCGCCGCCGGTAACGATGAAGGTGTGCTCAGCCAGCTGCATGGGGTGATCTCCCGGGTGGAACCTTGGCCTGTTCTAGCGGGGCCGACGCGACCGGGAAATAGGACCTAGTGCTGAAAGACCAAGGTCGGATGGCGACAGGTTGACATTAACGTCAAGGTCATAGGCCAAGGCGACCGTCGAACCGGTGGCTTCCCGACTCGTCGGGCATGCGTGAGGAGACGTGGGAAGGGCCGCTCACGAGGCCGCTCGAACCACGGCCATCGATCTCGGGGAAGTACAGATGAAGAAGACCCAACCCACGGTGAAACCGGTGCACAAACCGGTTTTCGCCAACGGCGACGACATCCAGATTCCCGTTTTTACCCTGCTCAAGCCCGATGGCACGGTGTACGCGGGCGCCGGGCCGATCTCTCTCGACAAACCGACGGCGCGGCGCATCTATCGCGCGATGCTTTACACCCGGGTGCTCGACGAACGCATGCTGGCGGCCCAGCGTCAGGGCCGGCTGAGCTTCTACATGCAGTGCACCGGCGAGGAGGCGGCGGTGATCGGCAGTACGGCGGCGCTGGACGCCGCCGACATGATCATGGCGCAGTACCGCGAGCAGGGCGCGCTGGCCTATCGCGGCTTCACCACCGACGAGTTCATGGATCAGCTGTTCGGCAACGAGCGAGACCCCGCCCATGGGCGTCAGATGCCGATCCACTACGGCTCGAAGGATCTTCACTACCTGACGATCTCCTCGCCGCTGGCGACCCAGATTCCCCAGGCCACCGGCTATGCCTACGGCCAGAAGCTGGCCGGCAACGGCAACTGCACGCTGACGATCTTCGGCGAGGGCGCCGCCTCGGAGGGGGATTTTCACGCGGCGCTCAACATGGCGTCGGTGCACAAGGTGCCGGTGATCTTTCTGTGTCGCAACAACGGTTACGCCATCTCCACGCCGGTCACCGAGCAGTTCGCCGGTGACGGCATCGCCGCCCGCGCCTTCGGCTATCGGATGCAGTCGATCCGCGTCGACGGCAACGACATCCTGGCGGTGTTCGAAGCGACTCGCGAGGCGCGACGGCTGGCGGTGGAGGAGAACGAGCCGGTCCTGATCGAGGCGATGACCTACCGCCTGGCCGCCCACTCCTCCTCCGACGATCCCTCCGGCTATCGCAGCAAGAAGGAAGAGGAGTCGTGGCACAGGAAAGACCCGCTGCGCCGGATGCAGCGCTGGCTGATCGAGCGCGACTGGTGGCACGAGGAGGAGGAGCGCGAGCTGACCGAGTCGCTGCGGCGCGAAGTGCTGGAAACCATGAAACAGGCGGAAAAACGTCGTCCGCCGGCGCTCGAGACGCTGGTCACCGACGTCTATACAGAGACACCGCCGCTGTTGCGCGAGCAGCTCGACGAGCTGGAAGCGCATATTCGTCGTCACCCCGACGCCTACCCCAAGAGTGCGCCGTGGATGGATGAAGCGCCTGCCGGACGGGCCGGTCACCCACAAGCCGCTCATTCAGAGGAGGGCGGCGCATGAGCCGAATGAATCTGCTCCAGGCCGTCAACGATGCCCTCGATACCGCCATGGCCGCCGATGAACGCGTGCTCTGCTTCGGCGAGGATGTCGGCATTTTCGGTGGCGTTTTCCGCGCCACCAGCCATCTTCAGGAAAAGTACGGCCGCGCACGCTGCTTCAATACCCCGCTGGTCGAACAGGGCATCGTCGGCTTCGCCAACGGTCTGGCGGCGCAGGGCTCGGTGCCGGTCGCCGAGATCCAGTTCGCCGACTACATCTATCCGGCGTTCGATCAACTGGTGAACGAGACCGCCAAGTTCCGCTATCGCTCCGGCAACCTGTTCGATGTCGGCGGCCTGACCGTGCGGGCGCCCTACGGCGGCGGTATCGCCGGCGGCCATTACCATTCGCAGTCGCCGGAAGCCTATTTCGCGCATATGCCAGGTATCACCGTGGTGGTGCCGCGCAATCCGCATCAGGCCAAGGGGCTGTTGCTGGCCTCGATCCGCGCGCCGGACCCGGTGATCTTCTTCGAGCCCAAGCGTCTCTACCGCGCGTCGGTGGGCGAGGTGCCGGACGACGACTACGAGCTGCCGCTGCGCCAGGCGGAGGTGGTCAAGGGAGGCTCGGATATCACCCTGTTGGCCTGGGGCGCGCAGATGGAAGTGATCGAGCAGGCGGCCGAGATGGCCGAGAAGGAAGGCGTTTCCTGCGAGCTGATCGACCTGCGAACCATCGTGCCGTGGGATATCGAGACCGTGGTGGCCTCGGTGCTCAAGACCGGGCGGCTGATCGTCAGCCACGAAGCGCCGCTGACCGGGGGATTCGCCAGCGAAATCGCGGCGACGGTCCAGAGCCGCTGCTTTCTCTATCTGGAGTCGCCGATCGAGCGAGTCACCGGGCTGGACACGCCATTCCCGCTGACGCTGGAAAAAGAGTACATGCCGGGGCCGTTGAAAGTTCTCGACGCCATCCACCGTACGATGAATTTCTGAGAGAGGAGGTGATAGTGAGCGATTTCCTGCTGCCCGATCTCGGTGAAGGCATCGTCGAATGCGAAGTGGTGGCCTGGCACGTCCAGGAGGGGGACGAGATCGCCGAGGATCAGCCGGTGGTCGAGGTCAGCACCGACAAGGCGGTGATGGAGATCACCGCGCCGGAGGCGGGGCGGCTGGTGCGGCGCTACAGCCAGCTTGGCGAGATCGCCCGAGTGCATTCGCCGCTGTTCGCCTACGTGACGCACGCCGGTGATGCCGAAGACGTTGCCGTTGAAACCGCGACGACCCGGGCGAGTGACGAGACTTCCATGGCGTCGTCGTCCCCAGTCGCGCAGGCCGCGACGGCGATGTCTTCGTCGGATACCGGCCGCCGACGCATTCCGGCCAGTCCGGCCGTGCGCCGGCGAGTGCGTGAACTCGGTGTCAGCCTCGAGGAGATTCCCGGTAGCGGCAAGGATGGCCGGGTGCTCAAGGAGGACGTGCTGGCGTTTCGGCAGCAACAGCATCAGGAATGGCGCCCCGAGCCAGCCGCAATTTCGGATCCCCAGACTACGACGGCTACCGATTCTGCCTCCTGCGGCGAACGCGTCGAGCCGCTGCGCGGCGTGCGCGCGGTGATGGCCCGGCGGATGAGCGAGGCGGCGTCGACGATTCCGCATTTCGCCTATGGCGACGAGTTCGATGTCACCGAACTGCTGGCGCTGCGGGAACGCCTGAAGGGCGATTTCGAAGCGCGCGGCGAGCGGCTGACGCTGATGCCGCTGCTGATGAAAGCGCTGGCCCTGGCCGTGGCGGAGTTTCCGCTGCTCAACTGCCGGCTCGGTGCGGCTGCCGACGCCATTCATTACCAGGCCGCCTGCCATATCGGCATGGCGGTGGACAGCGCCAGCGGACTGCTGGTGCCCAACGTCAAGCACGTCGAGCGGCTGAGCCTGCGCGAAGTGGCGGCCGAGGTGGAGCGTCTGACCCGTGCCGCCCGCGACGGGCGGGTCGAACCGAGCGATCTCAAGGGCGGCACCATCAGCATCTCCAACATCGGCGTGCTGGGCGGCACCTATGCCATGCCGATCATCAACGCGCCGGAGGTGGCGATCGTCGCGCTCGGCCGCGTTCAGCGTTTGCCGCGTTTCGCCTTGGACGGTTCGGTGGTCTCCCGCGCGATCATGACCGTGACCTGGTCCGGCGATCATCGGGTGCTCGATGGCGGCACCATGGCGCGCTTCTGCAATCGCTGGAAGGACTACCTGGAAGCGCCGGAGACGATGCTGGCGGATCTGCGCTGACCTCATGGCCACATCCGGGCACAGGCCGACGGAGCTGCAGCAGTTCTACATCCCCGAGGAGCAGTCGGTCTATCTGCTCAGCCAGAGCCAGGCACGCCAGCTGCGCGAGTGGATCGAGCGCTGCCGTCACCAGCTTGCCCAGGTCGGCTATCGCGAGGTCGAGCTGGTGGGCAAGGGGGCCTACGGCTTCGTCTTCGCGGGCATCGATGGTGCCGGCAACAGCCATGTTTTCAAGTTCACCCGCCAGAATCTGCCGCAGTCGTTCCACGAGCGCCTCGAGGAGGAGGCGTTCATGCTCGAACAGGTCGATCATCCGCGCGTTCCCAAACTGATCGCCTATCGCACCCTGCGCCATCAGGCGATGCTGGTGATGGCGCGTGCGCCGGGCATCAATCTGGAGGAGTTCTCGCTACGCGAGGGACGGCTGGCACCGCGCCTGGTGATCAGGATCGCGGCGCAGCTGGCGGACATTCTGCGCACGCTGCGCCGCGAATCGGGAGAAGGGCGACTCGTGGTACACGGGGACATCAAACCCTCGAATCTGATGTTCGATGCGCGAACCGAGCAGGTCGCGCTGATCGACTGGGGCTCGTCGGTCTTTGCCCAGCTCGATGCCGAGGGCCAGTTCCTGTCGCGCAACGTGATGGCGCTGATGTCTGCCGATCTTCAGCACACCAACGCCCGCATGGGCGATGTCTACTACATCGGCGAAGAACAGCTGAACGGCGCGCTGTCGTCGCCGCGCTTCGATGAACAGGGCGCCGCCGCCACGCTCTATGCGCTCGCCACCGCGCAGTCCAGCCGCTTCGGCCACGGCACGATCCCGGCGACCTCGCTGGGCCTGCCGATCGAGTTCGCCCGGATGCTGGAGGCCATGCTCAGTGATGATGCCGCACTGCGTCGCCGGGCCGGAGACTATTTCCTCCGGCAGATGCCGCGGATCGCCCGCACCATTCTGCGTGAGCCGTCGCCGGCGCCTGAGATCCCGCTGGTGCCGGTGTGGGTGCGCTCGCTGGAGCAGGAGATCGAGACGGTGGTCTACAGCTCGCGCAAGGCGTTTCTGCGCGAGGACGTTCTGCATGACACGGCCTTGCGCGGGCGGGACCGCGACGACACCTTGAGCGCGATCAATGACGTTCAGTTCGACCGTTACTACAAGCATTTCATGCAGGGCATGGGCGATCTCGAGAAGGCCTTCCTGGTGGCGGTGGGGCGACTGGGAAGGTATCCGGTGGTCGGTGGTCTGGCGGTGCGCTGGAGCGACGCCGGCGTCGAGTTCGATACCACCTTGAGTCTCAACGAACCGTCGCTGCGGACGGCCTTCGTCGCGGCGGTGAACAACATGATCACCCTGGCCCGGGCGATTCGCCGCCGCGACGGCGTGTTCAAGGCGTGCCTGTTCAACGCCCGGCGAACCCTGCACGTCGACCGTGACGACGCCTCGCAGCCTTTCGTGCCCGCGGCGGCCAGCGTCATTCCCTACGAGGTCAGCCCCACGCCGGAGCTGGAGGACACCGGCCGCGAACACTCCTACTTCGAGGACGGCCCGGACCCCGAGGAGTTTCTGCGTCTGCCACCGGTAATGATCGAGGCGCTGTCCCGGCTCAACGCCATCCATCACACCGGCATGATCATCTTCGAGGCGTTGCCGACGCATCTGAAGATCCACAGCTACTACCGCCTGCTCGATCCGGCCCGGGAGCACGAGTTCCGCAACTGTCTGGAAACGCTGCTGGCGGCGGTACCGCAGATCGACGGGCTCGGCGTGTCCGGCTACATGAAGATGCCCTACAAGAACACGCGACATTTCGCGCACCAGTCACGGCTGGCCGATTCCGGCCACCGCGCCTGACCCAGCGCTCGAGCCCGGAAAGTTCGGGCGCCCCCGCGCTTCGCGCGCGATCGTTGCGTTTTCGGGACGCTTTTCACCTGTTTTGGCCATTTTTATGGCGGAACCGGGGATGAATCGGATTCGAGTCGGTATAATCCGCGCGTTTCTGTTCAAGCGGCCCGACGCTGCCGCCAAAGCTTTCAAGCAGCCTGACGCTGCCGCCAAAGCTTTCAAGCGGCCTGATGCTGCCGCCAAAGCCAAACTGCCCGAAGCTGCCGCCAACGCCAAGCGGCCCGAAGCTGCCGCCAACGCCAAGCGGCCGGAGACGCTCCGGGTTCTAACAACGACACCGGGTCCGGCCTCCCGAAGGGGCGGTATTCCGACAACAGCAATACTCGATGGTGAATTCATGGCCAAGCAATCCCATACCCATGCGCAGTGGTCCTCTCGCACGGCCTTCATCCTGGCCGCGACTGGTTCGGCGGTGGGTCTCGGCAACATCTGGAAGTTCCCCTACATGGTGGGCGACAGCGGCGGCGCCGTGTTCGTGCTCGTCTATCTGGTCTGCATCGCACTGATCGGTCTGCCGATCCTGGTTTCCGAATGGCTGCTGGGCCGACGTGGGCAGTCCAACCCGGTCAACACCATGCAGAAGCTCAGCCGCGACTCGAAGCTGTCTCCCGACTGGGTACTGGTGGGGATCGCCGGTGTGCTGGGGTCGTTTCTGATTCTGTCGTTCTACAGCGTCGTCGGCGGCTGGTCGCTCAACTACACCTGGAGCACGCTGACCGGCGATCTGGGCCGGTCGAGTGGCGTCGATGTCGGCGACTACTTCACCACGCTGCTGGGCCAGCCGGGCACGCTGCTGTTTTGGCACACGATCTTCATGCTGCTGACCTTCGGCATCGTCGCCGGCGGCGTCAAGGGCGGTCTGGAACGGGCGGCCAAGTGGCTGATGCCGCTGTTGATCGTGGCGCTGATCCTGCTGATCGGTTTCGGTGCGACCACCGACGGTTTCGGCGAGGCGGCCCGATTCATGTTCTCGCCCGACTGGAGCAAGCTGAACGGCGGCGTCGTGCTCGCCGCGCTGGGTCATGCGTTCTTCACGCTGTCGCTGGGGATGGGGATCATGATGGCCTACGGCTCCTACCTGGGGCAGGAGGTCAACCTGATCAAGACGGCGCGCACCGTGGTGATTCTGGATACGGTCATCGCGCTCGGCGCCGGCATGGCGATCTTCCCGGTAGTGTTCGCCAACAACCTGGATCCGAGCGCCGGGCCGGGCCTGCTGTTCGTCACCCTGCCGCTGGCGTTCATCGACATGCCGTGGGGGTTGGCGTTCGGGACGGTCTTCTTCGCGCTGTTGACCGTGGCCGCGATCACCTCGGCGATCTCGCTGCTGGAGCCGGTGACCGAATTCCTGGAAGAGCGCACGCCGCTGTCGCGTATCGCCTCGGCCTTCGTCGCGGCGCTGGCGACCTGGGCGCTGGGCATTGCCGCGCTGCTGGCGTTCAACGTCTGGTCCGGCTTCCAGCCGTTCGGCTTCAACGTCTTCGATCTGCTCGACGCGCTGACCAGCAAGCTGATGCTGCCGCTGACGGGGCTGGCCGCCATCGTCTTCACCGCCTGGTTCCTGGATAGCGAAGAGGTGAAACAGGAGCTGGGCCTGGGGCCGAAGGGGCGGGTGCTGTGGCACTACGTGACGCGCTACGTGGCGCCGATCGGCGTGATCGTGGTGTTCTTCAACAGCCTGTGAGACAACGCGCAACCGTGGTGAGCCGTCGCTCGCCACGGTTGCCGCCGGCCTGTCGCGAAGATCACATCTCTTTGGCGTGAAACGAACGCTCCCGTCGGTGCGAGTGCCGACAGGGCAGGCCGCGGCCGTTGTCCTCCTAGGGTAACGGCCGCCGCTCGTTGGGAGCGGTATTCACGCTGCCGGCTGCTACTCCGGCAGTTCGGCAATCTCTTCCGCCAGCTGGCGCTTTTCCCGACGCTGCTCGATACCGCGGCGGGCCTTCAGATAGCGAACGGCGGCCTTGCGCTTGCGCTGCTCGTGTTCGCTGACTTCCAACGTCATGAAAATGTCGAGAATTTCGCTCTTCAGGGAGTGAAGATGTTCGATGGTAGGCATGATCGAATCTCCTGGCATCCTCGGATCTGTCGGGTCGCGCCCGACATGCATACTATACAGAACATTACAAGGTCGTGACGGTTAGCTTTTTTCATGCTGCCGACGCGCCGTGCCGAGGTGTTCCGCCAGCACGACTCGGGCATACTAGGCATGTCTGAACAGTACTGCGCTCGCCCATGCGGCGTTAAAAATCGGCTGGTGCG
>NZ_PZJR01000004.1:29067-99337 GCF_003206035.1 Salinicola sp. CPA57
CAGACAGCACCTAAGTGTTGAAAAGACAGTGTTGAAAAAACAGTGTCGAGAAGACAGTGCCGAAAAGACGGAGACGTCGAAAACACTAGCCGTCGATCTCCCTATGGAAACCTGAAGAGACGAGACCGCCTGATGCCGTCACCCGAGGGCCAGTCATGAGCCGTTCACTGTTCGATGAATTGCGTGTGCACATGGATCGTCTGCGCCGCTCCGAGCAGAAGGTGGCGCGCTTCGTGCTGCGCAACCCGGAAGAAGTGATCCTGATGCGGATCACCGATCTGGCCAGCGAGGCACAGGTCAGCGAGCCGACGGTGGTGCGCTTCTGCCGCGCCATGGGCATGGCCGGTTTCCAGGAGTTCAAGCTCAAGCTGGCGCAGATGATGGCCAAGGGCAGCCAGTACGCCCAGTTCACCATGAACGATGGCGACAGCGTGGCCGAGTTCTCCCACGGCATCTTCGACGGCACCATCGAAACCCTCGAGCGAGTCCGCGATTGCCTCGACAACGAGGCGCTGGGCAAGGCGATCGCCGCACTGGCGGTGGCCAACCGGGTAGAGTTCTACGGATACGGAGCCTCGGGAATCGTGGCCGCCGACGCCCAGCACAAGTTCTTCCGTCTCCAGATCCACACTTCGGCCTATTCCGATCCGCACCTGCAGGCGATGTCCGCCGCGACGTTGAAAGCGGGTGACGTGGTGGTGGCGATCTCCCAGACCGGCCGTACCCGGGCGCTGATCGCCAGCGCCAAGACCGCGGTCAAGGCCGGCGCTACCGTGATCGGCCTGTGCCCCAGCGATTCGCCGCTGGCCCGCGAGGTGACTCTGCCATTGCCGGTCGACGTACAGGAGGACACCGAGGTCTACATTCCGATGACCTCGCGTATCGCTCATCTGTTGACCATCGACGTGCTGGCCGTCGGCGTGGCCAAGAATCGCGGCCCGCAGATCACCGATCAGCTCAAGGCGATCAAGCGCAGTCTGGGGTCGCTGAGAGTGTCCAACAACGTTT
Organism: Salinicola sp. CPA57; assembly: GCF_003206035.1. Taxonomy (NCBI): domain Bacteria; kingdom Pseudomonadati; phylum Pseudomonadota; class Gammaproteobacteria; order Oceanospirillales; family Halomonadaceae; genus Salinicola; species Salinicola sp. CPA57. The sequence continues at coordinate 30,076 of NZ_PZJR01000004.1, forward strand.
CCTGATTTTTCTGCTCCACCATCATTTTTCTGTCCCCACCGGCCATGCGAGCCAAGCCTCGACTTTGCTCGCATGGCCCGCTGTCGGGCGAGGATTTTGGCGCTTCCTGACACTGTATATATAGACAGTAAATGGTTTTCTAGGCGACACTGAGTCTTCCGATTCGTCACGTCTGGTCGTCACCATGTCGCTTCGTCACGATTATCATCATCACGGATTGCCGGTTTGGCGCCCCTGCACGTTGTCTTCCCGTACTTTGCCTGCCCGTACTTTGCCTTCCGGTACGTTGCCTTCCTGCACCAGGAAGCCGCGATGAACGGCTTGAAGGCTCTGCTCGACAGCCGCCAGGTCTGGCGCGCTCAGGCTGGCGTCGATAGCGATCGTGGCGAAGCGGTTGCCAGCGGACATGCCCAGCTCGATGCGATCCTGCCGGGCGGCGGCTGGCCGCCGGCCGCGATCAGTGAGCTGCTGTCGACGGGCGCCGGTAACGGGGAACTGGCCTTGCTGTGGCCGGTACTCTCGCGGATGACCCGCGAAGGCCGTCCGATAGTACTGGTGTCGCCACCGGGCGTGCCGTATCCGGCGGCGTGGCGGCAGGCGGGGGTAGCGCTCGAACAGTGCCATTGGCTGGACGTGCAGGGTCGCGAAGCGCTGTGGGCGACGGAGCAGTGCCTGCGCGCCGGCTGCTGTGCCGTCGTCGTTGCCTGGCTGCCGCAGGCCGATAGCCGTCTCATGCGCCGGCTGCAGGTGGCGGCGGCGAGCGGCGATACGCTGGCGTTCGTCCATCGGCCGCTGGCGAAAGTGCCCGAAGCCTCGCCGGCGCCGCTGCGAATACGACTGCACCGGCATGCCGAGCTGGAGATCCTCAAGTGTCGCGGTGGCTTTGCCCCTGCGCGGCGAATCGCCTTCGGCGCCGGAGCGTGACCCCATGCGCTGGGTCTGCCTGCTGTTTCCGCGCCTGGCCCTGGAGGGCGCGCTGCGCCGCCGGGCCAATCCCGAGGCACCCTTTGCGCTGATCGACGGGCCGGCACCGCGTCAATGCATTCGCGCTGCCAATCGTGCCGCCCGCGATCAGGGGGTCAAACCCGGCCAGGCGCGCGGTTTCGCCGAGGCGCTGTTTAACGCGCCGCTTTTTAAGGCGCCCGACGCCGCGCCGCTTTCCAAGGCGCCCAACGCCGCGCCAGATAGGGGGTCTCGATCCGGTTCGAGTCAGCGGCTCGAGACGGCGCCCTTCGACGCCGAGTCGGTGGAGCGCTGGCGGCGGCGTCTGGCGACCTGGGCCTACGGTTTCAGCGCTCAGGTCAGTCTTCACTATCCCCACGCGCTGGTGTTCGAGATCGCCAGCAGTCTCGACCTGCTGGGGCCGTGGCCGCGTCTGGAAGCGCGACTGCGGGCGGAACTCGCCGAGCTCGGTTTTTCCCACCGCCTGGTGATCGCGCCCAATCCGGCGGCGGCACGCGTGCTGGTCAATGCCCACGACGGCCTGGCGGTGGACGAGGGCGGGCTGGAGTCGGCGTTGGCGACGCTACGCCTCGAGCGTGCCGGGTTGGGGAGCATCGATGCCGATCGAGACATTGTGCAGACCCTGAAACGCAGCGGATTCCAGCGTCTGGGCGAGCTTTTCGCCCTGCCCCGCAGTGCGCTGGCCCGACGTTTCGGGGCCGGCCTGATGCGCCATCTGGGCGAACTGCGCGGGGAGTGGCCGCTGGCGCTCGACTACCACCGCCCGACGCCGCGGTTTTCGCGCACTTTCGAATTCGATCGACCGGTATATGCCATCACGGGCCTCACCTTTCCGCTCAAGCGCTTGTTGCAGGAGCTGAGCGTGTTTCTGATGGGCCAGGATGCGGGCGTCGAGCGGTTCCGGCTGATGTTCGAGCTGGAAGATGGCCCGGCCCAGCCCGTCGAGATCGGCCTGGTGTCGGCGCAGCGAGATCCCGACACCCTGCTCGAGCTGACCCGTTCGCAGCTGGAGCGCGTGCGTCTCGCCGGCCCGGTCATGCGCCTGACGCTTTTCGCGCCTCGATTGTCGGCCTATGCGCCGATCCGGCGGGAACTGCTGGAGGGGCCGGCACGTCAGGCCCAGGCCTGGGCAACGCTGCATCAGCGGCTGGTGGCGCGATTGGGCGAGCCGGTGCTCAAGCCGCTGGTGGAGTATCGCGAACACCGCCCGGAAATGGCGGTGCTCCATGGCGCTGGCCCGCGGGCGCGAGACGCCCGCGCCGGCGCGCCGCGCCCGGGCTGGCTGGCCAGCGTGCCCCAGCGCTGCGATGACGACGTGGTGCAGCTGCTGGCGGGCCCGGAGCGGATCGAAAGCGGCTGGTGGGACGGCGGCGACATCCGGCGCGACTACTATCTGGCCCAGTGGGCCGACGGTCGTCATGCCTGGGTCTGGTGCGAACCAGGGCGGCAGGGATGGTATCTGCACGGGTGGTTCGGATGAACGATGGATTTTTACAGCGGCCCGACGCTGCCGCCTCATCGCGGCCCGACGCTGCCGCCTCATCGCGGCCCGACGCTGTCGCCTCATCGCGGCCCGACGCTGCCGCTTCGGGCGCCCGTGAGTCGACAGGCGCGGGTTCGGGCGCCTTTAGAGAGCCCTACGCCGAGCTGCACTGTCTCTCCGCCTTCAGCTTCCAGCGCGGGGCTTCCACCGCGGAGGAGCTGTTCGAGCGCGCCGCCCGGCTCGGCTATCGGGCGCTGGCGATCACCGACGAGGCCACGCTGGCGGGGATCGTGCGTGGCTGGCAGGCTGCGCGGACGCATGGCATCGACCTGATCGTCGGCGCCGAGTTTCGCACCGAATGCGGCATCAAGCTGGTGCTGCTGGTGGAGAACCAGCGTGGCTACGAAGCGCTCTGCGGCTTGATCACCCGCGTACGCGGTCGCGCGCCCAAGGGCGAGTATCGGCTGCTCGAAGCCGACCTCGACGAGCTCGACGGCGGCGAGGGCCTGTTCGCGCTGTGGATCCCCGGCGCCGTGGCGGATTGCGAGATGGGTGATCATGAGGTGGGCGAGCGGCTGGCACGCGCCTTTCCCGATCGGCTGTGGTTGGCGGTGGAGCTCCACTACGGCTTCGAGAATGGCTGCGACAACGCCGCGCGCCTGGCCCAGCTGCAGGCTCTGGCCGACGCGCTGGGCATACCGGCGCTGGCGACGGGGGACGTTCACATGCACGCCCGCGGCCGGCGGGCGCTGCAGGATTGCCTCGCCGCGATTCGCCATCATCGAAGCGTGTTCGAGGCGGGTGACACCCTGTTCGCCAACGGCGAGCGCCATCTGCGCAGCCGCGACGCGCTGTCCGCGATCTATCCCGCCGAACTGATGGCCGCGAGCGCGGCGCTGGCGGCGCGCTGCGATTTCGATCTCGGCGCGCTCCGCTACACCTATCCCCACGAGGTGGTGCCGGCCGGCAAGACGCCGGCCGAGTGGCTGCGCGAGTTGACGCTCGAGGGCTGCGTTCGTCGCTGGCCGGCGGGTGTACCGGAGAAGGCTTCCCGGCAGATCGACTACGAACTCGCGCTGGTCGAGGAACTTGGCTACGAGCACTACTTTCTGACCGTTCACGATATCGTGGCGTTCGCGCGCCGCCGGCAGATCCTGTGCCAGGGGCGCGGTTCGGCGGCCAACTCGGCGGTCTGCTTCGCGCTGGGCATCACTTCCATCGACCCGGCCGAAACGGCGCTGCTGTTCGAACGATTCATCTCCCGCGAGCGCGACGAGCCGCCGGATATCGATGTCGATTTCGAACACGAGCGCCGCGAAGAGGTGATCCAGTACGTCTTTCGCCGCTACGGGCGCCATCGCGCCGCGCTGACCGCCGTGGTCAGTCACTACCATGCCGCCGGGGCGATTCGCGATATCGGCCGGGCACTGGGCTTCGCGCCGGAGCGCATCGATCAACTGGCCCGCTGTGCCGGACGCTGGACCGATGTGATCCCCGATGCGGCACGCCTCGAGGAGCAGGGTTTCGAGCCGCAGGAGCCGATGCTCAAGCGTCTGCTGGCACTGGCCGCCACGCTGGTCGGCTTTCCGCGCCATCTCTCTCAGCATCCGGGCGGATTCGTGATTTCGGATGCGCCGCTGCAGACGCTGGTACCGGTGGAGAACGCTGCCATGCCCGAGCGTACCGTCATCCAGTGGGACAAGGACGATCTCGATCTGGTCGGCCTGCTCAAGGTCGACGTGCTGTCGCTGGGCATGCTGACGGTACTGCGGCGCAGCTTCGACCTGCTCAGACAGCATCGCGGCCGCGACTACGGCCTGGCGGATCTGCCACCCGAGGACCCCGAAACCTACGCCATGATCCAGCGTGCCGACACCGTCGGCGTGTTCCAGATCGAATCCCGCGCGCAGATGGCGATGCTGCCACGGCTCAAGCCGGCCACGTTCTACGATCTGGTGATCGAGGTGGCGATCGTGCGCCCGGGGCCGATTCAGGGCGACATGGTTCACCCTTACCTCAAGCGCCGTAACGGCGAGGAACCCGTGACCTATCCTTCCGAGGCGGTAAAAGCGGTGTTCGAGCGTACCCTGGGCGTACCGCTGTTTCAGGAGCAGGTGATGGCGCTGGCGGTGGAGGCGGCCGGCTACAGCCCCGGCGAAGCCGACCAGCTGCGGCGTTCGATGGCGGCGTGGAAGCGTCACGGCGGGCTCGAGCCTCATCGCAAACGCATCGTCGAGGGGATGCTCGAGCGCGGCTACGAACTGAGCTTCGCCGAGCGCATCTTCGAACAGATCAAGGGCTTCGGCAGCTACGGCTTTCCCGAATCCCACGCCGCCAGTTTTGCCCTGCTCACCTACGCCAGCTGCTGGCTCAAATGCCACGAGCAGGCGATCTTCGCCTGCGCCCTGATCAACAGCTGGCCGATGGGCTTCTATTCGCCGGATCAGGTGCTGCAGGATGCCCGCCGCCACGGCGTCGAAATTCGCCCGGTCGACATTCGCCAGAGCCGGTGGGAGAGCACGCTGGAGGTTGCCCCTGACAGCACCGGCGGGATGGCGATCCGGCTCGGCCTGCACATGATCAAGGGCCTGGCCGAGAGCGACGGCGAGCGGCTGCTGGCCGCTCGCGATACGCCTGATTGCGATAGCGTCGAACGCCTGGCGGCGAGAGCCGGCGTCAAGCGGGCGGTGCTCTCACGGCTCGCCGATGCCGGAGCGCTGGAGGGGTTGGCCGGGGATCGCCATCAGGCGCGATGGGCCGCGGCCGGGATCGAGACCTCGCTACCGCTGTTTTCCGAGGTCGAGACCGAAGAGGAGACGTTCGCGCTGCCGACCCTCGAAGTCGGGGAGGCGATCAAGGCGGACTACGCCACACTCGGCACCACGCTGGGGCCGCATCCGATGTCGCTGCTGCGCCAGCGCTGCCGGGCGGAGGGCACTCGCGGTCTGGGCGGCGTGGTGGATTCGAAACGCCTCGCCGAGCTACCGAGCGATATCGGCGTGGCGATCGCCGGCCTGGTGATCGGGCGCCAGCGCCCCGGTTCCGCCAAGGGGGTGACTTTTCTTACCCTCGAGGACGAATTCGGCATGGTCAATGTCGTGGTCTGGCCGCATCTTGCCGTGCGTTATCGCCGGATACTGCTCGAATCCCGACTGCTGCGGGTGATCGGCAAGCTGGAGTCCCAGGCGGGCGTGCGCCATGTCATTGCCAGGCGTCTGACCGATCTCACCGGTCTGCTGGAGGGGCTGAGCACGCGGAGTCGCGATTTCCATTGAGGCCATGGCGAGACCGTATCGAGGCCGTACCGAAACCACAGGGCCGGGCCCGGACTGGCAATCGGGTTTCCAACTATGCTTAGGTAATGAACCAATCCGCTACGCGACCGGTCTTCACTGTCATGCTTACGCCGGCGTAGCGACGTAGCGACGATTTTTCTTTCAATCACTCAAGAGGCGGCTGATTTATGGAGAGCATTGGCGTAGGGCCCTGGATTGCCATCGCGGTGGCCGTGGGGGCCATAGGGGTGCTGGTCGGCTACTGGCTGGGCACCAAGATGGGCGGCCACAATACCGAACCGATGCGTGAGCTCAATCGCGAGCACAAGGTCTACAAGGAAGACGTTCGCGAGCACTTCGAGCAGGTTTCCGCGACCATGACGCGGATGGTCGAGGACTATCGCGAGATGTATCACCATGTCGCCAGGGGCGCCGAGAAACTGGCCGACATGCACCACGAGACGGTGATCGAGCCGCCGCCCAAGCCCGAAGCGATCACTCAGGATCTGCGGGCCGATGGCGAGGAGAACGAGGCATCGCCTGCCGACGAAAACCGCAAGACAGCGACAGCGGCCACCTCTACCGCTTCTCCCGCATCGGCTTCCCGGGCAACGGGTCCGGTGAAGACGCCCTCGGCGACGGCGCCCACGGCGTCCGGTACGGCAGCGAAATCTTCTGCCTCGTCTTCCGCATCGCCAGCCGCCGCCTCTTCGTCGGCCGGCAAGGCATCGGCCGGGACGGCCGGTGGTAATGCATCCGGCTCGTCGAGCGCTCGTCCGCAGGATGCCGCGATCCGCGCTGCCGCCGAGGATGCCGCCACGGCGCAGAAGCGCTGATCGCCCACGCCAGTCAGCGGCGGCAGTTGCCAACAGGCGTCATGTCAGGTGGAGCGGGCCGGCTATGTTAAGCTGGCGCGCTCTTCTCTATTTCCAGCAGCAGGCCCCGCACGGTTTCCAATGGATGATGTCTCGGCACTAATCGACTCCCTCAATGCCAATCAGCGCGAGGCCGTCGCCGCGCCGCCCGGCAATATGCTGGTGCTGGCCGGTGCCGGCTCGGGCAAGACCCGGGTACTGGTGCACCGCATCGCCTGGCTGTTGCAGGCCGAAGGCGTTTCCCCCTACGCCATTCTGGCGGTGACCTTCACCAACAAGGCCGCCCGCGAGATGCGGACGCGTCTCGAGGCGCTGCAGGGCGCGACGCTTCGCAACATGTGGGTCGGCACCTTTCACTCCATCGCCCACCGCCTGCTGCGCACGCACTGGCACGACGCGCGGCTGCCCCAGCATTTCCAGATCATCGACAGCGACGATCAGCTGCGGCTGGTCAAGCGTCTGCTGCGGGACCACAACGTCGACGACGAGCGCTATCCGCCCAAGCAGGTGCAGTATTTCATCGGTGGCTGCAAGGAAGAGGGGCTGCGTCCGCAGCAGGTGGCGACCCATGGCGACCCGTACATGGCCAAGATGGTCGAGCTCTACGAGCTCTATCAGCTGACCTGCGAGCGCGGCGGGCTGGTCGACTTCGGCGAGCTGCTGCTGCGCAGCCTGGAACTGCTGCGGGATACGCCAGCGCTGCTCAAGCACTATCGCGAGCGCTTCGGGCACATCCTGGTCGACGAATTCCAGGACACCAATACCCTCCAGTACGCCTGGCTCAAGCTGCTGGCGGGCGCCGATGGCAATGGAGGGAGCGATGACGATCGTGCCTGCATGATCGTGGTCGGCGACGACGATCAGTCGATCTACGGCTGGCGCGGGGCCAAGGTCGAGAACATTCGCCGCTTCGAGAGCGAATTCGCCAATACCCGGACGGTCCGCCTGGAGCAGAACTATCGCTCCACCAGCGTGATTCTGGATGCCGCCAATGCGCTGATCAGTCAGAACAGCGGGCGCATGGGCAAGGAGCTGTGGACCGATGGCGAGACCGGCGAAAAGATCTCGGTCTACGCCGGTTTCAACGATCTCGACGAGGCGCGCTTCATCGTCGATACCATCGGCGAGCAGTCGCGGAACGGCTTTTCCCGCCGCGAGATGGCGATTCTCTACCGCTCCAACGCGCAGTCGCGGGTGATCGAGGAAGCACTGATTCGCAGCGGCGTGCCGTATCGCATCTATGGCGGCCAGCGCTTCTACGAGCGCCTCGAGATCAAGAACGCGCTGGCCTATCTGCGGCTGCTGCTCAACCGCGAGGACGACGCCTCGCTGGAGCGGGTGATCAACGTGCCTGCGCGAGGCATCGGCACGCGTACGGTGGAGATCCTGCGTGGCCGCGCCCGCGATACCAACGTGTCGCTGTGGCAGGCGCTGCACGACAGCCTGAGCGACGGTACGCTGAAGGGTCGCGCGGGCAATGCGGTCAACGCCTTCGCCGAGCTGATCGAACGGCTCGATAACGACACCGCCGGCATGGCGCTGTACGAGATCATCGACCATGCCATCCAGATTTCCGGTCTGATCGAACATCATCGCAGCGAGAAGGGCGAGAAAGGTCAGGCGCGGGTCGAGAACCTGGAGGAACTGGTCAACGCGGCGCGGGCGTTCTCGCAGAATGCGCAGGCCAACCCGATCGATCTGCAGGAGGTCGGCGAAGGTGCCGCGGCGCTGGAACCGTTCCTGGCCGAGGCGGCGCTCAACGCGGGCGACCACGAGGCCGACGAGTTCGAGGACTGCGTCCAGATGATGACGCTGCACTCGGCCAAGGGGCTGGAATTCCCGGTGGTGTTCGTGGCCGGCATCGAGGAGGGTCTGTTCCCGCACAAGATGTCGCTGGAGGAGCCGGGGCGCCTCGAGGAGGAGCGCCGGCTCTGCTATGTCGGCATGACCCGCGCCATGCGCAAGCTCTATCTGACCTACGCCGAGATTCGCCGTCTGCACGGTCGCGAAACGATGGCGCGACCGTCGCGCTTTCTGCGCGAGGTGCCCGAGGAGCTGCTCGAGGAAGTGCGCCTGCGCGGCCAGATATCGCGACCGGTGACGTCGCGGCCGAACGTGGGGCCGGCACGCCAGCAGGGCATCGAAGGCGGCGACGATCTGCCATCGCTATCGCTCGGTCAGCGGGTCAGCCATCCGCTGTTCGGCGAGGGCGTGATCCTCGATGCCGAGGGCGAAGGCGCGCGCGCCCGGGTTCACGTCAGCTTCGAAGGCGAGGGTGACAAGTGGCTGGTGCTGGGCTTCGCCAAGCTCACGCCGCTGTGACCAGGCGCGGGTCACGCCGCTGCCGGGTCAGCCCAATGCCGACGTCGTCATCTGTTTGCAATACTGTTGTGCCAGAATGGCGAGATAGGTCGTAAAACGTTCGTCGCGTCCCCCTGTTTTTCGTCGCGCCTCTCATTTGGAGCCACGCATGGATATCACCAGCGATACCCACAGTCAGCACATCTCGCAGCAGTTCAATCAGGACCTGGAAGCCATCAAGACCCAACTGATGGCGATGGGCGGACTGGTCGAGAAACAGCTTCAGGAAGCCCTGACGGCATTGCTGGATGGCGATAGCCAACTGGCGATACGGGTGCGCGACAACGACAGCAGCGTCAACGACATGCAGCTCAAGATCGATGAGGAGTGCGTGCGGATTCTGGCCCGGCGCCAGCCGGCTGCCTCCGACTTGCGCCTGGTCATTGCGGTCATCCGGGCCACCAACGATCTCGAACGCATGGGTGATGAAGCCAACAAGATCGCGCGCAATGCGATCGACCTGATCGAGGCCGGACGGATTCCCCAGGGCAGCATCGAGATCCGTCATATCAGCGAGCACGTCGGCCATATGCTGCGCGATGCGTTGACCGCCTTCGCCCGTTTCGATACCGAACTGGCGCTGAAAGTGGTTCAGGAAGATGCCTCGGTGGATAGCGAATACACCACCGCCATGCGTTCGCTGGCGACCTTCATGATGGAAGATTCACGCTCCATCGGCGGCGTGCTGAGCGTGATGACGGTACTGCGCGCGCTGGAGCGTATCGGCGATCACGCCGACAACCTCGCCGAGCATGTCATCTATCTGGTCAAGGGCCACGATATTCGCCATATCTCGAAGAAAGAGCTCGACGCGGAAGCCCTGCGCGGCCGCTAGCGCCGAACCGGTACCAGGGGCGGCACTGGCTGTCGCTGCATTGACGCCTCATCGGCGGGACTGTGTTAGCGTGTCGATCACGCAACATACTGTCTGGTCGACGGATTCGGCATGATCTATCCCCTGAAAGCGATTATCGAAGGCACGCGTCTGGTTTTCGAACCCGGCCTGCGCCGCTACGTGATTGGCCCCATCGTGGTCAACGTGCTGCTTTACGGTGGCACCCTTTTCTATCTGTTCGAGAATTTCGGCGGCTGGCTGGATTACGGCATGCGCCAGGTGCCGGAGTGGCTCACCTGGCTGGAGTGGCTGATCTGGCCGCTGCTGGTGGCGGCGCTGGCCCTGATCGTGTTCTTCACCTTCACGCTGGTCTCCAATCTGATCGCCGCGCCGTTCTACGGGTTCCTGGCCGAGAAAGTGGAAACCCGCGTCACCGGGCGGCCACCGAGCGACGAGCGCGGCCTGGTCAAATCCGGTGTCGATGCGCTGGGGCGTGAACTGGTCAAGCTGGGCTACATTCTGCCGCGCATGGCGGCACTGTTCCTGCTGGGCTTCGTGCCGGGCCTGAATCTGATCACGCCGTTTCTGTGGGCGGCGTTCTCGGCCTGGATGATGGCCGTGCAGTATCTCGATTACCCGATGGACAACAATCAGGTCGGCTTCACCGACATGCGCCGTCGCCTGCGCGCGCGCTGGTGGCCGACGCTGACCTATGGCGCCTGCATGTCGGTGGCGACCTGGGTGCCGGTACTCAACCTGATTCTCTTGCCCGGCGGCGTTGCCGGTGGCGTGCTGTTGTGGGATCGCTACTACCGGCCGATGGTGCCGGCCATTCGCTGAAGCCTGGCCGCCTGACCGCGTTCCGGGTGTTCCATTCGGCAAGAAAAATGCCGAACGGGGTTGAAAGCCGTCGCCGGGCACGCCATCTATCAGAAACGAGCTGGAGATTTGCCGAAGCGCTGAGGACAGTGGTTCAGCGCTTCGAAAAATCTTTGGAAATAGGCTTTAAAATCAGGGTACTGCTCTGAATGCGCAACGCGTGACAGCCTTCGGGCCTGCTTGACACCGAGACGCGTTGCTCACTATTTTGATTGACCCGAGAGGCGCCCACGCCGGGCAATGCCTCCTCATGAATGGGAGTTTTGATCATGGCTCATAGCCTACCGTCGCTACCTTATGCATATGACGCGCTGGAACCCAAGATCGATGCAATGACGATGGAGATTCATCACACCCGTCACCATCAGACCTATATCAACAACCTCAACGCCGCGCTGGAAGGTACGGGCCTCGAGGACGTGCCGGTCGACAAGCTGATGGCCGATATCGACAAGGTGCCGCAGGACAAGCGCCAAGCCGTTATCAACAACGGTGGCGGGCATGCCAACCACTCCCTGTTCTGGACCGTGATGTCCAAGGATGGCGGTGGCGAGCCGACCGGCAAGGTGGGCGAAGCCATCGAAAGCGAGCTGGGCGGTTTCGAGGCCTTCAAGGAAGAGTTCAAGAAAGCGGCTACCGGGCGTTTCGGTAGTGGCTGGGCGTGGCTGGTGGTCACCCCGGAGAAGAAGCTCAAGGTCATCAATACCTTGAATCAGGACAGCCCGCTGATGGAAGGCCTGACCCCGATTCTGGGCCTGGACGTCTGGGAGCACGCTTACTACCTGAAGTATCAGAACAAGCGTCCGGACTACATCGCTGCGTTCTTCGACGTCGTCAACTGGGACGAAGTCAATCGTCGCTATGCCGAAGCGGCCGCCTGATCGGCGAATCGTCGCCACAGGCTTGAGCGATTTCGAGATGCCCCCGTCCCGGTTATAGCCCCGGAGCGGGGGCATCCTGCGCTGATTCCCACCATCACGCCTTTTCTGATAGGCTGAGGCCGTCGGCTTCCTGCCGGCTCGTTGCCCGACTCTCGTTCCCACTCCGCCAGACGATCCGACATCATGACTGCACTTCGCTGCGACGCCACACTGACGCTCACTGATGTAAATAATTTTCAATTGCGCCTGAGAGCGTTTCTGGATGAGTACGATGTGCTCTATCAGGGTGATGACACGCGAACGGTCATCGAGCTACCGGGGGGCGAAGCGCATTTCGCCAACATTCGCGTGGGTCTGCACATGGAAGCCCGTGCCGAGGCGCGGGACGGCCTGGAGACGCTGCGCGGGATCATCGAATACTACGTGTCGCAGTTTGCCGGCGAGAATGCGCTGCCGCTGCACTGGCACGGTGACGTCGTTGCCGCGCCCACTTTCGCCAACTTCCGCGAGATGCGAGTGGCGCGAATCGAGGACCTTAGCCCCAGCATCCGCCGACTGACGCTGGCCGGCGAAAACCTGGCACGCTTCGATCATCCGGAAGAGTGGCACGTACGCCTGCATTTTCCACCTGAGGGCATCGATCGTCCCCAGTGGCCGCGGCCGACCGCGGAAGGCGGCACCCAGTGGCCGCCGGAGGATCAGCGGGCCGAGATTCGCTACTACACCATTCGCCGCCTGGATGTCGCCAGCGGCGAGATCGAGATCGACTTTCTGCTCCATGACGCGCCGGGGCCCGGCGGAGATTTCGCGCGTCGCGCCAGGCCGGGCGATGTCTGCGGCATGGCCGGTCCGTACGGTCGTGGCGTCGCCGATGCGTCGCATTACCTGCTGGCGGGGGACGAAACCGCCATTCCCGCCATTGCGCGGCTACTGGAGACGCTGCCGGCCCACGCCCGTGTCGAAGCGTGGCTGGAGGTCGAATCGCCGGTGGATGAGGTGGAGCTGCCGATTTCGGATCACTGCCGCGTCAGCTGGCGTCACCGCTGTCGCGGCCATGCGCCCAGCGAGCAGCTCGCCTCTGCAGTGGTCGAGGCGATGCCGGCGGTTCGAGACGACCTGTTCGTCTGGTTCGCCGGCGAAGCGGACGTCAGTCAGCGCCTGCGCAAGCGTCTCAAGCAGGAGTTCGGGCTGCAGAAGGGGCAGCATCTGGTGACGGGCTACTGGAAACGTTGAGCGTCGGCTGAAAAATGCCTGCGCTCGCCCATGCGGCGTTAAAAATCGGCTCGAACGCCAGCCCGGTCAAAGTGCTCATTTACACCCACGTAAACTGGTGCGCCAGCACGGTCCGTTTTCGCCAATTTTTGCCTTGGCTACGCGCCCCGGTCTGACCATCGCTCACCGATTGTTCAGACGAAGCTCAGCTCATTGTGCCCTGTCGAGTACGAGCAGCGGGTCGATGCGGGTATCGAACCAGTTCATGCCCCAGTGCAGGTGGGGCCCGGTGGCGCGTCCGGTCGATCCCACCAAACCGATCACGTCTCCTTGCTCGACGCTGTCGCCGACATCGACGTCGATCCGCGAGAGGTGAAGAAAGTTGGAGCTGACGCCGTAGCCGTGGTCGAGCAGTATCGTGCCGCCGGTCAGATAGAGGTCATCGGCAAAGGTGATCACGCCGCTGGCCGGGGCCTTGACCGGCGTGCCCTCGGCGGCGGCGATGTCCATCCCCGAGTGCGCCGAACCCGGCGTGCCGTTGTAGATTCGCTGGTTGCCGAAGCGTCCGCTGATGCGGCCCTCGACCGGCCGTAGGAAGGTCTGGGCGAAACCCACCCGATCGTCGTTGCGCGCGCGCTCGGCGCTGACGGCGGCCTGCTCGCGCCGAATGCGCTGGGCGATCTCCGGTGGCGGCGAGACCGTCTTGGGCGGCACGCCGTCGATGCGCTCGATCGGCCAGTCCCGAGGCGTGATCGCAACCGATATCTGGCGACTGCGCCCGTCGGGTGTCGTGATATCGACGGTCTCGGCGCCGCTGGCATCGCGCCCGACGCCGAACACCACGGTGCCATAACCGGTGACACGCAGCGCATGCCCGGCTACCTGAACCCGGCTGCCCGGCGGCACGCGACCGATCACCATCGAGCCCTGCTGGACGCTGTCGGGAAAGGTGATCGGAATCGCCTCGCCGCGCGCCTCGGTCATGACGCCCGCCAGCAGCAGCATGAAGACGATGGCGCCGACGAGTCGGCGCCACGAAAGAGAGATTGGGATGGTCGCCACCTGTGGGCACTCCGTATCGCGAGATGCCGCCACCATAACCCGATGTGCCGAGCGGATCATCTCGCGCCGCGATGGGCTCGGAGATTCTCCTAGAACGATTCCCAGTCGTCGTTATCGTCCGACGTCGAGCGCGCTGTCGACACGGGGCTTGGCGACACGGGGCTTGGCGACGAAGCCGACGGCAGCTGCCGTGGCGTGGCCGCCGGGGTCGGCGAGCGGTATCGCGCCACCAGGTTGTCGTAGTCGACGCTGGCGATCTTGAAGCCGGCCAAGGCCTGTTCCAGCGTCGCGACCTGGGCGTTGAGCGTCGAGGCGGCGGCGGAAGCCTGCTGTACCAGCGAGGCGTTCTGCTGGGTCACCTGATCCATCTGTACCACCGCCTCGTTGACCTGATCGATCCCGTTGGACTGCTCGCCGGAAGCGACCGAGATCTCCTCGATCAGATCGGTCATGCGCGACACGGCTTCGACCACGCGGCGAATGGTATCGCCGGCCGTCGCCACGATCTCGGAACCGGCATCGATCTTGCGATTGGAGGCATCGATCAGCCCGCGAATCTCGCGGGAGGCATCGGCGCTGCGGCTGGCCAGCGTGCGCACTTCGTTGGCGACCACCGCGAAACCCCGCCCCTGCTCGCCGGCCCGGGCCGCTTCGACGGAGGCATTGAGCGCCAGGATATTGGTCTGGAAAGCGATCGAGTCGATCACGCCGACGATCTCGGTGACCTGACGCGAGCTGTCGGTGATGCCCTGCATGGTCGAGACGACCTGATCCATCATCTCGCCGCCTTCGGTGGCGGTGGTACGGGCCTCGCCAGCCAGACCGCTGGCCTGGCGGGCATTGTCGGCATTCTGGCGCACGGTCTGGGTCAGTTCCTCCATGCTGGAGGCGGTCTCGCCGATGGAGGCCGCCTGCTGCTCGGTTCGCGCTGCCAGATCCTGGTTACCGTTGTGAATCTGGCCGACACCGACGGTAATGGTGGTCGAGGCGTGGCGAATGTTGCCCATCGATTCGGCCAGGTGGGTGCGCATGCCTTCGATGGCGGCGAGCAGACTGCGCTGGTCGCCCGTTCGGATGCTCAGCGAGGTGGTGAGATCGCCTTCGGCCATGCCCTTGACCGCATCGCGGGCCTGCCGCGGATCGCCGCCCAGATCGCCCAGCACGCTGCGGATGATCCAGCCCATGATCAGCGTGATGATCGCACCGATCACGCCGGCGATGAGGCTCATCTTGAGCACGCCGGCCCAGAACGCCTGCTGGATGTCGCTGATGTAGACGTTGGCAGCCAGGTACCAGTCCCACTCGGGCACGTAGCGCACGTAGTTGAGACGGGACACATCTTCGCCATCGGCATTGGTCGAGGTGTATTCCAGCGTGCCATCGTCGGGCGAGTCCGCCAGCGCCTTGAGTTCACGATAGAAATAGACCCCGTTGTCATCGCGGAACCCGCTCATGTCGGTGCCGATCTCGCGTTTGGGGTGATAGACCAGATGAATGTTGCTGTCGAAGGCATAGACATAGCTGCCGTCGAGGTCCAGCGCCGATAGATTCTTGCGTGCGAAGTTCTGGGCAGCTTCGGTAGAGAATTCGCCGTTGGCGGCGCGTTCGACGTAGCGCTCGACCAGGGTGTGGGCGCTACCCACGAAGCTCTTGAGGCTGCTCACGCGTTCGGCCATCAGCGTCTCGCGCTTCTCCAGGGCCATCCAGCCCACCAGAATCAACATTCCCAGCCACATCAGGCCAACCGTGATCCAGAGTTTTTGTCGCATCGTCATCGTGAAGCATCCTAGTGGTCGCGATAAGCGCAATTCATATAAACAATTAAATGGATATGAACTGCTGGCACTATCGGCCGCCGATGCTGAAGATTGAGAGGAAGTTATTGAAAAAAGCGGGAATGGCGTCAGGGCGAGATGTCGGAAGCGAGTGAGGCTGAGCCGGCGCTGGGCGCCAGACGCGGTGCGGGGAAGACGCAACGGAAGCGCGCGCCGAGGCCCGGCCGGCTGACGATCTCCAGCTGGGCATCGTGGCGCAGCAACACGTGCTTGACGATGGCCAGTCCCAGGCCAGTACCGCCGGTGGCGGCGCTGCGGCCCTTGTCGACGCGATAGAAGCGCTCGGTCAGCCGGGGGATATGAATGGGGTCGAAACCGTCACCGTCATCCTCGACTTCGATGGCAGCGCCGTCGTGCCAGGGCCGCCAGCGCAGGGTGATGGTACTGCCCTCCGGCGTATAGCGGACCGCATTGAATGCCAGATTGGAGACCGCGCTGCGAATCTCCTTGGTGTTGGCGAGCAGACGTCCCGATTCCTCGATTTCTACCGACAGCTGGTGGCGACCGGCGCTGAGATCGCGGGCATCGGCAGCAATCCCGTCGAGAAGCGAGGGGACATCGATGGTATCGCGGTCATCGTTGGGGCTATCGATCTCCAGGCGCGACAGCAGCAGCAGATCCTCGACCAGATTCTGCATGCGCGTGGTCTGTGCCTGCATCTGACCGAACCCTCGCTGCCAGCGCTCGGGCAACTGGTCGGCATGATCCGAATAGGTCTCCAGATAACCCGCCAGCACTGTCAGCGGCGTGCGCAATTCATGGGAGACATTGGCGACGAAGTCACGGCGCATCATCTCCAACTGATGCAGACGGGAGACATCGCGGGCCATCAGCAGACGTTCGTTGTCGCCGAACAGGGTGAGATGGAACTGCAGCGTGCGATTGCCTTGCAGCGGCGAGGGGATCAGCAGCGGCTCGCGGTAATCGCCGGCTTCGAAATAGTCGATGAAGCGGGGGTCGCGCAGAAAGTTGGTGATCGGCTGGCCGCGATCGTGGTCGGGCTGCAGGCCCAGCATGTCGCAGGCGGCGCTGTTCCACCACTCGAGGTCGCCGTTGGGGTCGAGCATCACCACGCTGTCGCGCATCGCCTCGCAGGAATCCTGGATGCGACGCAGGATATCGCGCAGGCGCTGCTGCAGTTGGGTCTGGGCCTTCTGGTAGCTGTACAGCCGGTCGAACAGATCCCCCCACACGCCGGTGCCGGGCGGCGGCGCTTCGCGCGGATTCTTCAGCAGCCAGACGTAGAGCAGACGTACGTGGCGCAGGTGCAGAAAGACGTAGAGCCCGAGCCCCGCGGCCAGCCCCCATCCCAGCCCGGCAAGCAGATTGCCGCCCAGTTTGCCGAGCAGCAGGCCCAGCGCGCCGAGCCCGAACAGCATGTAGCCGAGACGCCACAGTTCGTTGATCCAGTAGCGCACGTCCGGACTTACTCCCTGATCGAAAAGCGGTAACCGGTGCCGCGCACGGTCTGGACCAGGTGCTGATGCGCTTCGCCGAGCGACTTGCGCAAGCGGCGAATGTGCACATCGACAGTGCGCTCTTCCACGTACACATTGCCGCCCCAGACCTGATCCAGCAACTGACTGCGGGTGTAGGCACGCTCCTGGTGGGTCATGAAGAACTGCAACAGGCGATATTCGGTAGGGCCGATCTCCAGCGCGCCGCCGTGGGAGGTGACGCGGTGACTGGAGGGATCGAGCCGCAGCCCGTCGACTTCGACGGCTTCCTCGATGCCCGGCGGCGTGGCGCGGCGCAGCACTGCCTTGAGCCGGGCCACCAGTTCGCGGGGGGAGAACGGCTTGGTGATGTAGTCGTCGGCGCCAGCTTCCAGCCCCTGGACCTTGTTGTCCTCCTCGCCCTTGGCGGTGAGCAGGATGATCGGCATCTCGGCGGTGGCTTCCTCGCGCTTCAGGCGGCGCGCCAGTTCGATGCCGCTGGTACCGGGCATCATCCAGTCGAGCAGGATCAGGTCGGGCTTCTGGTCGAGCGCCATGGCGTGGCCGGTCTGGGCGTTGTCCGCCTCCAGCACGCGATAGTCGGCCATCTCCAGGGCCACGGCGATCATTTCGCGGATGGGTGCTTCGTCGTCAACGATGAGTACGGTCTTGGAGCTCATGCACATGCCTCGGGTGAGCCGCCGGCAGGCTTTCCCGCGTGACGCCAGTGGTGCATCGGGATCGCTTCCGGCCGTGACAGAACGGTGACGATTACATCGTGAAAATATGACAGCGATATGACAGTCACGCCAGGCGTTGCGTCAGAGCGTCGGCCACAAGGTCAGAACCAGCCCTGCAAACAGTAGCAGCCCGGACCAGAAATTGTTGAGGAAAGCGCGGAAGCAGGCGTCGCGCTCGCGTTCGCGGATCAGCCACTGTTGGTAGACGAAGGTCGCCGCCATCGCCGCCAGGCCCAGCCAGAAAAATCCGCCCAGCGTTCCCAGCGCGCCGACCCAGACCAGCAGTGCCAGCGTCAGCAGCTGCAGCAGGCCGATGATCCGCTTGTCCCAGGCCCCGAACAGCCGGGCGGTGGATTTGATGCCGATCTTGATATCGTCGTCGCGATCGACCATCGCGTACTGGGTGTCGTAGGCCACGGTCCAGGCGACGTTGGCGACCAGCAGCAGCCAGGCTTCCAGCGGTACCTCGCGGCTCACCGCCATGAACGCCATCGGAATGCTCCATGAAAAAGCCATGCCCAGCACCACTTGCGGCAGATGGGTGTAGCGCTTCATGAAAGGGTAGATCGCGGCCAGCGCGACGCCGACGACCGAGAGCAGCACGGTGGCCAGATTGGTCAGACAGACCAGTACGAATGCCAGCACCACCAGGCCCGCGAACAGGATCTTGGCTTCCTTCTCGCGGATCCGACCGGTCGCCAGCGGGCGCGCCTTGGTGCGTTTGACGTGGCCGTCGAGATGCCGATCGGCGTAGTCGTTGACCACGCAGCCGGCGGCGCGCATCAGATAGACCCCGAGCACGAAGATGATCAGCGTGGCGCGATCCGGCAGCCCGTCGGCGGCCAGCCACAGCGCCCACAGCGTCGGCCACATCAGGAGCCAGGTGCCGATCGGCTTGTCCAGGCGCGTCAGGCGCAGGAAGTCGGGCAGGCGCGCCAGTCCGCGGGGGCGGGCGGACAAATCGTCGCCGCGGGGGCGGGCGGCTGAATCGTTGGCGCGGGACATGCAGTTCTCCGTAACGGCGGGCCGCAGAGACCTTATCGTAGATGGCACTCGGCTTCGAGATTGGCGTGATCGCGGCGAGGTGGAGGAGAGCCGGCCAGTCCCAGATCTTCGGCCATCTCGCGGCGAAAGCACTCCTGCACCAGCAGTTGAACGTCGCCATGGCGAAAGCGTGAACGCCGTAGCCACACGCCCTCGGCCTCCGCGGAGACGCGTGCCACCTCGATCGGATCGCGCTCCAGATCAGGCTGCGCGAACAGCCAGCTGCCCAGCGAACGTTCTCCCAGCGTGCGCAGGCGACGACAGCCGATGCGATCCAGCGGTGCGATCGAGCGTGCCGCCACCCACGGCCGCTCGCCGCTCATCAGCATCACCTCGCGCACCCAGGTAACGTCGGTAGGGGCCAGCCCCAGCGCCCGAGCTTCGTCGCGACGCGGCCGTTCGACGCCCTGATGCATCAGCTTGACTCGAAAGGGGCGCTCGGAGGCCGCGATCAGCCGCGCGGTCAGAGAGTCGGTGGACGCCACCCACCGCCACCAGGCGGCGCTCATCCGAGGGCGCTGAGCGGGGGCGGGAGACCAGCGGACCCAGCGCCAGGCGCGTTCGGCGGATGACAGGGCGTGGCAGTGGCAGGTCGAGGGCACGCGAGACGACTCCCTGAGAAGCAGCATGAAAGCGCCGGAAAAATGGCCGTCAACCGCCGGATGGCGCGGGCCGAAGGCGGCGTAGTGTAACATGAGGTCTCGAGACGACCGACCGAACGAGCCTTTGTCATGCGTCAAATCGATCACCCCTTCGCCCCGCTCACGATCATCGGCACCGGGATGGCGGGCCTCGGCCTGGCCCGGGCGGTTCGCCAGCGCGACCCTGACCGTCAGATTACCCTGATCAGCGCCGATAGCGGCGACGACTATGCCAAGCCGCTGCTCTCCAGCGCCTTCACCAAGCGTCAGACGGCGCAGGCGCTGGTCATGCGCGATGCCGTCGAGGTGGCCGACGCGTTGCAGGCCCGAGTTCGTACCCACACCACGGTGGATGCCATCGACACCGTCAGCCGGCAGCTGCGGATCGGCGTCGAAAGCCTGCCCTACAGCCAGCTGGTGCTGGCCACCGGTGCGGCGCCCCGGCAGCCGTGCACTGCCGAGGCGTCGCGGCACTCCCGGGTGTTCTCGATCAACGATCTCGACGACTACCGACGTTGGCGCGGCGTGCTGGAGCGTCATCCCGGTCGTCAGGCCCGCGTCGCCATCATCGGGGCCGGGCTGGTGGGCTGTGAGTTTGCCAATGACCTGCAGGCTGGCGGTCATCGGGTCACGTTGATTGCGCCCGAGACGACGCCGTTACCTCGATTGTTGCCGCCGCCGTTGGGGCGAGCGTTGGGGGAAGCCTTCGCGGCCGCCGGCATTCGTGTCAGGTTCGAGCGTCAGGTAACGGCAATCCACGATACCGGCGAGGGCGTGGCGCTGACGCTCAATGACGGCGAATCGCTGGAGGCGGATCTGGTCCTGATGGCTACCGGTCTGCGTCCGCGAACGGCACTCGCCGAGGCGGCGGGGCTGGCGGTCTCGCCGGCCGGCATCCTCACCGATCGCCGGCTCACCACCAGCGACCCGAACGTTTTCGCGCTGGGTGACGTGGCCTGCGTCGGTGGTCTCGAGGCGACGAGCGATAGGTCGGGCAACGCGCAGCACCATGGCCTGAATGCGATGTACGTTCAGCCGCTGCAGGCCAGTGCCAAGGCGCTGGCGGCAACGCTCACCGGCACGCCGACCGAGGTCAGCTACGCGGCCTGGCCGGTGATCGTCAAGACGCCGCTGTTGCCGGTTGCCGTGTTGCCACCGCGACAAGCGCCTCAGCGCTGGCGAATCGAGGGAGACGGTGATGATTTCACCGCACTGGCCGAGGACGAAGCCGGCCGGCTGCTGGGTTTTGCGCTCACCGGCCGCTGCGTTCGTCGTAAAGTCGAACTGGCGCGAGTCGCCCCCCCGTTGCTAGGCTAGCCTCGGTGGCTGCAAATGCGTAAGCCACGAATCGTCACCTGATGCTGGACAAACCGCGCCCCAAGCGGCCTATTATGCGATCGGAGGGCGTCGCCCTCATCGAGAACAACAACTCGTTTCAGATGCGAGGCGTGTCAGGTGACGCCATTGCCAAATTAGGAGGGCTCTATGCGTAAGCCAGAACTCGCTGCGGCGATTGCCGAGCGTGCTGATCTTTCGAAGGACAAGGCCAGTCAGGTGCTGAACGTCATTCTCGACGAGATCACCGGTACGGTTTCCAAGGGTAGCGATGTCACTTTGATCGGTTTCGGTTCATTCACGGTTCGCGAGCGCGCCGCACGGACGGGCAAAAACCCGCAGACTGGCAAGCCGTTGGACATCCCCGCCAGCAAGACCGTGGCGTTCAAGCCCGGCAAGGCTCTCAAGGACGCCGTCAGCAAGTAAATTCGGTCAGCAAGTCAATTCGGGTTCCGGGTTCCTGAGTCGCTCATCCGCCAATGGGCGAAGCGATAGCCGATCCCCCCAGAGGCGGGTGGGTCGGCATTCTTGACCAAGCGATATTCCTATCCTGATGATCGGTTCGTGCGAGGTGGCATGAAGCTCAAGTTGATGCTCTGGTGGCTGGGCGTGATGCTCAAACGAGCACGGGCTCGCAAGACGGCGTTTCGCGACACCCTGGAAAAGCTGCAGCGATTCGATTGGGGCGTTGCGACCGAAGATCTGTCGATCGCCCGGCACTATCGCATGACGCCGCAGACGATCCAGAGCGATGTCGGCCTGCCGGTAGATCTGGCGCTGGAACTGCGCTTCCGCGATGCCGACAGCGCCACGCGCTTTCTACGCAAACCTTCCCAGCGCGCCTTTCGCGAAGGGCTGTTCAAGGGGCAGCTGCGGCTGGTGGGAGACTCCCGCGATCTGGAGCGATTGCAGAGTTTGCTCAAGCATTTGTAGCGCTGATATCCGACGATAAAAACCGGCAACGTCTCCGTCGCCGGTCAGTACTATCGCTCGCAGCCAGCTATCTCTCGAAACTGACTCTCGAGGCTGACGGCCTCCCAGAACTCACGATCGCTGGAGCTCACGGCCTCGACGCTCAGCGCGGGTTCACGCCGGGCAGATCGAATACCAGCACCTCGGCATCCTCCCCCTGTCCCAGCGTCACGCCCGGTTCATCCACGAGCATCAGCGCATCGCCGCCTTCAAGCGCCTGGCCATTGACCGTGATACTGCCCCTGACCACATGCACGTAACTCTGGCGATCGCCCGCCAGGGTCAGTTCGGCACGCTCCTCGCCATCGAGGAGCGAGGCGTAGATGAAGGCGTCCTGCTGTAGGGTCAGCGAACCGTCACGGCCGTCCGGTGA
Source organism: Salinicola sp. CPA57 (assembly GCF_003206035.1). Taxonomy (NCBI): domain Bacteria; kingdom Pseudomonadati; phylum Pseudomonadota; class Gammaproteobacteria; order Oceanospirillales; family Halomonadaceae; genus Salinicola; species Salinicola sp. CPA57. Next base: position 52,278 of record NZ_PZJR01000004.1, read on the forward strand.
CAGAATCAGACGCAGCTGGCCGCGCTTGTCGGCTTCGTCGAAGTCCTTCTCGGCGTAGTTCGGCGTCAGCCCGCGCTCCCGCGGAAACAGCCATATCTGCAGAAAATGCACCGGTTCGCTGGCGGAGTGATTGAACTCGCTGTGCTCGACGCCACTGCCGGTGGTCATGATCTGTACGCGTCCCGGACCGATCGATGAACCGTTGCCCAGCGTATCCCGGTGACCCAGTTCGCCGCTCAGCACGTAGGAGAAAATCTCCATGTCCTGGTGGCCGTGCTGGCCGAAGCCCTGCCCGGGCGCCACGCGGTCCTCGTTGATCACCCGCAGCGCGCTGAAGTGCACGTGCTTCGGATCGTGATAGCCGGCGAACGAGAACGAGTGATAGCTCTTGAGCCAGCCGTGATCGGCATAACCGCGCTCGTTACCGCGTCGAATCGTCAACATGGCCTGTCTCCTGGTTGTGGGCGCCGAGCGACAGCGACGGCGCAATGGAGACAGTTTATCGACTATATAATCGAACAAAAGCGCGTTTTTGCGCACGGATACGTGCGCAAAATCGAACGATCTGGCGCGCTCACGATTCTCCTCTCCGCGCCCCATCAATCGACTCGGCCAGTTCCCGCGTCAATCCCAGCGCGCCTTCCAACCCTGACTCGGCGAGCCGCTCGACCAGCGCGCTGCCGACGACGACGGCATCGGCAATCCGGGCAACGGCGGCGGCCGTCTCGCCATCGCGCACGCCAAAGCCGACGGCGACCGGCAGGGGCGAGCGTCGTTTGAGCTCGATGAGGGATTCGTCCAGCGAATCCGCGATATCGGGTCGTCGGCTGCCGGTGACGCCATTGAAGGCGATGCGATAGACGAAGCCATCGCCCTGGGCGAGCAGCGCCGACAGCCGTTCCGGCGGCGTGGTCGGCGCTACCAGCGGAATCCGCGCAAGCCCCAGGTCGCGCGCTTTCGCTGTCAGCGAGGCGCCATGTTCCGGCGGCAGATCGACCAGAATCAGACCATCGACGCCAGCATCGGCTGCCGCCTGTAGAAAACGATCTTCACCGAAGCGCTGAATCGGATTGAGATAGCCCATCAGCACGATCGGGGTCTCATCGTCGCGTTTTCTGAAATCCCGCGCCATCTCCAGTGTGCGAGCCAGGGTCTGGCCGTTCGCCAGGGCTCTCTGGCCGGCCCGCTGGATCGCCACGCCATCGGCCATCGGATCGCTGAACGGCATGCCGAGCTCGATGATATCGGCGCCCGCGGCCGGCAAGCGTTCGAGCAGCTCACGGCTGGTCTCGGGATCGGGGTCGCCGGCCATGACATAGGTCACCAGCGCGGCGCGGTTCTCGACCCGCAGTGCCGCGAAACGACGCGTCAGGCGCGAGTCGACGATCAAGGCCTCGGTATTCGAGGTACTCATATTCAGGACCTCCGTATCCAAGACATCCGTATTCAAGACATTTGTATTCAAAGACGAAACGCTCATGATTCGGCCTCCTCGGGCATCAACTGGCGGGTGATGGTGTCCATGTCCTTGTCGCCGCGACCGCTCAGGCAGACCACGATGACCTGGTCCGGCCCCTGCGCCGCCGCCAATTGTCCCGCATGATAGAGCGCATGCGCCGACTCCAGCGCCGGCAGAATGCCCTCCCGCCGGCAGCAGAGCGCGACGGCCTCCAGCGCTTCGTCGTCGGTAACCGCGACGTAGCTCGCCCGGCCGCTGTCGTGAAGATAGGCGTGCTCGGGGCCGACACCGGGATAGTCGAGCCCGGCGGAAATCGAGTGCGCATCACGGATCTGGCCGTCGTCGTCCTGCAGCAGATAGGTTCGATTGCCGTGCAGGATGCCGGGAGTGCCACCGTTGATGCTGGCGGCATGGCGGCCACTCTCGAGCCCTTCCCCGGCCGCCTCGACACCGACCATGGCGACGTCGTCGTCGAGAAAGGCGTGGAACAGTCCCATGGCATTGGAGCCGCCACCGACACAGGCGACCAGCGTGTCCGGCAGACGGCCCTGTGTCGCCAACAGTTGCTCGCGTGTCTCGACGCCGATCACCGACTGAAAGTCCCGTACCATGCGCGGATAGGGCGCCGGTCCGGCCACGGTGCCGATGATGTAGAAAGTGTCGTCGACATTGGCGACCCAGTCGCGCAGCGCCTCGTTCATGGCGTCCTTGAGCGTCGCCGTGCCGCTGTGGACGGGTACGATCTCGGCACCGAGCAGGTGCATGCGCTGGACATTGGGCTGCTGGCGCTGGATATCGGTCGCGCCCATGTAGATCACGCAGGGCAGGCCAAGCCGGGCGGCGACCGTGGCGACGGCAACCCCGTGCATGCCGGCCCCGGTTTCGGCGATCAGCCGTTGGCGGCCCATGCGTTGTGCCAGCAGTGCCTGGCCCAGGGCGTTGTTGATCTTGTGCGCGCCGGTGTGATTGAGATCCTCGCGCTTCAGATAGATCCGCGCGCCGCCGAAGTGTTCGGTCAGACGCTCGGCGAAATAGAGCGGCGTGGCGCGGCCGACGTAATCGCGCTGCAGCTCCTGCAACCGCGCCCGGAAGACGGGATCGGCGCGTGCTTCGTCGTAGGCGGTTTCGATCTCGCCAATCAGCGGCATCAGCGTTTCCGCGACGTAGCGCCCGCCATAGCCCAGTCTTTGCGGGTCGCCATGGCCGCGATTCGAGCTGCCACCAAAGAAACCATGCTGGTCGGGAAGGTCAGTCATCATCGAGTTCATCAGTCAGATCCGGTCGGCCGATTCAATGGATTCAGATTAGGCTGGTCGCGCGTCGGAAAAAATCGATAAACTCTCGTCTTCATGTGAGAAAAAATCACCGATTGGCGGAGAAGACATGACGACGCTACCCTCGCTCAATGCGCTGCGCGCGTTCGAGGCCACGGCCCGTCTGGGCAGCGTCGGCGAGGCTGCTCGGGAATTGCATGTCACCCATGGCGCAGTCAGCCGCCAGCTGCGGACGCTGGAGCACCATTTCGGGATCGCGCTGTTCGTCAAGGCCGGTCGCGGGCTGGTGTTGACCGCCCACGGCAGATCGCTGTATCCCGCGGTGGGTGATGCTTTCTCACGCTTGAGCGAGGGGTGTGCGGCGCTTGCGCGGCGCCTCGACGAGGCGCCGTTCGCCCTGGCCTGCCCGGGAAGTCTGCTGGCACGCTGGCTGATCCCGCGGCTCGACCGGCTCAACGCCGAGCTGCCCGAGCTGCGACTGCGCGTCGTTTCCAGCGAGAACGAGCTCGACCCGCGCCGCGAGGATATCGATGCCACGCTGCGCTTTGCGGCGCCACCGTGGCCTGACGACATGGCGGTGATCCCGCTGATGCCGGAGCGAATCGTTGCCGTGGCGACGCCGGAGATCTGGACGACGGCGTCGAAGGCCTCGGCCAGGGCGACACTTGAACGGCTCACGCTGCTGGACACGGCGTCGCGGCCGCAAGCCTGGCCCGAATGGGCGGCTGCCATGGGCGTCGACGATGCGACGCTGTCCGAGGCGCGCGCCAGGGGCCGCAGCTTCGAGCATCTCTACTATCTGCTGGAGGCCGCGCTGGCGGGGCTGGGCGTTGCCATTGCCCCGCAGCTGCTGGTGGCGGGCGAGCTACGTCAGGGGCGACTGCTGGCGCCGTGGCCGGTGATCGAGACCGACGCCTCGCTGGGACTGTGGCTGGCCCCCGGCGTCGATACGCGCCGCGGCGAACGGCTTGCCGAATGGTTGCGTCGCGAGCTGTCCCTTACCGCGATGGAGAACGACTCGATGATGAGACGCGAACGGTCGAGTCAGTCACGACTGTCCTCCTCCTCGAGGGATGCCGCGCGCTGACGATAGAGCTCGCTGGCTCGGGTGAGGTGATCTCGCATCGCCTGTTCCGCCGCGTCGGGATCGTTGTCGGCCAGGCAATCGACGATCTGGTGGTGTTCGCGAAGGGAGACATCTTCCGCCCCGCGGAAACTGACGATGCCGAGATGATAGTCCTTCAGCCAGTGCAGCATGGCGCGGGCGGTCGCCGAAAAGATCGGATTGCCGGTCATGTCGGCGATGGTGCTGTGAAATTCCATGTCGCGCTCGATGAAGGCATCGCCGTGTCGGCTCTGCTGCATCTCGTCGATCAACCGACGCAATGTGGCGATATCCTCGGCTGTCGCCCGCGTCGCGGCCATGCGCACCATGCCGGCTTCGAAGAACACCCGGGCCTGCTTGAGATGGTCGATGTTCTCGGCATCGTCGTCGAGCAGAAAGCGGGCGGTGGTATCGAACTGGGAAATCATGGCGGCGACGGTGACTTCGCTGACCCGAGCGCGTTCGCCATGGTTGATGGTGATCCGGCCCATCGACGCCAGTTGCTGCATGGCTTCGCGAATCGCCGGTCGGCCCACGCCGTAGAGCGTCATCAGCTCGCGCTCCGGGGGCAGCTGGTCGCCGGGTTGCAGCTTCTGAGTGCGAATCAACGCCAGCAGGCGTTCCAGGACTTCATCCGATAGCTTGCGTCGACGAATCGGTCCCGCGGCGATGTCATTCATGGCGTTCCTGTGTGATGGCGACGGCTTCGCGCACCGTCCTGTCGATACGCACCCTAGCATAGCCGCTTCGGCCAACGGGAAAACAGTCATTGTGGCTGACGCTCATCGACTCCAGCGCGCCGGAACGACGCTCTGATGCGCCGCCGCCGCGCGATAGGCGGCTTCGACCAGCGCCAGCGTGTTGAAGTTGTCCTCGCCATGGGTCTCGACCGCACGACCATGACGACGTGCCTCGAGCCAGTCGGCCTGGAAGGCGAGCACGCTCTCCTGAATCGGCCACCACGGAGCTTCACTCCAGGCTGGAGGCTCGGGACGAACATCGCGCCTGTCGCAACCGCCCTCGGCGCCATGGATCTCCAGCTCGAAATCCTGACGCAGGCGCAGCGAGCCGTTGTCACCGTCGATCTCGATCAGGCTCTGGGGAAACGGGTCGTCGGCCAGCCGGGTGGCGTAACTGCAGTCCACCACGGCGGTCACGCCGTCGTCGTGATGCAGCATCAGGGTGGCGACGTCCTCGCCGTTGATCCCGGGATTGACCCGCGCGGTCTCGCAGCTGAGCCGCTCTACCTCGCCGAACAGGGCGCGGGCGATATCCAGCACGTGAATGCCCAGATCCTCGATGATGAAGCGCTCGACGCGAGCCAGATAGGGTTGCGCCTTGTAGACGTCGAAGCCGCTGCGATAGCTGATCCGGCCGAAGAAGGGCCGGCCGATCCGTCCGGCCCGCAACACCTCGATCGTCTGGCGCACCGCCCGTTGCCAGCGGAAGTTCTCGTGGATGCTGAGACTCACGCCGTTCTCTGCGCACTGCACGATCAGTCGGCGGGCCATTGCCAGCGAACCGGCAAACGGCTTCTGGCAGATGATGTCGACGCCGTGGCGTGCCGCCAGCGGCACCAGCGCCGCGTGGGCCTGCGTGGTCGTCGCGATATCGACGAAATCCAGGCCTCGATTTCCGGAGCCGGTGAGCGCCGCGAACATCGTCTCGGCGTCGGTGAACGTATCTTCGATACCGAACAATGCCTGAAAATGTGCCAGCCGCCGTGGATCTCGGTCGCACAGGGCCACGATGCTAACGCCTTCCAGCTCCTGCCATGCCCGCATCTGATTCTCGGCGAAAAAGCCGCAGCCGATCAGCGCGCCCTTTACGATTCGTTCTCCGGCCATCCAGGTCACTCCTGCAATCACTGCTTCCGATGGTCCTCTCCCGGTCTGGCTTTCCCGGAGTGGACAGCGTAATGGCATTAAATCGGGGCATGGAGATCATGTCATCATACCAAAGGTCGAATGGCATCCCCTGTCAAACCCGCCATCATCGAAGACAGGCGGGTCAATCACCGCATGACGATCGTCGATCAGGGAGACCAAGGCGTGGCAGAGAATGATATCCCGATAGCAGGCGACTCTCTGGCCATCGCTCGTTACGGCACGTCCAGCGCCGATCCCGATCTGCGTGATATCGGGCTGGGCCCGCTGTCGTTCAGCTGGCAGGCGGGGGCGCTGCGTTGGCTGCGATACGGTGATATCGAGATCGTTCGCGGTATCGCCGCCGTTCTTCGCGATCCGCAGTGGGGGACTTTCGCGCCGATCGTCGATGACGACTTGATCGCGCTTTCCGAGGACGACGCCACGCTGACGCAGACGTTTCATCTGCCATCGGGGAAGGGCGCCGAACCCTGTCTTCACGGCCAGCTGAGAGTCGCGGCCAGCGTGCGTCAGGTCACGGTCACACTGATGCTCGAAGCGAACGCCTCGTTCCCGACTGCACGTAGCGGCTTGAGCGTGCTGCTACCGCTGCGTGGGATTGTCGGCGCGCCGGTGAAGGTCACCCATACGGATGGCCGTAGCGAAGCGGATCGCTTCCCTCGCCTGATCAGCCCGTCCCAGCCGCTGTTCGATATTCGACGGCTTGAGTTCTCTCCAACGCACGATGTCACGTTGAGAATCGATTTCGATGGTGATGTCTTCGAGATGGAGGATCAGCGCAACTGGTCGGATGCGTCGTTCAAGATCTACAACCGACCGCTGGCCTGGCCCACGCCCTACGTGCTGAAAGCGGGCGATCGGATCATGCAACAGGTCACCGTTTCGCTGCTAGATCGCGACGGAGGCTCGCCATGAGTGTCGCCGGTCGGACGATCCGGCTCGGAGAACCGCTATCGCTGATGCTGCCGTCCATCGGATGCGGCGTGTGGCTGGATCGTCTTTTCGATCTGGATCCGACGCTCGAGCGCCTGTCGCGGCAGCTCGAGGCCGTCGCGCCACGGCATCTGGACGTGCTGCTCGATCTGCGCGATCCGCTGACACTCGAACGGTTGGCCGGTCTGATGTCCCTCGCCAGCGAACGCCGCGTGGCGATATGGCTCTACGTGGTCTGCGAGGACAGCGATCCCGGACGGTCGCTGGCCGCGCTGGCCAGGCGGCTGGAGAGCGTGTCGCTCGTACCGGCAGGGATGCTGGTGACGCCGGCGGCCTATCTCAAGAGTCACCAGCCGGATGGCGACTGGCCTTCGGGTACCTCGCCCGATCAGGCACTGGCGGCAGCGCGTCCGTTATGGCCGGAGCTGGCGCTGGGCGGCGGCGTGCCCACCTACTTCACCGAGCTCAACCGCTGCCGCCCGGACCCCACGACGATCGACTTCATCACCCATGCCGTCTCGCCCATCGTGCATGCCGCGGATGATCGCTCGGTGATGGAAACCCTGGAAAGCTTGCCGGATATCGTCGCCTCCTGCCGCGCGCTGGCACCGGATGTGCCCTACCGAATCACCACCACTGCCATCGGCGCCTGGACCAACCCCTACGGCGAGAAGCTCACGCCCAATGACGGCACGCAGCGCGTGACCCTGAGCGACAACGACCCGCGCCAGGGCGGGCTTTTCGCGGCGGCCTGGGCCGTCGGGTTCGTGGCCCGCGTTGCCTGTGCCGGGGTCGATGCCGTCACGCTGTCGTCCCTCGGTCCACCGTTCGATATCGGCGCCGATCATCTCTATCCCGTGGGCCACGTCATCGCGGGGTTGGCGCGAGCAGCAGGGCGACCGCTGCGCCAGCTGCAGCTGGAACACCCGCTGACCTCTCTGGCCTGGCAAACCGAATCATCGGCGGTCAGCGAAGTGTGGATCGCCAACTTGAGTGCGGATGCCGCGCCGCTGCGCCTGGCGGGTGCCAACCTGCTCGAACTGTCGCGACTCGATGCGATGGGGGACGGCTTTCAGCCGGCGCCGAGCAGGCAGGCATGCCTGCGCGCGGGTGGAACCGATCGGCTCGCAGGGTTTGAAATCCTCAGGCTCCGCGTGCAATGCCCGATCTCCGATGCGATCCGCTAGCGCCTTCACACACCTCCGCCGAGAGAGACTTGCCGATCACGGCCGCCATGCTCGGTCTACGACGTTTGCCGTATTGCCGAAGTGGTATGATGACCTGATGATCGCATGACTCTTGCCGCGATATGGCCGACATCTACGGGCCATGCCGTGGTCACCGACAACCTTTTGCGGGAGTGGGAGCGATCATGGAACACGCGGCAGCCTCACCGGTAGAAACGTCCGCCATTCGCAAGGTGGCATGGCGTCTGGTGCCCTTCGTGGCCCTGATGTTTTTCGTCAATTACCTGGATCGGACGGCGATCTCCTTTGCCGCACCCAACGGCATGAATACGGATCTGGCGTTGAGTGCCGCGCAGTTCGGCTTTGCCTCCGGGATTTTCTTCCTCGGCTATATCCTGCTGGAGGTGCCCAGCAATCTGGCGCTGCATCGCTTCGGCGCGCGCAAGTGGCTGGCCCGTATCATGGTCAGTTGGGGAGTCGTTGCGCTGCTGTTCACCTGGGTGGACAGCGCGGGCGGGCTGTACTTCCTGCGGTTCATGCTGGGCGTGGCCGAAGCGGGATTCTTCCCCGGTGCGATCCTGTTTCTGAGCCTGTGGGTACCGGCGCGCTATCGTAGCCGCATCCTCGCGCTATTCTATCTGGCCCAACCGTTGACCACGGTCATCGGCGCGCCGCTGGCGGCCTTGCTGATCCAGCACGATGGCGCGTTCTTCGGCTTGGCGGGCTGGCGTTTCATGTTCTTCGGCGTGGCCATTCCGGCCATCCTGCTGGGTATCGTCGCCTGGTTCTATCTGGTTGATCGCCCGGCTGATGCGCGCTGGCTGACGGCCGAGGAGAAGACGTGGTTGACCACCGAGCTCGAGCGGGAGTCCCGTCAGAAGCTTGGCGCCAATCAAGAGAAGAAAGGGCTCAAGCAGGCGTTCTCCAGCGGCCGGGTATGGGCGCTGTGCGGGATCTACTTCGGTTTCATCTACGGCCTTTACGCCCTCGCTTTCTTTCTGCCGACGATCATCGGCGGCTTCGAGGCGCAGTTCGGGACCCATTTCGGCCTGATGCAGAAGGGCCTGATTACCGCCGTACCCTATCTGCCGGCGGCGGTTGCACTCTATTTCTGGTCTCGCGATGCCACGCGACGTGGGGTGCGTAGCTGGCACATCGCGTTACCGGCCTTCACCGGGGCGCTGAGTGTGCCGTTGGCGCTCTACATGGCGTCGCCCGCCGCGACGATCGCCATGATCACCATCACCGCCTGCTCGATCTTCGCCGCGCTGCCCAATTTCTGGACGCTGCCGACGCGCTTTCTCGACGGCGCTGCTGCCGCCGCGGGCGTCGCGTTGATCAACACCATCGGCAATATCGCCGGATTCTCCTCGGGGTACCTGACCGGTGCGCTTCACGACATGACCGGCAGCTACACCCTGCCGATGTTCGTGGTTGGCGGTTTCATGGCGATGGCTGGCGTGGTGATGCTGGCGATCAGTCGTGAACCGGTGATGCCCAGCCGTCGCATGACATCGCACGACGCGACGGCTGGGCACTGATGATGGCCCTGCCAACCGATGCCGGAGCAACCATGCGGATTGGACTGAGTACCTACGCCTTCTTCTGGCGCGGATCGGACCGGGTCGAGGACCCGATGTCGCTGGAAGCGATGCTCGAGGAGACGGCGGCACTCGGCGGTGACGTGTTCCAGATTTGCGATTACCCGGCGATCGAAAACTTCGACGACGCCCGTCTGACGCAGCTACGGACGCAGGCCGAGCGCCTCGGCGTCCGGCTCGAGCTCGGCACCAGAGGCGTGGCGCCCGATCACCTGGACCGCTATCTCGAACTCGCCGAGCGGCTGGACGTGTCGCTGCTGCGCAGCATGCTGTATCGAGATGCCGATCGGCCTTCTACGGAGGCGGCGATCCGGCGGCTGGCATCGATCCTGCCGCGATTGCGACGGCAGCATGTCACCCTGGCGCTGGAAACCTACGAACAGGTTTCCGTCGAGGATCTGATGACCGTCGTCGACTCTCTCGATGATCCGCACATCGGCGTGTGTCTCGATCCCGCCAACTGTGTCGCCGCGCTGGCGCTCCCCGAAGCGGTGATCGCGCACACGGCGGACCGCGTGGTCAATCTGCACGTCAAGGATTTCCACTTCACCCGCGCCCCCGGCTGGGTCGGCTTCCAGCTCATCGGCTGCCCGCTGGGGGAGGGTCAGTTGCCGTTCGACGCCATGCTGGAACGCGTCGACCCGGTCTCTCGCGGTATTTCCCTGGTCATCGAGCACTGGCTGCCCTGGCAGACGGATGCCGCGACGACCTGTCGTCTGGAGTCAGAATGGACCCGACACAACCTGCACTTTCTGAGGAGTCACACAGCATGACGCAATCGTATCGATCGATCGCGCTGGTCGGCGCTGGCGGCAAGATGGGTATGCGAATCTCGGCCAATCTGGCGCGCAGCGATTTCAACGTGCACTACTGCGAGAACGCGCCGGAAGGTCAGCGGCGCGTGCGTGATGCCGGGCGAGCCGTGTCGGCCATCGATGACGTCATTGCCGACTGCGATCTGCTGATCCTGGCGGTGCCGGACATCGTGCTCGGCAAGGTCTCCGAAGCGCTGGTGCCGCAAATGAAGGCCGGCGCGACGGTGCTGACGCTGGATCCGGCAGCGGCCTACGCCAACCTGCTGTTCCCGCGCGAAGATATTCACTACGCTGTGGCGCATCCGTGTCATCCGTCGGTATTTCTGGAACGCTACACTAGGGAAGAGCATGCCGATGCCTTTGGCGGCGTGGCGGCCACTCAGTCCGTCGCGGCGGCGTTTGAGAGCGGCAGCGACGCGGAAAAGGCGGCGCTGGAAGCGGTGATCCGTGTGATGTACGCCCCGGTCGACGACGTGCACTGGATCACCGTGACTCAGCTGGCCTATCTCGAGCCCACGCTGGTGGAAACGGTGACCTGCATGCTCGGCACCTTCATGAAGGAGGCACTGGACGAGACCGTCGCGCGCACCGGCGTGCCCCAGAAAGCCGCCGAGGCGATGCTCTACGGTCATATCCAGATTGCGCTGGCGGTGGCGTTTCGCAGCACCAATCCGTTTTCGGATGCCTGCATGATCGCGATCGACTACGGCCGCGAGAATATCCTGCGTGACGACTGGAAGAAGATCTTCGAGCAGTCCGAACTCGACAAGGTGATCGCGCGGATGCTGAAGATCGATCGCGTGCGTCGCGACGAGTCAGGGCTCGCGTCTGCGAAATAGTACGGTGCCTACTTCCGCTGCTGTTCCTTCGCCTGCATCCGCTCCATGGCGCGACGATAGGAGCCGTTGCGCACCGCCCAGCGCACCACCGGGGCGATGGTGCGAATGCCCTGGCGCACGGCGTGGCGTTCGAGCGTCGACATCTCGAGACTCAGCAGCGTTGCCGCCCAGGGTGGCAATAGATCGATGCCCGCACGCATGAACAGCGCCCCGGCGGGGCGGATGATCGGGCTCGGCGGCAAGGCGTGCAGCAGCACGTCGATGACGTCGCGGGTGCGCGAATCGCAGACCAGATAGCGGCGCTGGTGTTCCAGGTAGGCGTCGATGGCCGCGCGGGAGCGCGGCACCTCGCGGGCGCCCAGCGCTTCGGCCACGCGGGCGGTTTCGGCAAAATAGCGATCCTGATCGGCGAGGCCGAGGTTCGGATTGCGATAGCGGATGTGAGCAGCCAGAAAGCGGCTCATCTCGGCGACGTGCACCCACACCAGCAGGTCGGGATCGTTGGCGGCATAGGGCGTGCCGTCGGCGGCGTGGCCGCTGACGCCATCGTGAACCCGCCGCACCCGCTCGAGCAGACGCTCGGCGTCGTCGCGGGAGCCGAAGGTGGTGACGGCGATGAACTGGCTGGTACGACGCAGCCGGCCGATCATGTCCTGGCGGAAGTTGGAGTGATCCCAGATGCCGGCCAGTGCCAGCGGATGCAGCATCTGCAGCAGCAGCGCGCTGACGCCGCCGCACATCATCGGCGTGAATTCGCCGTGGACTTTCCACGCCACGGTTTCCGGCCCGAACAGGCCCGGGTCGCCCTTGGGCTGGGTATAGTCGACCCCGCCCAGCGTGCGCCCGGTGAGATGGCTGATGCGATTTTCGATGGCGTCGCGCAGGGAGGTCATGGCATTGAGATCATGTTATTGGGATCATGTTGTCAAGCTCGGCTCAGGGCGATGAAGCATGAAGGATCTCGCCATCGGCAGCGGGAACCCCGTCGCGGATGGCGCGGGAAAAGGCCTCGCTGCCGGCAGTGTAGGGGATCTGCCGGGCACGCGGATTGATATAGCCTCGGCTGCGCAGGAATTCGAGCGGGTGGCTCGTGTCCAGTCCGCCGATATCGTAGACGTACTCCGGTAGGTAGCCGGAGAGAATCAGCCGGATATCCTTGGGTAGCCCGGAGACGATCCTGGCCGCCATGTCGAACACGATGGTGGTGCAGTTGCTGGTCAGGGTGTTGTAGAACTCAGGGCTTTGGCGCAGCCGGTCGGCCTCGTCCAGATAGGCGAGGAAGAGCTCACGACGGGCCTGTGGCGACAGGCCGACGCGATAGAGATAGACGTCCTCATCGCGCACGTTGCTGCGCAGGCGCAGGATATCGTTCTCGTCGGCGGCGATCAGGTTGAGCTCGAACTGCTTGAAGAAGCCGCCGCTGATCGAGAACGCCTCATCCCGCTCGCGTCGGATCTCCACTGAAAACGTCAGATGCCGGCCGTCGGCAAAGCCGAACGTGACCAGCGTGTGGGCGATCGCCGGCCCCATCCAGTAGGAGACCACCATATCCACCGCGTCGAGCTGCGAAAGGTCGTACTCTCGAGTCTCCCAGCGCGGTGTCGCCGTGTCCGGCGTCTGCCATTCGAAGTCGCGCACGTTGTGAAGCGTGACCCGGTCGCCGTCACGTTCGACCGCCAGCTGGCGTGCCACGTCCGGCGCCCAGTCGCGATCATTGCGAGGTTCGAGACTTTGCCACCAGGTCACTAGCACGATCAGCGCCAGCGTGAACGTCAGCCGGATCGTCGGTGCCGCGCGGCTGCGCTGCGGCTTGCGAGGCGCGTTCTCAGTCATGAGAGGCGTACGCCGCCTGATCCGCCATGGCGCGATCAGCGCCGCGCCGCCGATCAGCACCCACGCGGCAATGGTAAGGAGGACGAGCGGGCGTGGCCCCGGCAGTTCGAAATGCAGTGCCAATGCCCCCCAGCCGATCACGCTCAGTATCACCACGGCACGCAGCAGCTGGTCCACGAACCCTAGCGCGCGCCTCACGCCGCTTCGATGCGACTTGTTGGTCGATCCCACGCCTTGCCTCAGTCTTCCGGGAAACCCCGATCATGCCGAAGTCTGGGGTGGGGATAAAGCGGAAAGCCGTTGCGGCCGACCGGATCAGCAACGTTATACTAAAGTCTAAATTCTGGTCAGATTCTCTATCCGTCCACCGTCTGTGGTATCTGTTCCCGCTGCTGCGGGCGCGCTATCGTGACGGCATAACCACAATCCTGGAGAGACCGAAATTTCCGATTCGTTTTCCCGTTCCCTGCGCCAGCTGTGGACGCTCGACAAGTTTGCCTACAGCTTCCGCGTGTTTCTGGCGTTCAGTGGCGCCATCGCGTTGAGCTGGTCCCAGGACCAGATCGCGCTCGCCATTCCGCTGTTTCTGGGCATCATCGCCAGCGCGCTCTCCGAGACCGACGACAACTGGGAAGGCCGCGTCCGCGCGCTGCTGGTCACGCTGATCTGCTTTCTGGTCGCCTCGAGCTCGGTGGAGCTACTGTTCCCCTGGCCCTGGCTATTCGCCCCCGGCCTCGCGCTATCGGCGTTCACTTTCATCATGCTCGGCGCGGTCGAGCAGCGCTACGCTACCATCGCCTCGGCGACGCTGATCCTGTCGGTCTACTCGATGATCAACATCGAGCAGCACGGCGGCACCACCGATGGCAATTTCTGGCAGCAACCGCTGCTGCTGGTCGCGGGCGCGGCATGGTACGGGGCGATCTCGGTCATCTGGTGTGCGTTGTTCTCGCGCCAGCCGGTCAAGCAGAGCATGGCGCAGCTGTATCGGGAACTGGGTGAGTATCTGATCATCAAGGCAACGCTGTTCGAACCGCTGCGCGGGGTCGACGTGGAGAGCCGGCGCGTCGCGCTGGCGCGTCAGAACGGCCGCGTGGTGACGGCGCTCAATCAGGCCAAGGAGATGATCTTCCGGCGTCTCGAGGGCCAACGCGGCAGCCGCAAGCTCAACCGGTACCTGCGGCTCTATTTCATCGCTCAGGATATTCACGAGCGGGTCAGTGCCTCGCACTATCCCTATTCCGCGCTGTCGGAGGCATTCTTTCACCACGACGTACTATTCCGCTGCCAGCGGCTGCTCGACCAGCAGGGCCGGGCTTGCAAGCGGCTGGCCAAGGCGCTGCTGTTGCGCCAGCCGTTCGACCACGGCCAGAGCGAGCAGGCACTGGAAGACCTGCGGGCCTCGATCGTCTACCTGCGTGCCCAGCGCAACCCGGCTTGGACGCCGCTGCTGCGTTCGCTGCAGGCGCTGGGACGCAATCTGGCGACGCTGGAGGACCAGCTCTCCAGCGCCAACAATCCGGATGCCGTGGCCGACCAGAAGGATGCCAGCCTGCTCAACCGCTCGCCGCGCAGCTTCAAGGACGCCTGGGAGCGCATTCGGCTCAACCTGACGCCGGGTTCGCCGACCTTCCGTCACGCGCTGCGGCTGTCGACCGCCCTGCTGGTAGGGTACGGCGTACTGCACCTGGTTCATCCGACACAGGGGTACTGGATCCTGCTGACCACGCTGTTCGTGTGTCGGCCCAACTTCGGGGCGACGCGGCGGTTCCTGCGCCAGCGCATCGTCGGGACGGTGCTGGGTCTGGTGGTGGGCTGGGCCCTGATCAGCCTGTTTCCCGACCCGCTGCTCCAGTCGCTGATCGCGGTGGTCGCCGGGGTCACCTTCTTCGCCAACCGGGAAAAGCACTACATCGTCGCCACCGCGGCCATCACCACGCTGGTGTTGAGCAGCTTCAATCAGGTCGGCGACGGCTTCGACCTGATCCTGCCGCGACTGATCGATACCCTGATCGGCGCGTTCATCTCGGGACTGGCGGTGTTCTTCATCCTGCCGGACTGGCAGGGGCGGCGGCTGCACAAGGTCGCCGCCACCGCGCTCACCAACAGCACGCTCTACCTGCGCGAGATCATCCACCAGTACGAGGCCGGCAAGCAGGACGATCTGGCCTATCGGCTGGCGCGACGCAACGCCCACAACGCCGATGCCGCGCTCTCGACGGTGCTGGCCAACATGCTCCAGGAGCCGGGGCACTACCGAAAGAAGGACGCCGACGAGGGCTTCCGGTTCCTGGTGGTCTCCCACACGCTGCTGGGCTATCTCTCCGCGCTGGGCGCGCACCGGGGCACGCTGACGCCGAGCGGGGCGGATATCGAGATCCATGCCGCCGCCCGCCGTATCGCCGATGGCTTCGATGCGATCGCCGCGAGTCTGGCCGCTCGCCAGCCGATCCCCGAACTCAACGACGAGCAGAGCGCGCTAATGGCGATCTTCGAGCAGGAGCCCGCCGCCGCCCAGGACGATGCCGATGACGAACGCCGCGTGATCCAGACCCAGTTGCTGCATATCAGCCGCCAGCTGGTGCCGATGAGCGAGGCGGCCGCTCGGCTGGTGGCACGCCCGGTCGAAGTGGCCGACGACGACAAGGCCGCCGAGGCGACCTGAGGTGCCGGACGCCGCTTGCGTCTAGACCTGCCCGTAGCGTCCGGCTTCGTCGCCCAGCCAGCGCCGGATCAGGAGTGCCTGCCTAGCGTGGTCGGCTTGGCCATTGGCTCGTCGCTGATATCACCGGGCTGCCTTGAAGCGTTACGGCGGTCTCTGGGCCGGTATCAAACTCTTTGAGTGCTTTTCACGTCACATTCTGAAGATGTGATAAGTAGCACCCGGGTGAAATGGCCTGCTGCAATCAGGGTGATGTCACTACTTCATCCTTGGCGTCGGCCTGTGTTGCATCACTTCTCGTCTCCGCAATCCAGCGGATAGCAGCGGCAAGCTCCCGGGATATGCCGGTCAGGCGCAATCGGTCACCGCTCATGGAGAACAGCGCATAGGGATAGGTTTGACGCTCGAAGGTGCTATCGTTGGGTAACGAGTAGTCGAGACCCGCCGGGTGACTGTCGCCTGCATTGATAGCGTCTTCTAGCGCTGGCAGGCGCAGATACCAGACCTGCTGGCACTTGTTCTGGTACTGCGATTGGGTTTCAGGAAACATCCCACCGTAGCCTGCCGGTTCGGCGTGCTCGAATGTGGTCAGCAGCGTTTCGATGTCTGGAGTGTCCGGCGAGTCGAGCTGGCCTGCGGATTTCATGAGACCGCGTGCGACATTGTGTGGTGCACGGGTTTCCATATCGATACTGGAGCGCCTGAGCCGCGAGAAGTCGGCATCGTCGATCCAGTTGTCGTTCTCTTTGAACGCCTTCTGCAGTGATGCGATATCGCTGGCAAAGCGTTGAAGCCAGTTGTCATAGAGTGCCTGGTCTATACCGAGCGAGTCGCTGGTTGCAGTCGCACAGTGATCGGATACCACTCGCTCCGGGCCGCGCTCGACCCAATCGGTGGGAATGCCTCTTGCCGCGCACGCCGCACAGTGCAGCGAACCGTCTTTGCCGCGCGCGAAGTGCAGACGCTCGTCTGATTCAATCAACGCACAGCTGGCGTCGTTGTATTGGGGCGATATCAGCAGGATGTCGAAGCCTCCATCGTTGGGGCAAACTGGCAACGAGCCGTTTAGCGCTTGGTCCATTCCCTTGAAAGCGTTGAAGAAGGCATAGGCTTTTTCGTCGCTTGAGAGTTGCAGGCTGGGATAGACGAGTTCACGCAAATTCCCCTCACTCACGCCCTTCACGACGGCTTCGGCATTCGTGTAGTCCTCGGGCAAGTAGCGGGCAGTGATGGTCGGCTGATATTGCTGGGCGCTAAATTGCCCGTCATAGGCGCCTCTCTCTAGTGCTTCATCTGTAGAGACATCGGCGGATGAAAGCTGCCAGTTAGCGGCCGCCTCGTCGTAAGTCAGTAGTGCGCCTCGCAAGCCCTCGGCGTCGACGATGGCGATGCGGATGCTGGACGCTTGCGTATCGGTCGCGATTCGCCTGATGGCACCGGCCTCGACCGGAATCAGCGTCTTGCCGGACTGTGTGATCAAGCCATGATGGTTGGCCTTGACGACATCGAAGAGCGCTCGCCGATAGTCATCTTCGAAGACATTGACCGCATCGAATGCCGTCTCCACTGGGCACTCGCCCGTGAGCAGGCTGCATATACCGGTTTTGCCGTCACGGATGACACGATACACCTGGCCTGCATTCGATAGTCGGCGAGCCGAATCGAAATCCGCCGGCAGGATCGTATCGCCGTTGGTATCGATGCTGCCGAAGTGGTGATCACGTCGCGTATAGAAGAAGTGCTGGGTTGGATCGCCCTCCCAGCGCTTGACAGTGATGAGATCCAGCCCATCCCACTCGGCGGGAATGATCTCGCGGCCGTCGATATCGGCGACGCCGACCTTGCCGCCGCCACCATCCGGCCAGGCATCAGGCGCAACCCGCAGATAGATGTCTGCTGGCTCTCCCGCGTTCAGCGGGTAGATCAATGCATAGGTCGGCGCGATGCGTTCGTGACCGTCGGCACCGATTAGCCCCATCTTGTCGCCAAGCTTTACGATCGCCGCATCGCTGCCTTCGATAGGATCGATTTTGTCGTAACGATCACCGGACAGTATGCTCTCGCCAGTAGCCGGATCGAGTACGCGCTGGCCAACCACGAGCAGCTTTGGCTCGCGCCAGATCTTGACGTCGGCCTCTCGCTCGACGCCCGCGACGATATCGCCACGGGCGTTATACACGGTGGTGCGGCGATGATCACGATCTGGCTCGAAGGTCGAGGCGAGCGCTAGCCCGTTCCATATCTGGATGTCGTCATAATCCATCGGCGCAACCACTTCGCCGTTTCGAGGATTGACCACACCAACCTTTTGGCCGCGCTCGGCGATCCATAAGTCGTCGCTGGCAAGCAGGCCCGGCAGGCGATCATACTCGATGGGGGTGCGCTGCACTCCGTCCAGCCCGAACACGCCGTAGTGGCCGTCTCGCTCCACGACGAACGCGTCGCTGTCGCGCTTGACGTCGAGACCGTCGTACACCGGCTTGAGTATCCAGCGTCCCTTGGACGACAGAATGCCTTTCTTGGCCGTGTAGGGAGTGTCACTGCCGTCACCTGTGTAGACCAGCACCCAGTCGTCGATCCGGTTCGTTGCCAGTACGTGATCGGCGATGATCTCGCCAGTCTCGGTGTCGAGGATCTGTGCGTGATCGCCCAGGCTCCTGACTGTCATGGCATCGTTGTCGTACAGATAGTGAGGAGAATCGGCATCTGCGGAGGCTGTCGGTAGGAGTATCGATCCGACGGCCAGTAACAGCGCAACGAGAGATGAATGGCTGCCGAGGAATCGCGCTGTCTGGAGGATCTGACGCATAATAGAGATTGGCCGATAGTGACATTTATGGGAGCAGTATAACGAGCGCACGACGCTCTGACTCACACCTGCCCGTACCTGCCGGCCTCGTCGCCCAGCCAGCGGCGGATCAGCGGTGGCGCGGCGTCGGGGGCTTCTTCCAGCAGCGCCTGGGCCAGGGCGGTGACGGTATCGAGCAGGTCGCGATCGCGCTCCAGGTCGGCGATCTTCATCTGCGCCAGGCCGGTCTGGCGGGTGCCGAGCACCTCGCCGGGGCCGCGCAGTTCGAGATCCTTCTCCGCCACCTTGAAGCCGTCGGTGGTGTCGCGCAGGATGCCGAGACGCTGGCGCGAGTGGTTCGACAGCGGCGGGTGATAGAGCAGCACGCAGTAGCTGTCGACGCTGCCTCGACCGACCCGGCCGCGAAGCTGATGCAGCTGGGAAAGCCCCAGCCGCTCGGGATTTTCGATGATCATCAGACTGGCGTTGGGCACGTCGACCCCGACCTCGATCACCGTGGTCGCCACCAGCAGGTCCAGCTCGCCGCGCTTGAAGGCGTCCATCACCTCGACCTTATCCTGCGCCTTCATGCGCCCGTGGACCAGCCCCACGTTGAGTTCCTCGAGCGCTTCCACCAGCGTATCGCGGGTGACTTCCGCGGCCTGGCAGGTCAACGTCTCCGACTCCTCGATCAGCGTGCAGACCCAGTAAGCCTGGCGACCGTCGGCGCAGGCGTTGCGGATGCGCTGGATCACCTCCGGACGACGTTCGTCGGGGACGGCGACGGTATGCACCGGGGTGCGGCCCGGCGGCAGCTCGTCGATCACCGACAGGTCGAGATCGGCGTAGGCGCTCATCGCCAGGGTGCGCGGGATCGGCGTGGCGGTCATGATCAGCTGGTGCGGGGTCAGGCCGCCGGATTCCCCTTTCTGGCGCAGCGCGAGGCGCTGGTGAACGCCGAATCGATGCTGCTCGTCGATCACCGCCAGCCCCAGGCGGTGGAAGAGCACGTCGTCCTGGAACAGCGCGTGGGTGCCGACGGCGACCTGCACGCGACCATCGGCGATGGCCGCCTTGGTATCCAGCCGCGCCTTGCCCTTGAGCTTGCCGGCCAGCCAGCCGACCTCGATTCCCAGCGGTTCGAGCCAGGCCCGGAACTGGCGAAAGTGCTGCTCGGCGAGAATCTCGGTGGGCGCCATCACCGCCGCCTGACAGCCGCCGGCGATGGCGTTCAGCACCGCCATGGCGGCGACCACGGTCTTGCCCGAGCCGACGTCGCCCTGTACCAGCCGCAGCATCGGCACTTCGCGCTCCAGGTCGCGCCCGATCTCCTCCAGTACGCGGCGCTGGGCCTGGGTCAGCGAGAACGGCAGCTGGGTCAGGAAGCGCGCCTGCAGGTTGCTGCTCGCCGCCAGTTTGGGGGCACCGTCGGCCTGAATTCGCAGGCGGACCTGGCGCAGACTCAGTTGATGGGCCAGCAGCTCTTCCAGCGCCAATCGCCGCTGGGCGGGGTGACGACCATCGGCCAGGCGCTCCTGCGGCGCGTCCGGCGGGGGTTCGTGCAGATAACGCAGCGATTCGGTCAGCCCGGGCAGCCGAAAGCGTCCCCGCAACGGTTCGGGGATCCACTCCGGCAGGCTTTCGGGCGCTTTTGCCAGCCGCTTCAGCGCCTGCTGGATCAAGGCGCGCAACCGCGGCTGTGCCAGACCTTCGGTGGTCGGATAGATCGGCGTCAGATGTTCGTCCACCGGTGCCGCTTCGATCTGGATCAGGCGATATTCCGGATGGTAGATCTCGAGCCCGGTGCTGCCGGCACGGGCCTCACCGAAGCAGCGCACCTGAACGCCCTTGGCGAACTGCTGCTGCTGGGCCGGCGAGAAGTGGAAGAAGCGCAGGCTGAGAATGCCGGAGCCATCCTTGAGCCGGACCAGCAGGCTGCGGCGACGGCCGCGAACGACTTCGGCGGCGCTGACTTCGCCTTCGACCACCGCTTCGGTGCCGGCACGCAGGGTGCCGATCGGCGTGATCCGCGTTCGGTCCTGATAGCGCAGCGGCAGGTGAAACAGCAGATCGGCGATGTGCTCGATGCGCAGTCTGGCCAGTTTGCCGGCCAGCGCTTCGCCGACGCCGGAGAGGTCGGTTACCGGAGCATCGAGGCTCATGCGGCCTCGACGTCGCTGCCCTGGATTTTATCGATCGCCTGAATCAGGGCATCGATCGCCTTGGGTCGCGGAAAGCTCGCGCGCCACGCCAGCGCCACGCTGCGCGAGGGTGCGTTGCCCTTGAACGGGCGGCTCTCCAGCAGGCCGTTTTCGTAGTGACTGGTGCCGATCGCCAGTTTCGGCAGCACCGTGATGCCCAAACCCGAGGCGACCATGTGGCGGATGGTCTCCAGCGAGCCGCCCTCGGCGATCAGGGTGTTCGAGGGGTTGTTGAGTTGCGCGTTGATGGCCGGGCAGGCTTCCAGAATCTGGTCGCGGAAACAGTGACCTTCACCGAGCAGCAGCAGACGTTCGGTGAGCAGATCCTCCTTGTCGATCGCGGCTTTCTGCGTCCACGGATGGCCGGCCGGCAGCAGCACTTCGAACGGCTCTTCGTAGAGCGTCTTGGTCACCACGTCGGATTCGTTGAACGGCAGCGCCACGAAGATGGCATCGAGCTCGCCACTGCGCAGCTTGCGCCGCAACACGCCGGTGAAGCTCTCTTCGATATAGAGCGGCATCTGCGGTGCGATGCGCGACAGCGCCGGGATCAGGTGCGGAAACAGGTAAGGGCCGATGGTATAGATGGCACCGAGGCGCAGCGGGCTGATCAGCTGGTCCTTGCCTTCGGTGGCCAGCTCCCGGATCAGCGTGGCCTGCTCCAGCACCCGCTGGGCCTGCTCGACGATCCGCTCGCCCAACGGGGTCACCTGGACGGTGGATTTGGAGCGTTCGAACAGGGCGATGCCGAGTTCGTCCTCGAGCTTTTTCACTGCCACGGAAAGCGTCGGCTGGGAAACGAAGCAGCGCTCGGCGGCGCGACCGAAGTGACGCTCCTGGGCCAAGGTTACGATGTAGCGGAGTTCTGTTAGAGTCATTAGCTGGGACCGAAAGGCTCCCTGTCTGCGCGATACGGCGAATGAATAAAGCGACTAAATGGCGCGAATGAGTCGATAGGTACGCAGTTCTCGTGGTTGTGCGCGTCCTCAAGGACGAATCATCAAGGACGTTTTACCAAGAGGCTAGGGAAAGGTGAAGAAAACTACGCTAATTCTCGGTTGCGGCGATATCGGCACCCAGCTCGGGAAGCAGTTGATCGACGCCGGCCAGCGTGTGATCGGCGCGCGGCGCAACGTCGCTGCGCTCGATGGAACCGGTATCGAGGCGGTGGCGCTGGACGTGACCGACGAGGCGGCAGTGGCGGCGCTGCCGGATGCCGATATCATCGTCTACTCGGTGACCGCGGACCGGTTCGAGGAGTCGGCTTACGAGGCGGCTTATCCGACGGGATTGAAGGCGGTGCTGCAGGCGTTCGGCTCCCGTAAAAAGAAGCCCGAACGGATATTTTTCGTCTCTTCGACCAGTGTCTACGCCCAGCAGGCGGGCGAAGCGGTCGATGAAACCACCGACACCGAGCCCCACGGCTTCTCCGGCACGCTGATGCGCGAAGCCGAGCAGGCGCTGCTTGCACATGATCTGCCGGGCACGGCGCTGCGTTTCTCGGGCATCTACGGTCCGGGACGCGATCGCTTGATCCGCCAGGTGAGCGAAGGTCGGATCGCCGCCTCCAATCCGCCGATGTACTCCAACCGCATCCATCGCGACGACTGCGCGGGCGTGATCGCCCACCTGATCCAGCTGACGTTGGATGGCAAGTCGCTGGAGCCGATCTATCTCGCCAGCGACTGCGATTCGGCGCCGCTGCATGAAGTGATGGCCTGGATCGCCAAGCGGCTCAAGGTCGAGACGCCGGACGTCATCCAGTCTCCGCTGCGCCGTCGTTCGAGCAAGCGCTGCAACAACCAGCGTCTGCTGGATTCCGGCTACACGTTTCGCTATCCCACCTTCCGGGAAGGTTACGAGGACGTGCTGCAGCAGGGCGGTTTCCTTCCCGCCGAGGAACAATCCGGTGGCAGGAAAAAGGCCGGTGGCAGGACGAGCAAGGCGAAAGCCTGACGGCTGACCTCACCTGCGCATGACGATTCGACGACGAATTCGTGTCAACGACATGACGCGAATCGTCAAACCACTGATAGACAGGACAAAGCGCCCACGGGCGCTTTTTTCGTTGCCCGCCCCGTCCCTCCCTCTTGTCATCGTTTCTTAATTGTCTAGATAAATAACCGTCACACGACGTCGCCAGACTGTGTTCAACATTTCGGGGCCAGGGGTTGATGATCCGACCCACGGCCCGACACTTTCCGGGACGACTCGCATGACCGCCATCGTTAGCGTCGAACGGCTCGACAAATCCTTCGGCACCCATGCCGCACTGCGCGAAATCGGGTTCGAGATCGCCAGTGGCGAAATGGTCACCCTGATCGGGCCATCGGGTTCGGGCAAGTCGACCCTGCTGCGCCATCTCGTCGGGCTGACCCGTGCCGACCGCCAGTCGCACAGCCATGTCCGGGTGCTGGATCGCGACGTGCAGCGTCATGGCCGGCTGCTGGGCGCCAGCCGCGAGCAGCGCCGTCGCTGCGGCTACATCTTCCAGCAGTTCAATCTCGCCGGGCGTCTCAGCGTACTGACCAATGTCTTGATCGGCCATCTTGGCGCGATGCCGCGCTGGCGGGCGCTGATCGGCCAGTTTACCCAGCAGGAGCGGGACCTGGCGCTGCGAGCACTGGAGCGCGTGGGCATCGTCGGCCTGGCCCATCAGCGCGCCAATACGCTTTCCGGTGGTCAGATGCAGCGCGTCGCCATCGCCCGGGCGCTGGTTCAGGAGGCCGAGGTGATCTTCGCCGACGAGCCGATCGCCTCTCTCGACCCGCGCAGTGCCCGCGAGGTGATGGAGATTCTGCAGCGGATCAACCGCGAGGACGGCCGCACCGTCGTCGTCACGCTGCATCAGGTCGAGGTCGCGCGTCGCTACTGCCGTCGCGCCATCGCCCTCAAGCAGGGGCGTCTCTACTACGACGGGCCGATCGAAGGCCTCACCGACGGCCGCCTGCAGGCGCTCTACGAAAACGCCGGTCTCGACGAGCTAGAAACTCGCCAGCCTGAACATCGGCTCGCGCCGCCGCTGCATGCGGTGGGCTGATCCGGGCGCTCGCTCGCCCGCCGATCACCGAGCCGTCATCACCGAGCCGTCATCACAGAGCCATCACCAGCGATTCGCCAACAACGATCCATCACCGACGACACTCCAAGGAAACGACATGATCTCATCCCGTCTACGCCGTGCGGCCCTGCCGCTGATCGCCGGGCTCGGTCTGCTCGGCAGCACGCTTGCCGTCAGTTCGGCCCAGGCCGCCGACCAGCCGCTGCGCTTCGGCATCATCTCC
This sequence comes from Salinicola sp. CPA57, assembly GCF_003206035.1. NCBI lineage: Bacteria > Pseudomonadati > Pseudomonadota > Gammaproteobacteria > Oceanospirillales > Halomonadaceae > Salinicola > Salinicola sp. CPA57. The sequence goes on from NZ_PZJR01000004.1 coordinate 76,145, forward strand.
ACCGAGTCGAGCACCAACCAGTCGACCCAGTGGCAGCCGTTCCTGGACGACATGTCCGACGCGCTGGGTGTCGAGGTCAAGCCGTTCTTCGCCACCGACTACGCCGCGGTGATCCAGGCGATGCGTTTCGACAAGGTCGATCTCGCCTGGTACGGCAACAAGTCGGCGATGGAAGCAGTCGATCGCGCCGGTGGCGAAATCTTCGCCCAGACCGTCGCCGCCAACGGCGCGCCGGGCTACTGGAGTCTGATGATCGTCAACAAGTCGAGCCCCTACGACACCATCGACGAGGTGCTGGATCACGCCAGTGAGTTGACCTTCGGCAACGGCGATCCCAACTCCACTTCCGGGTATCTGGTGCCGGGTTACTACGTCTTCGCCAAGAATCACATCGACCCCAATACCGCGTTCAAGCGCACGCTCAACGCCAACCATGAGACCAACGCGCTGACCGTTGCCAACGGCCAGGTGGATGTCGCGACGTTCAATACCGAGAGCATGGAGCGTCTGGAGATCACCCATCCCGACAAGGCCGCGCAGCTGAAGGTGGTCTGGAAGTCGCCGCTGATCCCCTCCGACCCGCTGGTCTGGCGCACCGACCTGCCCCAGCAGACCAAGGACGAGCTGCGCGATTTCTTCCTGAGCTATGGCGATACCGCCAGGCAGAAGCAGATCCTCGAGCCGCTTCAGTGGTCCGGCTTCGCCGCTTCCGACAACGACCAGCTGCTGCCGATCCGTCAGCTCGAGCTGTTCAAGCAGCGCGCCCAGGTCGCCGCCGACGATTCCCTCGATGCCGACGACAAGCAGCAGAAGCTGGCGGATCTCGACGCTCGCCTCGAGTCGTTGAACGAGCGCATGGATGCCCGCGAGGCCGCCCAGGCCCAGCCGGCCGGCAACACCACCGCGATGGCGACGCAGTAAAGAAGACGTGTTCTGAACACGAGTCTCTGACAGGCCAGGGCGGACTTCGACGTTCCCACTGCCCTGGCCATCTTCATGATCGATGCAGCGGAGTCCATGCATGACCACTTCCACACTCGATGCGCGAGCCCGCTCCGGCAAGCGCAGCTGGACCGCGCTGCTCGGCTGGGTCATCGCCGTGGGCGTACTCGGCTGGGCCTGGCAGGGCGCCGAAATGGCCCCGAGCCTGCTGTTCCAGAACGCCGGCAACATGGCGACCCTGGCCGCCGACTTCGTGCCGCCCACCTTCGGCAGTCTCGATCACTATATCGATCAGATGCTGGTGACCATCCAGATCGCGATCTGGGGCACGCTGCTGGCAGTGCTGTTCGCGATCCCGTTCGGGCTGCTCTCCTCGGACAACCTGGCGCCATGGTGGATCAACCAGCCCGTGCGTCGGCTGATGGATGCGTGCCGCGCGATCAACGAGCTGGTGTTCGCGATGCTGTTCGTGGTCGCCGTCGGCCTGGGGCCGTTCGCCGGGACCATGGCGCTGTTCGTCCATACCACCGGCGTGCTCGCCAAGCTGTTCTCGGAAGCGGTGGAAGCCACCGATGCCGGACCGATGGAAGGCGTGCGCGTCACCGGCGCCGGGCGCCTGGAAGAGATCGTCTTCGGCCTGATCCCCCAGGTGCTGCCACTGTGGATCTCGGTCAGCCTGTACCGCTTCGAGTCCAACATTCGCTCCGCCACGGTGCTCGGCATGGTCGGCGGCGGCGGTATCGGCGTCTCGCTGTGGGAAACCATGCGCGGATTCCAGTACACCGAGACCGCCACGATCATGCTGGTGATCATCGTCGCCGTCACCTTGCTGGACATGGTGTCGCAGCGTGTTCGCAAGCGTTTCATCTGATGCCGGGGCTTCCCCCCGGTTTTTTGGGCCACATGATGTCTAGACAAATTCTGACGATACCCCGCTACCGCGAACTGGCCGAAGTGCTGGTGCGCGAGGTCCGCGCCGACTACGCGCCGGGCGATCTGCTGCCGACCGAGGCGCAGCTGGCCAAGCGCTTCGCGGTCAATCGCCACACGGTGCGCCGGGCGCTGGACGAACTGGTCGCCGCCGGCATGGTGACGCGCCACCAGGGGCGCGGTACCCAGGTGGTCGATCGTCGGCTCGACTACGCCGTCAGCGCCGGCAGCAAGGTGACCCAGAATCTGGCCGGACTCGGCCTGCCTTCGAACACCTGCTGTCTCGAACAGGGACTCGTCAATCCTCCCGAGGCCATCGCCCAGCGCTTCGGACGACCCGCCGACGAGCCGCTGCTGCGGGTCGATACCGTGCGCACCGTCGACGATGCCCCGCTGATGCGGCTGCGTCACTGGTTCGATCCCGAGCGGGTGCCGGGCTGGCTCGAGCGCTATCGCGGCGGCTCCACCCGGGCGCTGCTCGGCCAGCACTACGGCCTGCGCCTGCATCGGCGGCGGGTGCGCATCGATGCCGTTCCCGCGGATCGCGACGACACCCGCTGGCTGCAGTGTCCGCTCAATGCGCCGCTGCTGGTGATGACCAGCGATAACACCGATGCGGCCGGCAGGCTGGTCGAGGTGTCCGTGGGCCGGGCGCGCGCCGACCGGCTCTCCTATCACGTCGATTTCGACACCGACCCCATGGATTCCGACACCGACGAGGTTGCGTCATGAGTCACACATCACGAAACGCGCGTCAGCGCTTGCTGGCGCTCTCCTCCCGTCAGCATATCGAGGCCCGTTGGGGCGCACTGGGCGCGTTGCTCGGCGATTTCCCCCCGCACCGCTGCGTACGCGGCCCGGAAACCGGCATGGCGATGCTCAAGGGTCGCACCGGCGGCACCGGCAACGCCTTCCATCTCGGCGAGATGACCCTGACCCGCGCCAGCGTCGCGCTCGACGACGGCACCCTCGGCCACGGCTGGGTACGGGGTCGCGACCACCGCCACGCCGAGCTGATCGCGCTGGCCGATGCCGTCGCCCAGCACCCCGAGTGGCAGCAGACACTCGAGACGCAGCTGCTGGCGCCGCTGGCCGCCGAACTGGCCGAGCGCCAGCGCCGTGACGTCGCCACCGCCGCCGCCACCCGCGTCGATTTCTTCACTCTCGTACGTGGTGAATGAACCCGAAGGAGAAGCGTGATGAATCTATCCTGGCCCGCCCTGGATGACACCGTCCATGACAGCCAACGCCTGTTTCGGCAGGTACTTGGCGCCATGTCCGAGCCCGGCACCGTGCATGAACTGGTCGTGCCGACACCGCCTGCCCAGCCGCAGAAGCCGCTTCTGGGCGCCGCCCTGTGGGGCGCGCTGCTGAGTCTGTGCGATCTGGATACCACGATCTGGATCGGCGCCGAGCTCGACTCGCCGGCCCTGCGCGAGGCGCTGACCTTTCACACCGGGGCGCGAATCACCGATGACCCGGCGAGTGCCGATTTCGCGCTGCTGACCCACGGGTCCTTCGATCCGCGCACGCCTTTCGCGGTGGGCAGCGACACCTATCCCGATCGCGGCACCACGCTGCTGGTCGCCGTCGAGCGACTGGCCAACGCCGGGCCTTGGCGTCTCTCCGGGCCTGGCATCGAGACCACCCGCGCACTCGACATCGGCGATTCCCCCGGCTGCCGGGCGCTGATGGATCGGCTGGCCGCCAACCGCGCCAGTTTCCCGCGGGGTTTGGACATGATCTTCGGCTGCGGCGCGCAGCTGGCGGCAGTGCCCCGCAGCACGCGCGTCGATTCTCGGGAGGTGAACTGATGTACGTTGCCGTCAAGGGAGGCGAGCAGGCGATCGCCAACGCCCACCGCTGGCTGGCCGACCGCCGCCGCGGCGATCGCGATCGCCCGGAACTCGAGGTCGCCCAGATCGGCGATCAGCTGCGCCTGGCCGTCGACCGGGTGATGAGCGAGGCCTCGCTCTACGACCCCGAACTCGCCGCGCTGGCGTTCAAGCAGGCCAGCGGCGATCTGACCGAGGCCGTGTTCCTGCTGCGGGCCTATCGCACCACGCTGCCGCGACTCGCCGTCAGCGAGCCGCTCGACACCGCCAGCATGCGCATCGAACGCCGCATCAGCGCCACTTACAAGGATATCCCCGGCGGCCAGATCCTGGGCCCGACCTACGACTACACCCACCGCCTGCTCGATTTCCTCCAGCTGGCCGGCGCCGAGGTGCCGCCTGCCGAGACCCGGGACGATGTCACCGACGCCGAGGCGTGCCCGCAGATTCTGGCGCTGCTCAACGACGAAGGGCTGGTGGAGCAGGAGATCGACGACGGCAGTGAGCCTGCGGACATCACCCGCGATCCGCCGGATTACCCGATGGACCGCGCCGCCCGACTGCAGATGCTGGCCCGAGGCGACGAGGGCTACCTGCTGGCGCTGGGGTACTCGACCCAACGCGGCTACGGCCGCAATCATCCGTTTGCCGGCGAGATCCGCCTGGGCCAGGTGGAAGTGGAGATCCACGTCGCCGAGTGGGACGAGACCATCTGCGTCGGCGAGATCGCGCTGAGCGAGTGCCAGATGATCAACCAGTTCGGCGGTAGCCGGGAAGCCGCACCGCAGTTCACGCGGGGTTACGGCCTCGCCTTCGGCCACAACGAGCGCAAGACCATGGCCATGGCGCTGGTCGATCGTGCGCTGCGCGCCGAGGAGCTGGGCGAGCCGATCATCGGCCCCGCCCAGCAGGCGGAGTTCGTGCTGGCGCACGCCGACAGCGTCGACGCCGCCGGCTTCGTCTCGCATCTGAAACTGCCGCACTACGTCGACTTCCAGTCCGAGCTCGATCTGCTCCGGCGCCTGCGCCGCGAACATGCTCGAAATTCTTCACCTGAGCTGGGCGAATCGCTGGATCGACCTTCCACGGAGGAAGAAACGTCAGCGAGGAAGTCGGGACAAGGCAAACACGACCAAGAAAGCGGAGTTCATGGGTTATGAATGAGCATTTTGAGGGCGTGTTTAACGCCGTATCCGGCGACGCAGCTAGTTTCGGGAGCTCAATATGAACGGATACAACTTCGCCTACCTCGACGAACAGACGAAAAGAATGATCCGCCGTGCGCTGCTCAAGGCGGTGGCGATTCCCGGCTACCAGGTGCCGTTCGGCGGCCGCGAGATGCCGATGCCCTACGGCTGGGGCACCGGCGGCGTGCAGCTCACCGCCAGCATTCTCGGGGCCGACGACATTCTCAAGGTGATCGATCAAGGCGCCGACGACACCACCAACGCGGTCAGCATCCGCCACTTTTTCCAGCGCGTGGCCGGGGTCGAGACCACCACCGCGACCACCGCGGCGGACGTGATCCAGACCCGCCACCGGATTCCCGAGACGCCGCTGCGAAGCGGTCAGATTCTGGTGTTCCAGGTGCCGATCCCCGAGCCGCTGCGCTTCATCGAGCCCAGCGAGCAGGAGACCCGGCTGATGCACGCGCTGGAGGAGTACGGCGTGATGCACGTCAAGCTCTACGAGGACATCGCCCGCTACGGCCACATCGCCACCACCTACGCCTATCCGGTCAAGGTGGACGGGCGCTACGTGATGGACCCGTCGCCGATCCCCAAGTTCGACAACCCCAAGCTCGACGGCAATCCGGCGCTGATGCTGTTCGGCGCCGGTCGCGAGAAGCGGCTCTACGCGATCCCGCCCTACACCCGGGTCGAGAGTCTCGACTTCGAGGACCATCCGTTCGAGATCCAGAGCTGGGAGCATAGCTGCGCGCTGTGCGGCAGCGATCACAGCTATCTCGACGAAGTGATCACCGACGACAAGGGCGGGCGGATGTTCGTCTGCTCCGATACCGACTACTGCCAGACCCGGCGGGGAGAAGTGGCATGAAGAAGCCGGCACTGGAACGTCCGGTTCTGCTCGACGTTCAGGACATCACCCGACTCTACGGCCCGGCCAAGGGCTGCGAGGCGATCGACTTTCAACTGCATGCCGGAGAGGTGCTGGGCATCGTCGGCGAGTCCGGCTCCGGCAAGTCGACGCTGTTGCGCGTGCTTGCCGGGCTCGAAGCGCCGGATGCCGGGCGCGTGGTCTATCGACGGCATGCCGGAGAAGACGTGCTAGACCGGGATGAGGCCGAGCTCGATCTCTACGCCATCGGCGAGGCGCAGCGCCGGGCGCTGCTGCGCCTCGAGTGGGGGCTGGTGCACCAGAATCCCCGCGACGGCCTGCGCATGGGCGTTTCCGCCGGGGCCAACATCGGCGAGCGGCTGATGGCCCAGGGCCAGCGCCACTACGGCCAGCTCAGAGAGACGGGCCAGGCGTGGATGCGCCAGGTCGAACTCGATGCTGGGCGTATCGACGATGCGCCGCGCACGTTCTCCGGCGGCATGCAGCAGCGCCTGCAGATCGCCCGCACCCTGGTCACCCGGCCGCGGCTGGTGTTCATGGACGAGCCCACCGGCGGACTCGACGTCTCGGTCCAGGCGCGCCTGCTCGACATGCTGCGCACGCTGGTGAGAAGCCTCGGTCTCTCGGTGGTGCTGGTGACCCACGATCTCGCCGTGGCGCGCCTGCTCGCCCACCGGCTGATGGTGATGCGCCGCGGTCAGGTTGTGGAGACCGGCCTCACCGATCAGATTCTCGATGACCCGCAGCACGAATATACGCAGCTGCTGGTTTCTTCTGTCCTGACGCCCTGAGGGAGGAATTTCAATGCATTCCATGACGAACGCTCGACCTCGCCTCACGGTGAGCGGGTTGCACAAGCAGTTTCTGCTACACGGCCAGGGCGGGCTCGAAATCGACGTGATGCGCGATCTGTCGCTGACGCTGCATGCCGGCGAGTGCCTGGTGCTGGCCGGACGCAGCGGTATCGGCAAGAGCACGCTGTTGAAGATGCTCCATGGCGACTACTGCATCGATCAGGGCCGTATCCGTCTGCATTTCGACGATGGCACGCTCGACCTCGAGACGCTGCCGGCCTACGCCTGGCACGGTCTGCGCCGCGACGTGATCGGCTACGTCAGCCAGTTTCTGCGGGTGGTCCCGCGGGTCGCCGCCGTCGACGTGGTGATGGAGCCGCTGCTGGCGCGTGGCGCCGACGAGCAGGATGCCCGCCAGCGGGCCGAGACGCTGCTGGCCCGGCTCAACCTGCCCGAAAGGTTGTGGCAGCTGCCGCCCGGTACCTTCTCCGGCGGCGAACAGCAGCGCGTCAACATCGCTCGCGGGTTCATCGGCGAGCATCCGTTGCTGCTGCTCGACGAACCCACCGCGTCGCTGGATGCCACCAATCGCGACGTGGTGATCGCCCTGATCGGCGAGGCCAAGGCCCGCGGTGCGGCGATGCTCGGCATCTTTCACGACGAGGACGTGCGCGACCGGGTCGCCGATCGTCTGCTGCCGCTGGACGACAGCCTCGGCGCTCGCGCTTCTTTCACCCGGGACGTCCAGGAGACGTTGTCATGAGCGCGCAGGAACAGATACTGACCCACGCCAGGCTGGTGCTCGACGACGAGGTGATCGACGGCACGCTGGTGATCCGCGACGGCCGGATCGCGGCCATCGACCACGGCGCGAGCCAGGCCGCCGGCGCCGTCGACTGCGAAGGCGACACGCTGCTGCCGGGGCTGGTCGAGCTGCACACCGACAACATGGAGAAATATTTCCAGCCGCGGCCCAAGGTCGAATGGCCGGGGCGTCAGGCGGCACTGGCTCACGATGCCCAGATGGCGGCCAGCGGCATCACCACCGTGTTCGATGCGGTCTCGATCGGTGACGTGGACGAGCAGAGCATGCGCCACCGGGCGCTGGACGAGATGTGTCAGGCGCTATCGCAGATCGTCCACGATGGCCTGGCGCGGGTCGATCATCGCCTCCACCTGCGCTGCGAGGTCAGTCACCCGAACACGCTGGCGCGGTTCGAAGCGCTGTCGTCATCGCCATTGCTGGGCCTGGTATCGCTGATGGACCACGCCCCCGGTCAGCGCCAGTTCGCCAGCCTCGAGGCGTATCGCGTCTACTATCAGGGCAAGTACCAGCTCGATGACGCAGCGATGAACGCTTTCATGGCGACACAGATCGACAACAGCCAGCGCTACAGCGCCGAGCATCGTCGTGCCATTGCGGCCAGCTGTCGCGAACGCGGCCTGGCGATCGCCAGCCACGACGACGCCACCGTCGAGCATGTCGCCGAAAGCCACGAGTACGGCACTCGCGTCGCCGAATTTCCCACCACCCGCGAAGCGGCCGAGGCCTCCCACCGGGCCGGCATGGCGGTGATGATGGGCGCGCCCAACGTGGTTCGCGGCGGTTCCCACTCCGGCAATATCGCCGCTGCCGATCTGGTCGAGCTGGGCGTGCTGGATATCCTGTCGTCGGATTACTATCCGGCGGCGCTGCTCGATGCCGTGTTCCGGGTGGCGGCGATGGAGAACGGCTACGCGTTGCCCCGGGCGGTCGCCACCGCGACACGGATACCGGCCGAAGCGGTAGGGCTCGACGATCGCGGTCGTCTGGCAGCGGGGCTGCGCGCCGATCTATTGCGGGTGCGGTTGATCGACGATCATCCCATCCTGAGACGGGTGTGGACCGCGGGCAGGCAGGTTCATTGATGGCGTATTTTCCGAGAGGTCCGAGATGTCGCGTCTGATCTACCTCATGGGCGCCAGCGGCGTCGGCAAGGACAGCCTGCTGCGCGAGCTGGCACGGCGTCGTCCGGACGCGCTGGTGGCGCATCGCTATATCACCCGGGCCAGCGGCGGGGCGGAGAACTGTGTCGAACTCTCCCGCGAGGCATTCCACTGGCGGCGCGAGCGGGGGCTGTTCTGTCTCTCGTGGCGCGCACATGAGCTCGACTACGGCGTCGGCGCCGAGATCGAAGCGTGGCTGGCGGCGGGGCACACGGTGGTGCTCAACGGCAGTCGCCGCGCGCTGGAAAGGGCGCGCGAGCGATTCGGGGCGGCATTGGTGCCGCTGCTGGTGGTGGCGGACGCCGAGGTGCTGCGCCGACGCCTGATCGCTCGCGGACGCGAGACGCTGGCCGAGGTCGAGGCGCGACTGGCACGAAGCTGCGAGGAACACGCGCTTTCCGGGGTCGCTCGAATCGACAACGGCGGCGCGCTGGCGGAGGGCGTCAAGACACTCGAAGCCTGGCTCGACGCCGCCCCCGTATCGGACGATCCGGCGTGAAGCTGCGCTTCGCCGGCACCGGTGACAGCGCGCAGGTTCCCTGTTTCGGCTGCGACTGCCCGGCCTGCCAGCGGGCACGGCTGCTGAGCTGCCACCGCCGAGAGCCCTGTTGCGGCGAGATCGAACTCGATGGGGAACTGATCCTGATCGACGCCGGGCGCATGGATCTGGCCGCCCGCTGCGAGCGTCAGCGCCCTGCCGCCATCCTGCTGACTCACTATCACGCCGATCACGTGCAGGGGCTTTTGCACCTGCGCTGGGGCCGGGGCGAATCGATTCCGGTTTACGGTCCCAAGGATCCTCAAGGCTGCGCCGACCTGCACAGGAACCCCGGCATTCTCGACTTCCAGCCCGGTCTGAAGCCGTTCCGGACACTGCAGCTGGGGCGGCTCGAGGTCACGCCGCTGCCGCTCAACCACAGCAAGCCGACGCTGGGCTACGCGATCGAAGACGGCGTCAACCGGCTGGCCTGGCTGTGCGACACCGTGGGCCTGCCCGGTGCCACCGAACGCTTTCTGAGCGAATGGCGGCCCCATGGCGTGGTGGTCGATGCGACTCATCCCGACTCTTATCACTCCCCGAATCCGGAGTCTGATGACTCCCCGCACCCGGAGTCGCATACTACGCCCCGCAACCACAACAACGTTGCCATGGCGCTGGAGATCATCGAGCGAATCCAGCCGTCTCGCGCCTGGCTGACCCATATCAGTCACGAGCTGGATGCCGACTTCATGGCGACTTCCCGAATCCTGCCGGAGGGCGTGGAGTTGGCTTCTGACAATCTGCAGATTCTGTTCTGAACCGTGGTCAGGATTGGCTGTGAGCCAGCGTCAGGTAGCGCGACGTCTCACCGTCGAGTCGGGACTCGACCAGCGCGAGGTGGTCGTATCGCCAGATGACGGGAGTGATCAGTGTGGTCCTTGTCGCCGCGCGGCCGGCCTGACGTACCAGACTGACATGCGGGGTGAATTCACGTTGCGGCGCGGTGAAGCCGTGGCGGGACAGCGCCCGCCAGAGCTCGGTATCGAGCGTCAGGAGCGCGTCGTTCGGCGTCTGGCTGCCGGCCCAGACGATGCGGGGCTGGGGAAAATGGCCCAGTCGGTCCAGTCTCCACTCGCCGCGCAGTGCCGGCCAGCCCTGCGCGAGGTCCACGAGGGGGGCGAGCCGGACCTCGTCGACACTGCCCAGGAACGCCAGCGTGACATGCATGTTCTCCGCCGGCAGCGGGTAGCCGCCACAGAGCGGTGCCAGCCGCGCGGCCTCGTCGGCCAGCGCCCGGCGACTGGCGTCGTCGGGCCACAAGGCAAAGAAGAGTCGGCGAGAAACGGTCACGATAGCGGCCCCCTGTAGCGTTGCCAGCAGGATGGCGCATCGTTCCCCCCGTTGCCAACGGTTTGCCGGTTTGACCGCGGCTCCCGATCAGGCAGGGTCGTTGTGGGGCTGCTGGTCTTCGCCTTCCATCGTCGAGCCGTGCCCCTGGCTGAGCGGACCGGCCAGCTTGCGCAGCGCCACGTAGAAGACCGGGGTCAGCAACAGCCCGAACAGGGTCACGCCGAGCATCCCGGCAAAGACGGCGATGCCTAGGGCCTGACGCACCTCGGCGCCGGCGCCGTGGCCCAGCGCCAGCGGTATCACTGCCGCGGTGAAGGTGATCGAGGTCATGATGATCGGACGCAGCCGCAGCCGGCAGGCTTCCAGCGCCGCTTCCACCACGCTGCGACCCTGGAACTCGAGCTCGCGGGCGAATTCGACGATCAGGATGGCGTTCTTGCAGGCCAGCCCGATCAGCACCACCAGGCCCACCTGGACGAAGACGTTGGTGTCGCCGCCGGAGATCTTGACGCCGACGAGTGCCGACAGCAGACACATCGGCACGATCAGGATCACCGCCAGCGGCAATGTCCAGCTCTCGTAGAGCGCGGCCAGCACCAGGAACACCAGCATGACCGCCAACGGGAATACCACCAGCGCGGCGTTGCCCTGAGTGGACTGCTGATAGCTCAGGTCGGTCCATTCGAAGTCGATGCCATCCGGCAGTACGCGCTCGCCGATATCGGTCAAGGCGCTCATCGCCTGAGGCGACGAGAGCATCCGGGGGTCGGCTTCGCCGGCCAGATCCGCGGCCGGGTAGCCGTTGAAACGCAGCACCGGATCGGGGCCGAAGCTCTGGTGGATATCGATCATCGAACCGATCGGCACCATCTCGCCCTGGGCGTTGCGGGTGCGCAGCCGGGCGATATCCTCGACGCTGTCGCGGTAGGGGGCATCGGCCTGGGCGATGACCTGCCAGGTGCGGCCGAACGTATTGAAATCGTTGACGTAAGTGGATCCCAGATAGGTCTGCAGGGTATCGAACAGGTCGCTCACCGCCACGCCCTGGGTCTTGGCCTTGAGTCGGTCCACCTCGGCATCGAGCTGGGGCACGTTGGCCTGGTAGCTGGTGATCGGATAGCTCATCCCCGGCGTCTGCACCACCGCGCCCTGGAACGCGGTCACCGCTTCCTGCAGCGGGCCGTAGCCGAGTCCGCCGCGATCCTCGATGAACAGCTGATAGCCCGAACCGTTGCCTAGCCCGAGGATCGGCGGCGGCATGAACGAGAACGCGATGCCGTCCTTGAGGCCACTGATCTTGCCCGCGATCTCGGCGTTGATCTCCGCCGCGGTGCGGGTGCGCTGATCGAACGGCTTCAGGGTCAGAAACGCCAGCCCGGTGTTGGCGGTGTTGGTGAACTGCAGCGCGTTGAGCCCCGGGAACGAGATCGCGTGCTCGACGCCGTCGGTCTCCATGGCGATATCCACCACCTGGCGCAGCAGATCATCGGTGCGCTCCAGCGAGGCGCCCTCCGGCAGTTTCACGCCGGCGATCAGGTACATCTTGTCCTGGACCGGGATGAACCCCGGCGGCACCAGCTTGAACAGATAGCCGGTGGTGCCCAGCAGAATCAGATAGACCAGGAACACCGCGCCGCGACGGCGCAGGCTGCCCGAGACCACGCCCTGGTAGCGATTCGAGCCGGCGTTGAAGAAGCGGTTGAACGGTCTGAACAGCCACCCGAACAGAAAGTCGATCACTCGGGTCAGGCGATCTTTCGGGGCGTCGTGAGGCCTGAGCAGCATCGCGGCCAGCGCCGGCGAGAGCGTCAACGAGTTGACGGTGGAGATCACGGTGGAGATGGCGATGGTCACCGCGAACTGGCGGTAGAACTGGCCGGTGACGCCGGACAGGAACGCCATCGGCACGAACACTGCACACAGCACCAGGCCGATGGCGACGATCGGGCCGGAGACCTCGCGCATCGCCTGGTGGGCGGCGGCTCGCGGTGCCAGTCCCTGGCCGATGTTGCGCTCCACGTTCTCCACCACCACGATGGCGTCGTCGACGACGATGCCGATCGCCAGCACCAGCCCGAACAGCGTCAGCGTGTTGATCGAATACCCCAGCAGCAACAGCACCGAGAACGTGCCCACCACCGAGACCGGCACCGCCAGCAGCGGAATCAGCGAGGCGCGCCAGGTCTGCAGGAACAGCGTCACCACCAGCACCACCAGCAGGATCGCTTCCAGCAGCGTCTGAATCACCGAGCGGATCGAGTCGGTCACGAACAGCGTGGTGTCATAGACGGTGCGATACTCCACTCCCGGCGGGAACTGGGTGGCCAGCTCGTCCATGGTCCGGATCACCTGGTCGCGGATCTGCAGGGCATTGGCGCCGGGCGACTGGAAGATACCGATCGCCACCGCATCCTTGCCGTCGAGGCTGGCGCGCAGCGTGTAGTCGCCTGCGCCCAATTCCAGACGAGCGACGTCCCGCAGCCGCAGGACTTCGCCGTCCGCACCGACCTTGAGCACGATGTTGCCGAACTCCTGCTCGGTGGACAGGCGGCCCTTGGCATTGATCAGGGTCAGGAAATCACTATGCGGGGTGGGCTCGGCACCGATCTGACCGGCGGAGACCTGGACGTTCTGCTCGCGCATGGCCGCGACCACGTCGCCGGCGGTCAGGCCATGGGAAGCGATGCGATCGGGGTCCAGCCAGGCGCGCATGGCGTAGTCGCCGCCGCCGAACAGCTGCGCCTCGCCGACGCCAGAGATCTTCGCCAGCTGATCGCGCACGTGCAGGCGCGCGTAGTTGCGCAGGTAGAGGGTGTCGTAGCTGTCATCCGGCGACACCAGGTGGACCACCATCAGGAAGGTGGGGGACTGCTTCTGGGTGGTCACGCCCTGTCGCCGCACCGCTTCCGGCAGTCTTGCCAGCGCCTGGCTGACCCGGTTCTGGACGCGTACGGTCGCCTGCTCGGGATCGGTGCCGGGCTGGAAGGTGATGGTCATCTGCAGCACGCCATCGGAGCCGGCCACGGACTTGTAGTACATCATGTTCTCGACGCCGGTGATCGCCTCCTCCAGCGGCGTGGCCACGGTCTCCGCGATCTCCTTGGGGTTGGCGCCGGGATAGGTCGTGCGGACCAGCACCGAGGGCGGCACCACCTCCGGATACTCCCCGATCGGCAGATTGGGGATGGAGATCGCGCCCACCGCGAAGATGACGATGGACAGCACCGCGGCGAAGATCGGCCGGTCCACGAAAAAGCGGGAAAAGTTCATGACAGAGGCTCCTGAGCGGCGGGGACGATGCCCGCCGCGTCTTGTCATTCGGAAGGAGAGAAGTGCTTCAGGACGCGTTGAGTCGATCGGCGCGCGGCTTTCTCAGGATCGGGTGGCGACATCGTTGCCGACGGCCGGCTCACGCATGGCGATCGGATTGGGCGCGACCGGCATCCCCGGCGCGAGGACCTTCTGGGTGCCGTTGACGATCACGCGTTCACCCGCCTTGAGGCCTTCGCGAACCACGATCAGATCCCCCACTTCGCGGCCGGTCTCGATCTGGCGCGGCGTCACGGTATTGTCGTCGCCGACCACGTAGACGAAGCGCCGGTCCTGATTGGCGAGCACTGCCTTGCGGTTCACCAGCATCGCCTCTGCCAGATGGGCCACGGGCATTTCCACCCGCGCGAACTGGCCGGGTCGGAAGGCGCCATCCGGGTTGGGCAGAACCGCTCGGTAGCGCAGAGTGCCGGTATCCGCGTTGATCTGGTTGTCGACGAAATCCAGCTGTCCCTGGTGAGGGAACCCTGTCTCGCCGGTCAGCCCGATGCGTAGCGTGGCGGTCTTGCCTTGATTCAGCAGTGCTTGAGCGCTGGGGGCTTCGGCTTCGTTGCTGTCGAAATAGACGTACAGCGGATCGACCGACACCAGCGTGGTCAGCACCGACTGATCGGCACTGGCGAGGTTGCCCTTGGTGACCATGGCACGTCCGGTGCGTCCCGTTACCGGCGCGGTGACGCGGGTGTACTGCAGATCCAGCTCGGCACTGGTCAGCGCGGCTTCGGCTTCCGCCTGCTGCGCTCGGGCATTGAGCGCTGCCGCCTGACGCTGGTCGTGCTGCTCCTGGGAGATCATGTGTTTCTGGATCAGCTGGCGGGATCGGCCGGCCTCGACCTCGGTAAGCCGGCGTTGACTCTGCGCCTGAGCCAATGAGGCCTTGGCGGCCTGTACCCGGGCTTCGTAGGGACGGGGATCGATACGAAACAGCAGGTCGCCGGCCTCGACCAGTTCCCCTTCTTCGAAGGCGACTTCGTCGATATAGCCACTGACTCGCGGCCGCAACTCTACGGTCTGCGGTGACGCCACGCGACCGGTGAAGGTTTCCCGCAGCGTGACGGGTTCCACCAGCACCGTTGCGACATCTACTGCCGGCGGCGGCGGCGCACTGGCGGTTTGCGCTTCGCCCCGGGCATCGCAACCGGCGATCAATGCGATGACGAGCAATACGCCCAATCCGCGAGACAGACTTGCCGTCGACACGCGCTTTTCGTTGTATTTCTGCATTTCCTTGACCCCGCGTTGACTGTTTCCGGTCGCGATCGGTCAAAATCAGCCCAGAGATCGCGCGAGTCAGGCCCGAAAACGCACCAGCCAACCTCTGGGGTTGGCGAGCATGGGCACCGGATAGGACGATCACTGTAGGGTTCAGGCAAGCGCGGGCGTTATCGGATTCCTCGTCATTGATTGCCTAATTCTGTCGACATGGTGGATCTGCGGAAGGGAGCGTGTCAGCTTCCGGCTGTTCGGGATTGGCATCGGGGCATGATTGCCCGTTCCTTCAAAGGTCTTGCCCAATCCTGCAGATATCGGCTTTCTGTCATCAGAAAGCCAGAAAGCAGGCATATAATCGCGATTTGTCTCAAGATGACCATCAGACCAGCAAGCGAGAGGTGAAGTCGTGAGTGTCGTTCAACCTGTCTTCGAAACGCTTGACGATGAACTTGGACGATTGGCGGATACTCTGGCGTTGCAGATCCGTCAATGGACGCACCAGGAGGGTCTGACCACCACCGCGGTGCCGGGACTGGAGCTGGTGCGAGCCGATTCCTCCATCAACAACTGCATCGGTTCCACCGTGTACGACCCTTCGCTCTGCCTGATCGCGCAGGGGAGCAAGACGGTATGGCTGGGGGACCGGCAGATCGATTACGGCCCGCTGAGCTGCATGGTGTCGGCAGTGCATCTGCCGGTACTGGGCAAGGTCACTGAGGCGTCACCGGACAAACCCTATCTGGGTCTGAAAATCACTGTCGAACCCCAGGAGATCACCGATCTGGTGCTGGCGCTGGGCGAGGGGCTCGGCGACACGGAGCAGCAGGAGTGCCCCGAGAATGCTTGTGGTTTAAGTCGGGTACAGGCGGAGAAGGGGCTGGTGGAGGCGATACTGCGGCTAGTGACGCTGCTCGATTCGCCGCAGCAGGACATTCGAATGCTTGCGCCGCTGGTGCGACGAGAGATCTTCTATCGTGCGCTGATCGGGGAGATCGGTCTGCACATGCGCAAGTTCGCGATGGCGGACACCCAGACGCACCGTATTTCCAAGGTGATCGCGGTGCTCAAGGATCGTTTCACTGAGCCGCTGCGCGTTCGCGATCTGGCGGACATGGTCAACATGAGTGAGTCGTCGCTGTTCCACAGTTTCAAGCAGGTCACGCGGATGTCGCCGGTGCAGTTCCAGAAGAAGCTGCGGCTGCACGAGGCGCGGCGATTGATGCTGGCGGAAGGCATGGAGGCAGCCACCGCCAGTTTCCGCGTGGGTTACGGCAGCCCTTCCCACTTCAGCCGCGAATACAGCCGGTTGTTCGGTGTGCCGCCGCGGGCGGACGTGAGCAAGCTGCGCGGCGAGTTGCCCGAGGCCGCGCGCGCCTGAACGCGCCGCGCCGTCAGTCTCGGGCGACCCTTGCGGTGCGATCTCAGTCGCCGATGACCATCACGGCTTCGGCTTCCACCTGGCTGCCCTTGGGCAGCTGCTTGACACCGACTGCGGCACGAGCCGGGAACGGCGGCCGGAAGAACTCTTCCATCACCTTGTTGACCACGGCGAAGTTGTCGAGATCGGTCAGGTAGAGGTTGAGCTTGACGATATCCTGCAGCGACCCGGCGGCTTCCTGACATACGGCGGCCATGTTGGTGAATACCTGCCGTGCCTGAGCCTCGAATTCCTGAGAGACCAGTTCCATGGTCTTCGGATCTAGCGGAATCTGGCCCGAGAGATAGACGGTATTGCCCGACTTGATCGCCTGGGAATAAGGGCCGATGGCGGCCGGGGCGTTGTCGGTATTGATGACGGCTTTGTTGCTCATGGCGTACCCTCCAGTTTCTTTATCTAGCGTCTTCTCATAAATACTTTTTCAATGGCATTGCCATCGTGAAAAAACACTGCCCCGCCGCGCATGACGCGGCGGGGCAGCTTTTACCGATTAGTTTCGGGCGCGAACGATGCGGCCGATATGATTCAGGTTACGCAAGCGCTTGATGATTCGCGCCAGATGAATGCGGCCCTTGACCAGAATGGTCAGATTGACGATCGAGAGCCTGGCATCGCGTTCCTCGATGCCGATGCGCTCGATATTGGCGTCGGCGTCGGTGATCAGGCTGGCCAGCTCGGCGATCAGGCCGCGTCGAGTCTCGACTTCGATCCGCAGCGGTACCGGGAAATCCTGATCGATCTGCTTCGACCAGGTCAGCGAGACCAGCTTGTCGGGATCGTCGCGCAACTCGTCGAGATTACCACACTCATGCCGGTGGACGACGATCCCCTTGCCGATCGACAGATGGCCGATGACCGGATCTCCCGGTAGCGGGTGGCAGCAGCGAGCGAAGCTGATCGACATGCTCTCGGAGCCGTTGATCACGATCGGACCGTTGTGCGGGCGGATGTCCAGGAGCGGATCGGCGCTGCGTTCGCCGGCGTTGGCCTCGAGCGGCAGATCGTTCGCGACCAGGCGTCGTGCCGTGGTGTGGGCCAGCCGGGTGCCGAGGCCGATGGTCTCGAGCAGATCGTCCTCGGTCTTGAGTTCCAGCTCGTTCAACAGCGCCGTGAGCCGGCCCGTCGGCAGTTTCTCGAGACTGGTCTCGAAGCCACCCAGCGCGCGATTGAGCAGGCGCCGTCCGAGGTGGATCGCCTCGCTGCGCTGCTGACTTTTCAGCGCATGGCGAATCGCCGAGCGTGCCTTGGCGGTGATCACGAAGTTGAGCCAGGCCAGGTTGGGGCGCGCGCCCGGCGCAGTGATGATCTCCAGCGTCTGACCGCTCTCCAGCGGCGTCGACAGCGGTGCCAGATGACGATCGATACGACAGGCGATGCAGCTGTTGCCGATATCGGTATGCACGCTGTAGGCGAAGTCGACCGCCGTCGCTCCCTGAGGCAACTCCATGATGTCGCCCTTGGGGGTGAAGATGTAGACATCGTCAGGGAACAAGTCGTTCTTGACGTGTTCGATGAACTCCAGCGAGTCGCCGGCATGGCGCTGCATCTCGAGCAGGCCGCGAACCCATTCGCGGGCGCGGGCGTGACTGCCGGCAGCGATCGGGCGCTCGGTCTGACCCGCCTTGTAGAGCCAGTGGGCGGCGATGCCGTTGTTGGCCATCGCTTCCATCTCGCGGGTGCGGATCTGCACTTCGATCGGCATCCCGCTGGGCCCGAACAGCGTGGTATGCAGGCTCTGGTAGCCGTTGGCCTTGGGAATCGCGATGTAATCCTTGAAGCGCCCCGGCACCGGCTTGTAGAGGTTGTGCACCGCGCCCAGCACGCGATAGCAGTTGTCGACGCTATCGGTGATGATGCGGAAACCGAACACGTCCATGATCTCGGCGAACGGTTTGCGCTGATCGTGCATCTTGCGATAGATCGACAGCAGATGCTTCTGGCGCCCGACCACGCTGCCGGTCAGATCGTCCTCGTCGAGCCGGCGCTGCAGGCTGGTCTGGATCTGGCGCATGGTCGAACGGCGATTGCCGCGGGCGCTGGCCACCGCGCGCTTGATGCGCTCGGAACGCATCGGATGGATCGCCTGGAACGACAGATCCTCGAGCTCGACACGAATGGTGTTGATCCCCAGGCGCCCGGCGATGCGTGCGTAGATTTCCAGGGTTTCGCGGGCGATCCGGCGTTTCTTGTCCGGGCGCAGCGCACCCAGCGTGCGCATGTTGTGCAGGCGGTCGGCGAGCTTGACGATGATCACCCGAATGTCGCGGGACATCGCCATGACCATCTTCTGGAAGTTCTCGGCCTGGGCGACCGCCTTGTCCTCGAAGGTGATCTGGGTCAGCTTCGAGACGCCGTCGACCAGCTCCGCCACGGCTTCGCCGAACTGCGCTTCCAGGGCTTCCCGGGAGACGCTGGTATCTTCGATGACATCGTGCAGCATGGCGGCCATCAGGCTCTGATGGTCCATGTGCATGTTGGCGAGAATATTGGCGACGGCGAGCGGGTGGGTGACGTAGGGCTCGCCGGAGCGGCGCCGCTGACCGTCGTGGGCCTGCTCGGCATAGTAGAAGGCGCGCTTGACCTGCTGAATCTCGTCGTCGGGGAGATAGCCGCCGAGACGATCGGCCAGGTCATCGATGGTGAACATGCGGCGCGCCTATTTTTGACTACCCGTGTGACTAACCGTTATGGACGACTCGTCCTGCAATCCGTTTCTCGAACATCGTGGCGCCGGCACTGACGGCCGCGCGTCGCGACGGGAGCCGGGTTCAGATGTCGTATTCCTGGGTCGGCTCGGGGCGCGGGCGCGGCGGCGCGGCTTCGACGGGCTCGTCGAGAATGCTATCGCCGATCTGGCCGGTGGCGATCTCGCGCAGTGCCATCACGGTCGGCTTGTCGTTTTCCCACGGCAGCAGCGCATCGCGGGAGCCGCGTGCGAGCTGACGGGCGCGCTGGGACGAGATCATTACCAGCTTGAAACGGTTCTCGATGTGTTCCAGACAATCTTCGACGGTCACTCGTGCCATGGGGGTAGCCCTGCTGCCAAAATGGGTGAACGCGCCCCCTGATGCGGGGTCTGCGGGACCGAGCAGTCTACTGGAGTCGCGCGTAATCTGACAAGAGCCCGCCGATGGCGGTTCAATCGACGGGGTTCAGCAGCTCGTCGAGCAGGGTGGCGTGGCGCGCCTGCATCTTGTCGAGGCGCGACCGGCGCGCATGCACGATGCACTCGAGCTCGGTCAGTGCGTGCTCGAACGTGTCGTTGATGATCACGTGTTCATACTCGTCGTAGTGCGACATTTCGCCGACCGCGTCACGCATGCGCCGGGCGATGACGGTCTCGTCGTCGGTACCGCGCCCGGAGAGTCGCTGGTGGAGCGCGTCTCGCGAAGGTGGCAGGATGAAGATCGATTCGGCCTCGGGAGACTGCTCACGCACCTGCCGGGCACCCTGCCAGTCGATCTCGAGAATCACGTCCTCGCCCACGGCGAGGCGCTTCTCGACTTCCAGCCGCGAGGTGCCGTAGTGGCGGTCGAAGACCCAGGCGTGTTCGAAGAACTCGCCACGTTCGACCATTGCCTCGAATTCGGGCTGGCTGACGAAGTGATAATTGACGCCATCCTGCTCGCCGGGACGCATCGCCCGCGTGGTATGGGATACCGAGACGCCGATGCCCGCGTTGCGCTGGAGCAGGGCGCGCACCAGGCTGGTCTTGCCGGCACCGGAGGGCGCGGAGACGATATACAGCGTACCCAGTGCGCTGGCAGCGGGATGAGGATGAGGCGTCGAGAGAGCGTGCGACATGACAGAACGACCGTCCGGAAATACGTGAAGCGGCCTATTATGCCATGGAAATGCCACGCCCCGGCTAGGCGTCGCGCCGGACAGCGACCGGCGAGGCCGTTGTCGGATCGTGGCCGGCGGCGACGGACTATCGGCTACAATGCGCGTTGCCATTCGTTCCATGCGGCCTTGCCTCGAAGGTCGTTCTGATCGACAAGGATGTTCATGACCCCTTCCCAGACTGCCCAGAAGCGTCGCGCCGGCCCATTTCTGGGTGTTGCCCTGGCCTTCGCGGCGACGATGATCGGCACCACCATGCCGACGCCGCTCTATCCGATCTATCAGCAGCAGTTCGGCTTCTCCCAGCTGACGATCACGATCATCTTCGCGGTCTACGCCGCCGGCGTGATAGGCGCGCTGCTGCTGACCGGGCGCTGGTCGGATCAGTTGGGACGGCGTCCGATGCTGTTCGCCGGTCTGGCCGCCTCGGCGTTGAGCGACGTGGTGTTCTGGCATGCCGGCGGTCTCGGCATGATCCTGACCGGCCGCGTGCTGTCCGGTATCTCGGCCGGCATCTTCACCGGTACCGCCACCGTCGCGGTGATGGAGCTGGTGCCCGACGCCTGGAAGCGGGTCGGCCCGCTGGTTGCCACCGCGGCCAACATGGGCGGGCTGGGGTTGGGGCCGATGCTCGCCGGGGTGCTGGCGGTGGCGTTCCCGATGCCGTTGATCCTTCCCTACGTCGTCCACCTCGCCCTGGTCCTGCTGGCCGTGCTCTGCCTCTGGCGGGCGCCCGAGACGGTGGAGCGACCGGCGCGGATACGGCTGAGCGTGCAGCGGCTCGGCGTGCCCGAAGGGGTCCGCAGCGTTTTCGTTCCCGCGGCGATTGCCGCTTTTGCCGGCTTCATGGTGTGCGGTTTCGCGACCTCGGTGACGCCGGCCTTTCTCGGCAGGGAACTTGGCCATCACAACCCGGCGCTGATCGGCTTCGTGGCCGGGCTTCTGTTCATCGCCTCCACGGTCGGCCAGATGCTTCAGGGGCGACTCCCCGAGGCCCGGCGTCTGCCGATCGGCTGCGGCGTCTTGCTGATCGGCGTGCTGTTGATCGCCTGGGGCATCGGCGCGAAGACGTTGACGGGGTTCATCGTCGGCCCTGCCGTCGCCGGCATCGGCCAGGGCATCGCCTTCCGTGCCGGGTTGGGCGCCATCGCGGCGGCAAGCCCGGCGGAGCACAAGGCATCGGTGGTCTCGACCTTCTTCGTGGTGGCTTACATCGCCATCTCGCTGCCGGTGATCGGCATCGGCGTGGTGGCTTCCGTCGTCAGCCTGCAACTGACCGGGCTACTGTTCGCGCTGCTGGTGGCACTGCTCTGCTGCGTGGCGCTGGCCATGCTGCTGCGGCCGTCACGTCAGGGTGAATCGTCGGACGCCTGATCAGCCTGAGCGACAGGCTCTGGTATCATGAGCGCCGATTCGTCCCACCGACTGCCAGGAGTTCCCGATGACCGCTTCGCCCGACACGTTTCGCATCCGCCGCCCCGACGACTGGCACCTGCATCTGCGTGACGGCGAGGTGCTGAAGACGGTGCTGCCCTATACCAGCCGGACGTTTGCCCGCGCCATCGTGATGCCCAACCTGGTGCCGCCGGTGACCACGATCGAGGCGGCCAGCGCCTATCGCGGGCGCATCGTGGCGGCGATTCCCGCCGGGCACGATTTCACCCCGCTGATGACCTGCTATCTCAACGAGAGCGTCGACCGCGAGACACTGGAGCGCGGCCACGCCGATGGGCTGTTCACCGCGGCCAAGCTCTATCCGGCCAACGCCACCACCAACTCCCAGCACGGCGTCAAACGGATTCAGGACGTCTATCCGCTGCTGGAAGTGATGCAGCGGATCGGCATGCCGCTGCTGATTCACGGCGAGGTGACGCGCGGCGAGATCGATATCTTCGATCGCGAGAAATATTTCATCGACGAGGTGATGACCGACATTCGCCGCCAGTTCCCCGAGCTGAAGGTCGTGTTCGAGCACATTACCACCCGGGAAGCGGCCCAGTTCGTGCTGGAAGGCGACGAGTTCCTGGGCGCCACGCTGACTCCGCAGCATCTGGCCCAGAACCGCAACGACATGCTGGTCGGCGGCATCCGACCGCATCTTTACTGCCTGCCGATTCTCAAGCGCGGCGAGCACCAGCAGGCACTGCGCAAGGCGGTCGCCAGCGGTCACCCGCGCTTCTTCCTCGGCACCGACTCCGCGCCCCACGTCACCGCCGCCAAGGAGACCTCCTGTGGTTGCGCCGGCGTGTTCAACGCCGAAGCGGCGCTCTCGGTCTACGCCGACGTCTTTGAGCAGGAAGGCGCGCTCGAACACTTCGAAGCGTTCTGTTCCGAGAACGGCCCGCGCTTCTACGGCCTGCCGCTCAACGAAAGTCATGTCACCCTGACGCGCCAGCCGACACCGGTCGCCGAATCGGTGGGCGAAGGTGACAATACCTTCGTCCCCTACCAGGCTGGCGAATCTCTGAGCTGGTCGGTGGCGGTGGATTGATTCGCAGGGCGAATCAGGATCGAGTGGGTTGATACCGGCCTTCTGATTTTTCCTGAAATCTTTCTGACCGAAAGATGAACCCATGCCGCCAGTCTGAAGAACCATTATGGTCAGTTCGAAGACCAATATAGTCCGGGTATCATCTTGTTGTTATATCGAGTTCGATATAATGTGGCGCTACCGGTTAAGGGTTCATCATGGCAAGAGAAGAAAAGCCGATTGAATTCTGCGGAGACTCGCTGGATCGGCTACGAGCTTTTCCTCAGGCAGCGAAGCAAGATATGGGTTACCAGATTGGACTGGTCCAAGCTGGCTTGGAGCCCGAAGACTCCAGACCCATGAAAACCGTAGGTAACGGGGTTTATGAAATCAGGGTAAAGGACGAAACCGGAGCCTATCGAACGTTCTATATCGCGAAGCGACAGGATGCTATCTACATCCTTCACTGCTTCCAGAAGAAAACCGAGATGAATCGCCCCGGG
>NZ_PZJR01000040.1:0-222 GCF_003206035.1 Salinicola sp. CPA57
GGCGAGCCGCCGGTGGCGTTCTGCTTGTCGATCCACTGGCTGATATTGCCCAGCGTTCCCGCCAGCGCATCGCCAGCGCTGGCCAGCGCATCGTGATAGTCCGTTGCCGCCTTCTGCGCTTCCTCATGCGCAGCCTTCTCATCCTGCAACGCCCAGATGCGCTCCTGAATCGGGCGCAGCGACTCGTCGATGGTTTCCAGCTCGCGTTCGCGCTGCAGATTC
>NZ_PZJR01000040.1:245-412 GCF_003206035.1 Salinicola sp. CPA57
GACTGGTCATTGAACTGGCTCAGCGCCTGCTTGGCGGCCGCCTGGGCACTATCGAACGTCGACTGGGCCGTGTTGGCCAGCGCCTCGAAACGCTGGTTGACCGCATCGACCGCCGCCGTCCCGATCTGCTCGAGCTGATCGAAGGCGCCGGCGATGTTGAGCGCGGC
>NZ_PZJR01000040.1:457-700 GCF_003206035.1 Salinicola sp. CPA57
TCGTTGAACGCCGTCACCTGCCGGGTCAGATTGCCCAGGGTCAGCTGCTGGCGCTCGGCTTCGCTGTAATAGCTCTCGACGTAGTTCTGTTGCATCGCCGCGAGGTTGTCGACGCCACCAGCTAACGCGGTGATATTGCTCGCCGCTTCGAGCGCGCCGGCGGCAGTCGTATCGAACGCGATACCCGCCGACTTGGTCAGCTCACCGAGCTGCTGCAGCGATGCCACTGCCGCTTGAATGGAC
>NZ_PZJR01000041.1:0-2247 GCF_003206035.1 Salinicola sp. CPA57
GGCGAACTGACAGCCACCCTCTCCGTGACCGATGCCGCCGGCAACACCGGCACGGTCACCGATACCACCACGCTCGATACGGCTGCGCCCGATGCCCCGACCGCAACGCTGGCCGACGATACCGCCATCGACGGTGACGGCATCTCCCGCGACGCCACCATCAACGTCGGTGGCCTCGAAGGCGGGGCAACTTGGGAATATTCCACCGATGGCGGCGATAGCTGGACGACCGGCATGGGTGCCAGCTTCGAACTGCCGGAAGGCGACTATGCCGCCGACGCCGTGCAGGTACGTCAGACCGATGCCGCCGGCAACACCAGCGGGGTGGGTAACCTCGGCGCGGTCAGCATCGATGTCACCGATCCAGTGGCACCAGTTATCGACAGCGCCACCGATGACATCGATCCGACCGGCACGCTCGGCGATGGCGACAGCACCAACGACGCCACGCCGACACTGACCGGCACCGCCGAAGCCAATGCCACGGTGGCGATCCTCGCCAATGGCACGCAGATCGGCACTGCCGATGCCGACGATGACGGCAACTGGTCATTCGCTATCGACGACGCGAACGCCCTGCCCGATGGCAATGTGGACTTTACCGCCACAGCCACCGATACCGCGGGCAACGTCTCCCCGGCCAGCCCTACCTTCACGCTGATGGTGGATACCACCGACCCCGCGGCTCCGATACCCACACTGGCCAACGACACTGGCGAGAGTGCGGAAGACGGTATCACTAGCGATACCACGGTCAATGTGGCCGGTCTCGAGTCGGGTTCAACCTGGGAGTACTCTACCGACGCTGGCATCAGTTGGACCACGGGGGCCGGTAGCCGCTTCGAGCTGGATGTGTCGACTTACGCCGATGGCGACATCCTGGTGCGCCAGACCGATGCTGCCGGCAATACCAGTGATGTCGGTAGCCTGGGGCCGATTACGGTCGACCAGACCGATCCGGCGGCACCGACCATCGTCAGCGCCAGTGACGATGTTGCGCCGATCACTGGCGAGCTCGCGGATGGCGATGCAACCAACGATACGACCCCGACACTGGCCGGTACCGCCGAAGCCAATACCACGGTGACCATCTTCCAGAACGGTACGGAGCTCACCAGCGTTACCGCGGATGCCGACGGCAATTGGGAATTCACCCCCGACACACTCGACGACGGCGACTACTCTTTCTCCGCCCGGGCCACCGATGCTGCGGGCAATGTCTCACCGGTCAGCACCGAATTCACCTTGACGGTGGATACCCAGGCGCCCGCCGCGCCGACGCTGGACGCCACCGACGGCTCGCCGATCACGGGTACTGCCGAGGCCGGTGCCACGATCACATTGACTGTCGATAATAACGTGATCGGGACAGCGACTGCCGGCGCCCAGGGCAATTGGTCGTTCTCCCCGGAGACACCGCTGACAGACGCCACCGTGGTCAACGCCACGGCAACCGATGCCGCCGGCAATGTCGGGCCGTCCACCAGCACTACCGTCGACGCGGATCTCAATGACGTCACCCCGCCCGCCCCACCGACTATCGAGTTCGCGGTCGACGATGTCGCTCCGCAGACCGACGATCTCGCCGACGGCGACAGTACCAACGACCCGCTTCCCGTACTGCAAGGCACGGCGGAAGCCGGCAGCACGGTCGCTATTTCACTCAATGGTGCCGAGCTTGGTTCGGTCACTGCCGATGATCAGGGCAACTGGTCTTACGCCCTGGTCGATGCACTGCCGGAAGGCGACGCCGTCTTCACCGCGATCGCGACCGATGACAACGACAATACATCCGGAGCGAGCAATTCGTTCACGCTGACGGTCGATACCGGCATACCGGACGCACCCACCATCGACAGCGCCACCGACGATGTCGACCCGGCCGGGGCGCTCGTCGATGGCGACAGCACCAACGACGCCACGCCGACACTGACCGGCAGCGCCGAGGCTAATGCCACGGTTACGATTTCGGCCAACGGTGTCCAGATCGGCACCGCCCTTGCTGACGGTGACGGCAACTGGTCGTTCACGCCGGATGACATGGACGCCCTCGCCGACGGCGAAACCACTTTTACTGCCATGGCGATGGACGCCGCCGGCAACGCCTCAGGAGCCAGCAACGAATTCTCGTTGAGCATCGATACCGAGATCCCGGCTACGCCCACGGCAACGCTGGCCGACGATACCGCCATCGACGGTGACCGCATCACCAGCGACGCCACCATCAACGTCGTTGGCCTCGAAGGC
>NZ_PZJR01000042.1:0-633 GCF_003206035.1 Salinicola sp. CPA57
CGACAGCGCCTACCACCTCAGCGACAGCCTCAGCCAGAGCGCCCAGGATCACAACGCCGACGCCCTCGACAGCCGCGAGAACCTCAAGCAGGCCGGCGACGACGCCGACGACCGCTACGGCAACAGCGAGCAGCTCGTCGATTCACAAGGCCAAGCCAAGCAGGACAGCGCCCGTGGCGCCACCGACAGCGGCGGCCGGGGCGAAGCGGCGCGGATGAAAGCCCCCTGGCTGCACCTGGCCTCCCCGGCGGGGATCACCCTGAGTACCCCGGAATCGACCCACCTGGCCCAGGGCAGATCGCTCAGTGTCTCCAGCGGCGAGGACGTCAACATCGCCACCGGCAAGCGCCTGGTCGCCTCGATCTCCGAGAAGCTCTCGCTGTTCGTGCAGAAGGCGGGCATCAAGCTGTTCGCGGCGCGGGGCAAGGTGGAGATCCAGGCGCAGTCGGACAATCTGGAAGCCACCGCGCGGCGGGATCTCGGTGTCACCTCGACGGAAGACAAGATCGACTTCGCCGCCGCCGAGGAGATTCTGCTGGTCAGCGGCGGCGCCTACGTGCGTATCAAGGGCGGCAATATCGAGCTGCATGCGCCGGGCAAGGTTACCGTCAAGGGCGCGACGAAGAGTTTTGG
>NZ_PZJR01000043.1:0-1508 GCF_003206035.1 Salinicola sp. CPA57
TGAAGATTTTGTGCGGATCTACCTAAGGGTTAGGGTGCCGAAGTTGGGAGCTATTGGTCTTGTTCTGAGACTTACGCCACATGATGTGCCCGGAACGATTTTTGATTGGTCCTATCAAAAGACTCGAGAAAGCAATCTGCTAGTGTCTGCTGAGGCCTCGGGAGAAGGGTATGGTACGACTCAAGAGCTTGAAAGCCAACCCAAGTTTTCGCTTAAAAATAAAGCTTATGAGGCAGAGTGGTCCCATGTGTACGAAAAAAGAGTTCTAACTCATATGGCGGATCTTGCGATAGGCTTCAGGTCCACTAATACGCAGTCTATTAAAAGCGATACTTTGACTCTGGATATGGAGAGTCAGTAATTCGACGTGGGGTTTTATGATGAAATTTCTTGTTTTTTTAATGGTGCTTTTTTCCGGTTTTGTCCAAGCGGATATTCTTTTTCAGGATCCGACTGGCAAGGGTTTAAACACTGCGATAAACAGTCTTTCGAAAGAGGAGGTTAAGGGCTGGTCTCGACCTGGCTCCGGGCGCGAGGAGTTTTTTTTGGGGCTTTTTTATATAAGAGGAGCGCCAGAGTTTTCGATCCAAAAAGATTGCAAGAAATCCATCGATTTTTTGCGGTCGGCTTGGGGCGAGGGTGTGGCTGATGCCGGGTATACATTGGCGACCATGTATTATAATGGTATTTGCACAGCCAAAGATGTCAGCAAAGCTAGAGATTTAGCAACGCAGACGGCGCAAGAGGGATATGTTCTTGCGCAGCGCATGTTAGGTATGGCGTATGTGGGGAAGAAATGGCAGAATTTATATTCTTACGACGTTGAAAAAGGTATCTGCTGGCTTGCTAAAGCAGGGAACGCCGGAGATCGAGAGTCCGCTGCACAGCTTGCGCTCATGTATAATAGAGGTGTTGGGGTAGTCAAGGACGACAAGAAATATTTTTTCTGGTTAAAAAAAGCAGTCTTTAATAAGTTTGAGGAAGGTAATAGGCTTGGCTTTCCCGCATTGGCAGAAAGTTATGAGAGTGGGAAAGGTACTGAAAAAAATTTGGTCAAGGCATACAAGTATTTTGATCTGAGTGGTACCGCTGGTGTGAAAGGGAAAAAACGTATCGCCAAGGAGATGACCCAAGAGCAGATCGACGAAGCTCTTCGTCAATCCAAAAAATGGCAGGAAGAACACAACGTTCAGGTGGGCGGTGGTTTTATCCGTCGCGCCAATTGAGATTGTTGTTTTGCCAAGATTGTGGTGTGTGACTTTAGAATTAAGACCCATGGCATTTGCCATGGGTTTTTTATTGAATCATCTTTGCTCTAGTAGAAGAAAACGGTGTTGTTTTGACGACGACTGTCCATATTTCGGGCTCGGTCCGGCAGTCATTGGGTGCCGGACATAGAATGGTGTGCCTAGAGGTATCCGGACGATACAAATAGCGGTGCCTGGAACCGGTTGTTTAGTTCAGGTGTCGGTTTACTTAGCGCAGGCATGGGCGCTGCCGAGGGGTAT
>NZ_PZJR01000044.1:0-953 GCF_003206035.1 Salinicola sp. CPA57
GCCCGACGTCTTGAGTTTTCCATCCTCCCAGTAGGCGTTCTCATCACCGATATAACCGGTGTAGCCCTTATAGGTCTTATCGATGTTCGACCACTGGTCGGCGGCATGCTCGTTGCGATAGTCCACGTAGTCGTAGGTATCGCGATCCTTGGCGAGATCCTTGATGTCGCTCTGCGTGCTACCCAGCTTCGAGTTGAGGCTATCCAGCGTCGACTCGTAGCCGCTCAGCTTGCGCTCCAGCGCCACCCGCTCCTTGGCCGCCGCCTCGGCTTCCTGCCGGGCTTTCTCGATTCGCGCCGCTTCCTTCTGCGCCACACCCAGGGCGTTGATCGATTCCCGCAGACTGACCATGGTCGAATTCAGGCCGATGAATTGATCGGTCGAACGCGCCATCTCGCTGGTCAGGCCCGTGAGCTTTTGCAGCTGCTCGAGCGAACGCTCCTCGAGCGAGCCGGTGTTGTCGCCCACCTGGTCGGTCGACTGCTTCACCGCCTCCAGCGCGCTGATCTGACCGTCACCGTCGGTGTCGAGCTGGCTGAAGATCTGACGCAACCGCTCGTCACTGGCCAGGCCGTCGAAGAACTTCGAGAACTCGCCGTAATCGATCAGCCCATCCAGGCTGGTGTCGATTTGATCGAACATCGGATGGAGCGCACCGGCGATACCGTTGGGCAGCTTATCGACCGCATCCGCCAATGCCCGCTTGATCTCGTCGGCGATGTACTCTTCGGCGCTGACCTGGTCGGGCATGTCCTCGAGCGTGGCCAGCACATCATCACGGATCGACTGATAGCCGGTCCCGCTGCCGTAGTAGTTCTGCCCGGCCGACAGGTACTGGTCCGCGTATTGGGTGATCGACTCCAGCGCCGATCGGTCGCCCTCCTGTGCCAGCACAAGCTGCCGCGCGAACTGCGCCTGGCTCTCCTGCAGATCCATCCCTGGCGAGCCGCCGG
>NZ_PZJR01000045.1:0-1393 GCF_003206035.1 Salinicola sp. CPA57
GCCCGACGTCTTGAGCTTTCCATCCTCCCAGTAGGCGTTCTCATCACCGATATAACCGGTGTAGCCCTTATAGGTCTTATCGATGTTCGACCACTGGCCGGCGGCATGCTCGTTGCGATAGTCCACGTAATCGTAGGTATCGCGATCCTTGGCCAGATCCTTGATGTCGCTCTGCGTGCTACCCAGCTTCGAGTTGAGGCTATCCAGCGTCGACTCGTAACCGCTCAGCTTGCGCTCAAGCGCCACACGCTCCTTGGCCGCCGCCTCGGCTTCCTGTCGGGCTTTCTCGATCCGTGCCGCTTCCTTCTGCGCCACACCCAAGGCGTTGATCGATTCCCTCAGGCTGACCATGGTCGAATTCAGGCCGATGAATTGATCGGTCGAACGCGCCATCTCGCTGGTCAGGCCAGTGAGCTTTTGCAGCTGCTCGAGCGAACGTTCCTCGAGCGAGCCTGTGTTATCGCCCACCTGGTCGGTCGACTGTTTCACCGCCTCCAGCGCGCTGATCTGACCGTCGCCATCGGTATCGAGCTGACTGAAGATCTGACGCAACCGCTCGTCACTGGCCAGGCCGTCGAAGAACTTCGAGAACTCGCCGTAATCGATCAGCCCATCGAGGCTGGAATCGATCTTGTCGAACATCGGGTTCAACGCGCCGGCGATGCCGGAGGACAGACCAGACAGCCGACCGTTGGCGATCTCTTGCGCGCTGATCACACCCTCACCGTTAGCGTCGACGGAATCCATCAGCTTGTTGATCTGATCGTCGGTCGCTATCGGCGACAGCGCCTTGCGCACCTGCGCC
This sequence comes from Salinicola sp. CPA57, assembly GCF_003206035.1. Taxonomy (NCBI): domain Bacteria; kingdom Pseudomonadati; phylum Pseudomonadota; class Gammaproteobacteria; order Oceanospirillales; family Halomonadaceae; genus Salinicola; species Salinicola sp. CPA57. The sequence continues at coordinate 806 of NZ_PZJR01000045.1, forward strand.
TCGGTCAGTGCCTTGCCGCCGTTGGCCTTGAGCTGGGCCTGCAGCACATTGGCCAGAATGGCATCGGTCGGCATACCGGAAACGATGACCGACTCCAGACCCGACACCACGGCGTCGCCGTTCAGATCCATCGACTGAATCATGGCGCGGATCTGCGCGTCGGTGGCCTTGCCGCCCATGATCAGCGCCAGCTGATCCTCGGTCAGAACGCCATCGATCCCGCCGGCCAGAACGTCGAAGTAACCGGCCAATTCGCCGGCGATGTTGCTGGGATTATCCCCGCGCAGCACATCCGACAAGTCACCCGTGATGCTCGCCGTCTGCTCGAGCAAAGCCTCCTTGATCTCGTCAGCGACGTACTCTTCGGCGCTGACCTGATCGGGCATGTCCTCGAGCGCGGCCAGCACGTCGTCACGGATCGACTGATAGCCCGTCCCGCTGCCGTAGTAGTCCTGCCCTGCGGACAGATACTGGTCCGCATATTGCGTGATCGACTCCAGCGCCGATCGGTCGCCCTCCTGTGCCAGCACAAGCTGCCGCGCGAACTGCGCCTGGCTCTCCTGCAGATCCATCCCCGGCGAGCCGCCG
>NZ_PZJR01000005.1:0-210092 GCF_003206035.1 Salinicola sp. CPA57
GGATGAGGCCTTTTTCGCTCGGCGACGATAAAACCTTACGGCTTCATATCCTCGAAGAAGCGCTTCACGCCATCGAACCAGCCCTCTTTCTTGGGCGAGTGGCGACTGGCACTGCCCAGGCTGTCCTGAAACTTGCGCAGCAGATCTTTCTGCTCTTCATTGAGATTGACCGGCGTCTCGGTCACCACCTTGCAGAGCAGATCGCCCGCCGGGCCGCCGCGCACGGGCTTGACGCCCTTGCCGCGCAGCCGGAACAGCTTGCCGGTCTGGGTCTCGGGCGGAATCTTGAGCTTGACCCGGCCTTCCAGCGTCGGCACTTCGAGCTCGCCACCCAGCGCGGCATCGACGAAATTGATCGGCACTTCGCAATGCAGATGACGGCCGTCACGCTCGAAGATCGGATGCGCCTTGATCTCGACCTGGACGTAAAGATCGCCCGCGGGACCACCGTTGAGCCCGGACTCCCCTTCGGCGTTGAGCCGGATGCGGTCGCCGGTATCGACGCCCGCCGGAATCTTTACCGACAGCGTGCGCGTCTCGCGAACGCGGCCTTCGCCATGACACTTGCGACACGGCACCTTGATGCTCTGGCCGCTGCCGTGGCAGGTCGGGCAGGTCTGCTGCACGGCGAAGAAGCCCTGCTGCATCCGCACCTGACCCTGACCATGACAGGTAGGACAGGTCTCCTTGCTGGAGCCCGGCTCGGCGCCGCTGGCATCGCAGTGCTCGCACTCGACGTGACGTGGCACGCGGATATCGACCGTGGTGCCGAACACTGCATTCTCGAGATCGAGCTCGAGGTTGTAGCGCAGGTCGCTGCCGCGCTGGGGCGCGTTCGGATGACGCCGACCACCGCCGCCGCCGAAGATATCGCCGAACACATCGCCGAAGATATCGCTGAAACCGCCAGCCCCGGCACCGCCGAAACCGCCGCCGCCGAAGCCACCGCCCTGGCCGTCGACGCCCGCATGGCCGAACTGGTCGTAGGCCGCACGTTTCTGGTCGTCGGAAAGCACTTCGTAGGCGTCGGAGACCTCGCGAAACTTCTCCGCCGCCTGCTGATCTTCCGGATTGCGATCCGGATGATACTTCTGCGCCAGCCGGCGATACGCCTTCTTGATATCCTTGCCGTCGGCGCCCTTGTCGACGCCTAGTACTTCGTAATAGTCACGTTGGGACATTACTGAGTCCGCCTCCGTGTCGGCACCGTGCAAACAGCAACGCGGGAGTCATGATGGCTCCCGCGCTCCTGCCGATCACACGGCGTCAGACGTCGTGGTTATTGCTTTTTCTGATCGTCGTTGACTTCTTCGAATTCGGCGTCAACCACGTCATCCTCTTTCTTCTTGCCGCTGGCCTGGGCGTCGTCTGCCGGCTGGCCTTCGGCCTCGGCACCTTCACCCTGCTCGGCATACATCTTCTGAGCCAGGTTGCCGGAGGCTTCGGTCAGGGCATCCAGTTTGGCCTGAATGGCATCCTTGTCGTCGCCCTTGAGCGCTTCCTCGAGTTCGCTGATCGCGGTCTCGATCTTGCTTTTCTCGTCGGCATCGACCTTGTCGCCAGCTTCTTCGATCGTCTTGCGCGAAGCGTGGATCATGCCATCGGCCTGGTTGCGCAGCTGGACCAGCTCCTCGAACTTCTTGTCCTCGGCCTCGTGCGCTTCGGCATCCTTGACCATCTGATCGATCTCGTCATCGGAGAGACCGCTGGAGGACTTGATCACGATCGACTGTTCCTTGCCGGTCGCCTTGTCCTTGGCCGTAATATGCAGAATGCCGTTGGCATCCAGATCGAAAGCGACTTCGATCTGCGGCACGCCGCGCGGTGCCGGCGGAATGTCGGCCAGATCGAAACGACCCAGTGACTTGTTCTGACCGGCCTGCTTGCGCTCACCCTGCAGCGCGTGAATGGTCACGGCCGTCTGGTTGTCTTCGGCAGTCGAGAACGTCTGCGTCTTCTTGGTCGGGATCGTGGTGTTCTTCTCGATCAGCGGGGTCATCACGCCACCCAGCGTCTCGATACCCAGCGTCAGCGGCGTGACGTCGAGCAGCAGCACGTCTTTCACGTCTCCGCCCAGCACGCCGCCCTGAATCGCGGCGCCCATGGCCACGGCTTCGTCCGGGTTGACGTCCTTGCGTGCTTCCTTGCCGAAGAATTCGGCGACCTTGCTCTGGACCATCGGCATACGAGTCTGGCCACCGACCAGAATCACGTCCTGAATCTCGCTATTGGAGAGGCCGGCATCCTGCATGGCGGTCTTGCACGGACCCAGTGAACGAGCCACCAGGTCTTCGACCAGCGATTCCAGCTTGGCGCGGGTGACCTTGATCGCCAGGTGCTTGGGACCGGTGTTGTCCGCCGTGATGTACGGCAGGTTGACTTCGGTCTGCTGCGCGGAAGAGAGCTCGATCTTGGCTTTCTCGGCCGCTTCCTTCAGGCGCTGCATGGCCAGACTGTCGCCGGACAGATCGATGCCCGAATCGCTCTTGAACTGCTGGACGAGATAGTCGATCAGCTTGAGATCGAAATCTTCGCCACCCAGGAAGGTGTCGCCGTTGGTGGCCAGCACTTCGAACTGCTTTTCACCATCGACATCGGCCACCTCGATGATCGAGATGTCGAAGGTGCCGCCGCCCAGATCGTAGACTGCGATGGTGCGGTCGCCGGTGGCGCGGTCCATGCCGTAGGCCAGCGCGGCAGCCGTCGGCTCGTTGATGATGCGCTTGACCTCGAGACCGGCAATGCGGCCCGCGTCTTTGGTCGCCTGGCGCTGAGAATCGTTGAAGTAGGCCGGAACGGTGATGACCGCTTCGGTCACTTCTTCACCGAGATAGTCTTCGGCAGTCTTCTTCATCTTCTTCAGCACTTCCGCACTGACCTGCGGCGGCGCCAGCTTGTTGCCGTTGACCTTGACCCAGGCGTCGCCGTTGTCGGCTTCGACGATCTCGTAGGGCACCATCTTGATGTCTTTCTGGACGACATCGTCCTTGAACTTGCGGCCCACCAGACGCTTGATCGCATACAGCGTGTTGTTGGGGTTGGTGACCGCCTGACGCTTGGCCGCCTGACCGACCAGCGTTTCGCCGTCGTCGGTATAGGCGATGATGGAAGGCGTCGTGCGGCCGCCTTCAGCGTTCTCGATCACACGAGTCTTGTCACCATCGAGCACGGCCACACAGGAGTTGGTCGTACCCAGGTCAATGCCAATGATGCGTCCCATAATTCCTCACCTCTAACTATTCGTTGACGACTCAATTCGTTTTGATGACGGCGCTTGCTGCGCGATTGACTGCTATGTGGGGGCTGGTTGGCGCCTTTCAAGTCCTCGTCGACGATTCAGCGGAAGCGTCGATTCGAACCGATGGCATCCGCTCCCTAGCCCGCCGCCTTGCTGACCACGACCATGGCCGGGCGAATCAACCGACCGTTCAGGGTGTAGCCCTTCTGCATCACATCCATCACGGTATTGGGATCCAGCTCCGGGTTGGGCACCATCGTCATGGCTTCGTGGAACTGCGGGTCGAACGGCTCGCCCTGCGGCTCGAGCTGCTCGACACCGAACTTGCTCAGCACGTCGAGCTGCATCTTGAGCGTCATCGAGACACCCTCGCGATGGGTATCGTCGACGTCCTGCATGCTTTCCAGCCCTTTTTCCAGGCTGTCGACCACCGGAAGCAGCTCCTTGACGAACTTCTCGAGGGCAAACTTCTTCGCCTTGTCGGCGTCCTGCTCGGCGCGGCGACGGGCATTCTGCGCATCGGCAGCGGCGCGCATCGACTGATCCTTGGCCTCCGCCAGCGCCTGCTCGAGCTCCTCGACCCTGGCCGCCAGAACCTCTGCTTCGGGGTTGGCCAGCCCTTCGGTGTCATCCGCCTCGTGTTCGAGCGATTCCGCGAACTGCTCCAGATCACCGTCCAAAGCGTCGTTGGTGGACTGATGTTGCGGTTCTCCGTCGCGCTCTGCGCGCTCGAGTTCTTCGTCTACGGGATTTTGCGGATCTCTAGCCATGAATCTCTCCTGGCAAGGTGTTGTGACAGCAATTCGACAAGCGTCGGAGTTGTCTGCCTATATGGGGCTATCGATTCAGATCTCAAGCACCGATCGCATGGCGGGTCACAAGAGTCGTTGAAGGGGATTTTGGACTACTGTATAAACAAACAGATTGCCGGCGGGCGTATCCCCCACCGCCAGATACCGTAAAGCCGCCATCGACTCGGGAGGCAGCATGCTGATTCAACTCGCCATTCGTGACTTCGCTATCGTCGACACGCTGGACCTGGAGTTTCAGGCCGGCATGACCGCCATCACCGGCGAGACCGGTGCCGGCAAATCGATTCTGCTCGGGGCGCTGGGGCTCTGCCTTGGGGAGCGCGCGGATGCTGGCGGTGTTCGCCACGGCGCCGATCGCGCCGACCTGAGCGCCCGCTTCGACATCGCCGAGCGGGAAGAGGCCAAGGCCTGGCTGGCGGCACGCGAGCTGGCCACGGATGACTGCCTGTTGCGCCGCGTCGTTACCGCCAGCGGCCGTTCCAAGGCGTGGATCAACGGCCAGCCCTGCACCATCGCGGACCTGCGCGAGCTGGGTGAATGCCTGATAGACGTGCATAGCCAGCACGCCCATCAGGCCCTGCTCAACGAGGACACCCATCGGCGCCTGCTCGACGACGCGGCCGGCCATCACCAGGCGGTCGCCGAGCTCGGCGATCTGCATCGTCAGTGGCACGCGCTGCGCCGGCAGTATCGCGAGCGCAGCGAGAACGACGAGGAACGCCAGGCCAAGCGCCAGCTGCTGCGCTACCAGGTCGAGGAGCTCGACCAGCTCGATCTGCAGGCCGAGGAACTGGAAAGCCTGGAGCAGGAACAGGAGACGCTGGCGCATCTCGAGGAGAGCCTGCTCGAGGCGCAGTTCGCCGCCGATAGCTGCGATCACGATGAAAACGGTGCGCTGACACTACTCTCGCAGGCGACGCTACGTCTCTCTCGCGTTCCCGGCAGCGACCGCGGCAGCCTGTCCGAAGCGCTGACAATGCTGAACGACGCCCAGATCCAGCTCGAGGAAGCCGCCCGCGAACTTCATCACTTCGTCGAATCCAACGAGCTCGACCCGCAGCGACTCGCCTGGGTCGACGAACGGCTCGCCGAAATTCATCGCGTGGCACGCAAGCATCACGTCATGCCGGAAGAGCTGGATGATCTGCATCGCCGGCTGAGTGGAGAACTCGAGGCGCTCGATAGTGGCGACGACGATCTCGAAACGCTGAGAACCCGGCTCGACGACCTGCGTCAGCAGTATCGCGACGACGCCAGGAAGATCAGCGAGACTCGTCAGCGCACGGCCACGGCTTTTGCCCAGCAGGTTCAGGAGCAGCTGGCATTTCTGGGGATGGACAAGGCGCGCTTTGCCGTCGATGTCACGCCGCTGGAGACACCTCAACCCCACGGGCTGGATCGCGTCAGCCTGCAGATCAGCGCCAACCCGGGTCAGCCGCCGCGGCCGTTGGCCAAGGTCGCTTCCGGCGGCGAACTCTCTCGCGTCAGTCTGGCGATTCAGGTCGTCGCGGCGAGTCACAGCACCCTGGCGACGCTGGTCTTCGATGAGGTCGATGTGGGTATCTCCGGCGCCACCGCGGAAATCGTCGGCCAGTTGCTGCGCCGGCTGGGCCACGACGCCCAGGTCATGACCGTCACCCATCTGCCGCAGGTCGCCGCACAGGCTCATCAGCATCTGCATATCGAGAAGCGCTCGAGCGACGACGAAACGCATACCGAGATGGCCCAGCTGGACGACGCCGGGCGGGTGCGCGAGCTGGCGCGGATGCTGGGGGGGGTCAAGCTCTCCAATCGGACACTGGCCCACGCCCGCGAAATGCTGGCGGCCAGCCAGAGTTCGGCTCACTGACGCGCTCGTCGGCGCCGCCGTGCCGCCACCTTTTCCCTGCGAACTGGAGAATCCAACGCAAAAACGCCGACCCTGAGGTCGGCGTATTACGGTCTGGCGTCCTTTCATCGGCTGTCGACATGTCGGCAGCCGATTTTCTCTGTCCTGGCGCCGATAGCGCGATTACTTCTTGATACCGTCCTGACGCGTGGCCTTGGATCCCCGCGGGCGAACATAGAGGACCAGGGCGTGCTCTACCAGTTCGTACCCGTGTTCCTCGACGATCTCGCGCTGACGGCGTTCGATCTCTTCATCGAAGAACTCGACGATCTCACCGGATTCCAGATCCACCATATGGTCATGGTGCTCTTCCTGGGACATCTCGAAAACCGCATGACCACCGTCGAAGTTGTGTCGAACGACCAGTCCTGCTGCTTCGAACTGGGTCAAAACGCGATAGACCGTCGCCAATCCGACATCTTCTCCCGATTCCAGCAGCGCCTTGTAGACGTCCTCGGCACTCATGTGAAGCTCTTCTTCCATCCGAGTCGCTTCGAGGATCTGCAGAATCTTGACGCGCGGCAGAGTGACCTTCAGCCCCGCCTTACGCAATTCTTGGTTTTCGTCGGCCATGGTCGCTCTTCGCAGTAGCGTCTTGTGTCGGGTATGATCAATCCACGCAACGATAGTGAAAGACGGGCCCAAATGCAAAATCTGATCAGAACGACTGTACTCATCCTCGCTGTGTCGCTCATCACCGGCTGCAGCTACTTTGGCGTCTATAAAAGGGACATCCCCCAAGGCAATCTCATCACCAAGGATATGGTGTCTCAGCTCCACCTCGGCATGAGTCGTGCACAGGTCGCCTACATCATGGGGACACCACTGATGGAAGCCCCCTTCTCATCGGATCAGTGGGACTACGTCTTCTACCTCGACGAAGCCTACGGTGACACGGTGCAGAAGCGCCTGACGCTGACCTTCCAGAACGATCAGCTGGCCGATATCGCCAAATCCGGCGATATGGACTCCAACGTCGAACTCAACCAGGACGACGGCCCGGGCCCCGCCGTGGAAGGTGCCGGCGACAGCGCGGCCCCGGTGCCACAGATCGGCCCCAGCGGCATCTAGAACGCCGCCGGCCGCCTTTCGAGCGGATGAGAGGGCAGTCAGCGCGCTGAGGCGCTGGCTGCCCTTTCGCGTCTCGCCTGCATGGGATCGATCTCGAGGGGCCGGTAGACTTCGAGACGGTCTCCGGCGGCCGGCTGGTAATCCTCCGGCGCGGCCAGGCGAACACCGAAGACGCCCACCGGCGCCTCGGCGAAGTTGACGTGCGCCCAGGCCGGGTGCCGTTCGGACAGGCTGGCCTGCATGACTGCCTGCCTGGCGTTGATCCCGGGCACGAGCGAGAGACTCACGATCACCTGATGCTCGGGCGTTGCGAAAGCGACTTCGATGTTTGCCATCACGCTCCTCCCTGGCATTCCTGCGCTAGCGTCCGTAGACCTGATCGGCGCGGCGCGTGAACGCATCGACCAGTTGGCCTGCCACCTGCTGGAACAGCCGACCAAACGCCATCCCCAGCAGCCGATTGCTGAACTCGAAGTTCATCTCGAGTTCTATCTTGCAGGCATCTTCCCCCATCGCCCGGAAGTGCCATTGGCCGCTGAGGCGCTTGAAAGGCCCGTCGACGAGCGAAAGATCGATACGTTCGGGCCGCTCGAGATCGTTGCGGGTGGTCACGCTCTGCTCCACGCCGCCCTTGGCGAGCGTCATCCGGCCGATCAGGTAGTCGTCTCCCCGTTCGACGACGTTGGCTCGTCGACAGCCGGGCAGAAACTCAGGGTAGCGCTCGAAATCATTGACCAGTTCAAACATCTGTTCCGGTGTATGCCGAACGAATGCGGACCGATTCACGCTGGGCATAGGGGTCTCCACTGATTTATCGCCCCGACATGCGTATCATGGGGCACCGTTTTCGATGCTTGAATGGTATCACGGCTGCCCTCATAACTAGACTTCACACGATGCCTCGCCGACGCTTCTCTCCCGCGTCTGGCGTGTGAAGTGCATAGCCAGCGTGAAGGCCATTCATCACACCGCCCGAGGGCATACCGGATATCGCCGTAAAGAGGTGTCATGGGTAAGAAGAAAAGCAACGCGCCAAGCAGCAACATGATCGCCCAGAACAAGAAGGCTCGGTTCGAATATCACATCGACGAGACCTTCGAGGCCGGCCTGTCGCTGGCCGGCTGGGAGGTCAAGAGCCTGCGCGCCGGCAAAGCTCAGCTGACCGACACCTACATTCTGGTCAAGAATGGCGAGGCGTGGCTGCTGGGCAGCCATATCATGCCGCTCAACACGGCGAGCACGCACGTTCTCGCCGACCCGACGCGAACGCGCAAGCTGCTGCTGCACCGCAAGGAGATCGCCCGGATCTTCTCCCGGACTCAGGAGAAGGGGCACACCTGCGTACCACTCAAGCTTTACTGGAAGCAGAATCTGGTCAAATGCGAGCTGGCACTGGTGCGCGGCAAGCAGTTGCACGACAAGCGCGCCACCGAGAAGGAGCGCGACTGGAATCGCGAGAAGGCACGCGTCATACGTGACCACGCCTGATCGTGCGCTGAATACTCGGGACAGCACTTGATATGGCGTGGACTCGTCGCCATCTGATAGAATGAACGAGTTATACGGGGGCGACATGGCTTCGACGCTGGTGACAATCCCTGAGGTGCATGCCGAGAGCGTAACGTATCTCGTAAATCCAACGTTGCAAATGAATAGTCGCAAACGACGAAAACTATGCTCAAGGCGCACTGGCAGCGTAAAAACTGCTAGTTGTTAGTCTGGCCCCAAAGCGATGTGCCCATTCATCGCGGCGGGGATATGAGCTAAAGCTGATGGGACCGCGGATGTCAGCGCTCTCCTGACATTCGTTAAACCTTAGAGAGATCGCAAGGTGCCATCCTGCCCGTCGGAGTGCACTGCGTTAAATCAAAAGACGGAACTAAGCATGTAGAGCTGATGGGCGAGTGCCGGCGGACGGGGGTTCAATTCCCCCCGCCTCCACCAAACATGAAAAAGCACCCGAACGGGTGCTTTTTTTTGTGATCAATTTCCACAGCGTGGAATGAAAGAAACCCTCAGGCGACTATCGCCAAGGCTGCCTTTTGACGCTGGGCGGTAGACATTGCCCGCTCCAGGTCATTGCTCTTGCATTTGAAAGCGGAACAGCTGGCGCAACGGACGTCTTCGGACGTTTCGCTCAACGTCGGCAGTAGAAACTGCTCGCCGCCGCAGACGTTACAGCGTAGATCCAGCGTGACTTTAAGCATCTTCCTTCCTTGGTACTGGCCACCCATGGGCGGCGATCTTGTCAGGTCAGCGACATGGTGTGACCGGTCAGACTCGAAGACCCATATCCCGAGCCAGTGCTTGAGACTTCAGGCAGGTTTCGATCAAAAGCGGCGCATTGCGCTCCTCGAGCGACTGGCGAGTCTCAAGAAACTCGCCGCAGGCCGCGCAACAGACCTCGTCCCAGGCCAGCTCGCTGTTGGAAGAAGTGGCTTGCTGGCTGCCACAGCGCGGGCAATCGAGACGATGATGCATGAGAATCCCTCCTTGGCGTCGTCATGATTCACCGACAGGTCGGTGTCGTCAGGCGATACCTTGACAGAATTTCTTGCATCGTACAATTATCGTATAAGAACGGTTATCGTATATTCGCGACGCCAATCCGCTGGCTGTCAGGCTCCCGCCTTGTCTCCGCAACATGGACGAACAGCCGACACCTTCCACCCGATCACTCAGCCAGCAGCGCAGTCATGTGGCCATGATAAGGCTGACAGGGTGCGTGACGATTCATTCTCTCCAGCAGCTTGATCCTTTCGGCCGCCGGCAGCGCCTTGACGGCCTGATCGAGATTCGCCTCGACCAATCTCCTGACGATCCTGCCGGGCGTGGCGAGATAACGTTCATTGGTCTGCAGAATCACGTAATCCGCGGCTTCATGATCGATGATTTCCTGAACATGGCTGCCTGGCAGATTGACCACGACGACCCGCTGGAAAATGTTGGCAAACAGCATCGCGAAACCGCCCGCACCCGCCGAGGAACCGCCGAAGATGACCAGCGTTCTGGCATGGATCGGTTTGGAATTCTCGAAAATCGTGATGTTGCCGGTGCCCGGCAGGTAGTTGGAAAAGCGGCAGGACACGCCGCTCTTCTCCCGGAAAACGGCGACGGTGGAAAGCGACTTGGCAGGAGGATCCATCTTCGATCCCAGATCGCCGACCACCTCCCGCTGCTCGAAGGCGTATAGCGAGTCGAACTCGTCGTCGAACCCGAAATATCGCATGCAGGCGGTAAACGCGAGATAAGCGCCGCGGCCACTCCAGTGGGTGTCGGTGGGATAGTAGCTATCCGATACCGCCTGCATCGCCGCGACCGGATTGCAGTAATCGATCTCGCCCTGCTTGAGGATCGCCGACACCTGTTCGGTCGTGGTGATATCGGCCTTCTCGAACGGATAGCATTCCGGCCTGACCTTCTCCTTGGAGTTGGCGATCAGGAACAACAGCGAGCGCTGTTGCTGTAGTGGCGCGAGCTGGGCGGCAAACTGCTGCCAGGCCTGTTCCTGACTGCTTTCCAGGCGCCTTTTACCGGTAAACTGATCGATACTCGCGTTGGTATCGTTGGCCAGAAACAGCCACCCTTCGCGTCCCTCGAGAACCTCCATGACCGGCGCCAGCGAAAAACGCAGACAGTCATAGGCTTTGCCGCCCTCGAGCCGAACGCCCAGGGTAAGCTCGTGCGAGAGATCGAACGTGTACTCGAACATCCATCCCGCCTCCTGGTAAGGCGCACTCGGTTCAATCGCCGTGAGTCCGAGGCAGGTGATGTCGCCGTTAGTCGAAACGGTCAGCTCCGGCCGCTGGTCCCGCCGGGCATCGATCCAGCCCCGGATTCGATAGTGACGGAACGACTCGAGCGTCGTGATCTGCTTCTGACCTTCACCGGCCTCCCACCGTATCGCAACCGGGGCTGCCAGCTTGTGCGCCGCCAGCTGGAACTTCTTCGCCTTCTGACTGGCAATGACATCCTTGAGATCGCTGAGCGTCGTGTTGCCGGGCTGCTTTTCCAGGGCCAGATTCACCGCACGCAGCGCCTGGCTGAATTGCCGAGCGGCGAGAAAGGCTCGTGCCTGCCGCACGTGGACCTGATGAGGGAAGCCGGCACAACGATCGATGACGAACTGCCACCTGTCTGCCGCTACCGACCAGTCCGCCCGGGTCATCGCCGCCTCGGCGTGGGCAATTCCCAGCTTGAGGGGTGGTTCGGGCGACTTCTGCAGCGTAACGCCCATCATCGCTTCGTATCCGGCGGTATCCCCAGCACCCTGGTAGGCCAACATCAGGCCCCTGACGACATCCGGACTGTCATCACCCGCCTGGTAGGCCGGCTCGAGCAAGGCGATGGCGCCGGCAAAATCGTGATGCGCCAATCGATCTTCGGCTTCGACAACCCGTTCGGGTGCCTGCTCGATGCGCTCGGCAAAGGAAGATGAACTCATGGCGACCTCTGATGACTGGCAGCGGAAGACAGCGAGAGCGCGCGGATGGCGGGATGGACTCTCGATCGATGATCACTATATCCCGGCGCAGACCTGACTCGACATCGCCCGCCGGGCATGAACTTTGTCAGCGTCTCGGCGCCAGCGATTTCATCGTTTCTCCTTAGCGAACCGACGGTGCTCTTTCGTAAAGGCCGGTAGAAGAGGCGCCGCCAGTCAGTACCGAATGCTCACAACCGCCGCTCCGATTCTGGAAAACTCGACCAGATCGGCTAGCCTCATCTGATCGCCGTTGTCTCGATGGCCGCACGAATTTGCCATTAGCGATAAAGTGTTATCCTAACGATGTTTAGGCTGGCAGAGTGCCGCCGGACCGATCCGCTCACAAGACAAGGAGATTGGAGCTTGACAGTCCTTCGCCCCGATCGCTGGCTCAGTCGCTGGCTATTGCTGTTACTTTTGATATTCGCTGCCCCCGCGCTGGCCCAGGAAAGTGGATCCGAAGGGCAAACCGCCCAGGATGGCCCCGCCTATTCCACCATGGCGGATCTGCTGGAAAACGCCCAGTCGCGACAGGTTCTTATCGATCAGCTGAGACAGCTGGCATCCCAGCAGGAATCCTCCGGCGATGCCCAGGGCGACGCCACCCAGGCAGCCGATGGGAACGCCACTGACACCAGCCCCGCAGAGACTTCCCAGAACTCCGCAGAGTCGGAACCGGCCGTCGCCGCGAGCAACGATAACGTCGATTCCACGGCGTCCTTTCCGCGACGAATGGCGCAACTCACCAGCGGGATCGCAGGCGATATCGGTGGCCAGCTCAACGGCCTGGTGGCGATGATCGGAGGCTTCTTCGGCAGCGGCGATGCCGCCGCCAGCAGCGCCGCACCCGCGTTCGACATGGGCGCTTTCCTGAGCGCGGCGATCAATCTGGCAATGGTGGTGATTGCCACGGTCGTGGCTTTCTTCATTTTACGGCGCATCGCTACACCGCTGTTCAACCGGTTCAGCCAGTGGTCGATGAAGGGTGATAATCGAGGCCATCTGCTGCGGGTCATCGTGGCGGTGGTGCTCGCCGCGATCGTCGATGTCGTGGCGGTCGTGCTCGCCTATGTCGCCGGCAATCTGGTGGCCACGTTCCTGGTAGGGGAAAGCGGCAGTCTCGATACCCGTTTCTCGTTGTTCCTCAACGCGTTCCTGATGATCGAACTGTTCAAGTGCGCCTTGCGCGTGCTGTTTGCCTCCAGCCACGAGGGTTTGCGACTGCTGCCCATCGGCGCCGATCAGGCACGCTACTGCAACCGCTTCCTGGCGACTCTGGCGGGCTTCATCGGCTATGGCATGCTGGTCGTGGTCCCGATCGTGAACACCACCCTGTCGATGGCCTTCGGCAAGGCCGTCGGCGTGCTGATCATGGTGATCGCTCTACTGGTCTCCGTCTCGGTGATCCTCAAGAAGCGCATCCCTGTCCGTGACCTGATCATGCAGCGCGCCGACGAGGCCTCGATGTCGCTGTCGCGGGTCGCGCTCCGCCTGTTTGCCCGAATCTGGTTCATCATCGCACTGCTCTATACCGTGATGGTATTCGGCGTCACGCTGCTGCACCCGGAAACCGCGCTTCCGTTCGTGCTGATCGCGACATTGAAGACGATCATCTACATCGGTATCGGCATGTTGATCTCCGGCCTGTTGACCCAGCTCATCGGTCAGCGCATCGATCTCGGTGACAACCTTCGGGCCAAACTGCCATTGCTGGAAACTCGCCTGAACTCCTATATTCCGACCTTCCTCAAGGTCATCCGCGCGATCATCCTGATCGCCGTGGCGCTTTACTTACTGGATGCCTGGCACGTCTTCGATCTCGCCGCCTGGTATGCCACGGAAGCGGGCGCCCACACCATTGCCACCATCATTCAGGTGATGCTGATTCTGGTCGTCGCAGCTGCCGTCTGGATCGGTCTGGCCAGTCTGATCGAGAATTTCCTGAATCCGGATACCGGCGGCGGCGCGCCGACGGCTCGCGCCAAGACGTTGATGAGCCTGTTCCGCAACGCGCTGGCGATCACGCTGATCGTCATGACGCTGATGATCGTGCTGTCGGAAATCGGCATCAATATCGGACCGCTGATCGCGGGTGCCGGGGTATTGGGTCTGGCAATCGGTTTCGGCTCGCAGAAGCTGGTGCAAGACGTCATTACCGGCGTATTCATTCAGCTCGAGAACGCCATGAACACGGGCGACGTTGTCACCGTGGGCGGCGTTACCGGCACCGCCGAGCGAGTCAGCATTCGCTCTGTCGCCATCCGCGACCTGTCGGGCACCTATCACATCGTGCCATTCTCGTCGGTCGATACGGTATCCAACTACATGCGCGAATTCGGCAATCACGTCGGCGAGTACGGAATCGCTTACCGCGAGAATATCGATTACGCCATCGAGCAGCTGGAAGCGGCCTACGCGGAACTCCAGGCAAGCGAGGAGCATGGTCACAAGCTACTGGCACCGATGACCGTGGCCGGTGTCATTGCGCTCGCCGACAGTTCGGTCAACATTCGCGTGGTGATCAAGACCACGCCGGGCGATCAGTGGGGCGTCGGCCGTGCCTACAACCGCCTGGTCAAGCTCTACTTCGACAGAGCCGGTATCGAGATTCCGTTCCCGCACACCACACTCTACTTCGGCGAAGACCGTGATGGCATGGCGCCACCCGCCCACTTGCGCGTGCTGCGTGATGAAAAGCGTGACATCCCGGGGGCAGTCGCCGACGAGCCGCAAAACGACGCGACCAGCACGCCCGATACGCCCATCCCGGACGAGACGCATCGCAAGCCCAGCCACGATGACGTCGACGAGGACAACGGTGATGAGCGTTAAGCCAGAAGCCTGCTGATGTCGTGAAACGCTTTACAGGCCGCCTGCGGGCGGCCTTTTTGTGCTCGCCTCAAACGTGGACACGCCTCGACGCCTCGGCACCCAGCATGGCCGCGCCGCGCACGCCGCTGGCATCGCCCAGGCGGGAGCGCACGACTGCGGGCACCTCGACACCTGGAAACAGCTGTCCCGCGATCGATGCCGGCAAGGCTTCCATCAGCTCGTCCAGCGTCGACAGGCCTCCACCGACAATGATGACACTGGGTGACAGCAGCTTGACCACATTGGCCAGGGCGCCGCCCAGCAGTTCGAGATGACACCGGTGGGCCTGTTGCGCCGCGCGTTCACCCGCCAGCCACGCCTGATGCCACGCTTCGGCGGTCGCCGACTCGCCACCGAAATGACGATGCAGCCTCACCAGCCCCGGCCCGGCAATATAGGTTTCAAGGCACGCTTCGAGACCACAGCCACAGCGCAACAGGGGCAGATCGTAGCGCCTGGCCGCCGCCGCCGGCAGTGGCAGATGCCCCCACTCTCCGGCAAACCGGCCGCTTCCCGCGAGCAGGCGGCCGGCGACCATTGCACCACCGCCGGCCCCGGTTCCCAGAATCGCGCCGAAGGCATGCACCACGCCCTCTGCCGCCCCGCCGGGCCCGGTTTCCGATACCACGAAGCAGCGGCTGTCATTCTCGATCACGAAGGGACGATCAAGAGAGGTCGCCAGCGCCGCCTCCAGCACGAAGGAGCGCAGTCCCGGTAGATTCGCCGCGATCAGATAGCCTCGGTCATCGACCACCCCCGGAAAACCCAGCCCCAGCGAGCCTCGACCACCCTGGCGACGATCCGCTTCCCGAACCATCTCGGACAACATGGCCAGCAGTGCTGCGCCATCGTCCGAGGGCGTCGGCTCGCGCCAGCGGTCGAGGCACACCCATTGGCGGTCGTAGATCGCGATCTCGGTCTTGGTGCCGCCGACATCGATACCGTAATGCATGCAGGTTCTCCGTGAACTGAACGGCGGCAATCTACCGCACCAAAAAAGGCGCCCGCAGGCGCCCAGGAGAGCAATCGATCGTCAATCGGTTCAGCGCGTCATGTCGCTGGGCTGCGGCAGCGCCGGCAGCGACTTGTCGAGCAGCGTCACGCTCTGGCGATAGTAGAGCTGGCTCTTGCTGTGATCGCCGAGGTTGGCATAGAGCCGCGCGAGCTCGGCGCAGACGACACCGCTCGGGCGCTGGCGCTGGCTTGCCTCGAAGTACTCCTGCGCCTTACCCCAATAGGCGTTGCGCAGTGACAGGCGGCCCAGCGTGAGCAGCAGGTCCGGGTCGTTGGGCCGCTCCTGCAGCCACTTTTCGGCATAGACCAGTTGGCGAGCCGCATCGACGTTGAGCAGCCCGTAGCGCAGCACCAGCCGCGTATCCCAGTGCTCCTTGAGCGCGTTGCGCAGCAGGCGCTCGGCATCGCCCTCTTCGCCACCCTGGATCAGCGCTTCGGCATAGAGTCCGACCAGTTCGACCTCGCCGCGCAGATTGTCCGGCATGTCCGCCCATAGCGAACGAACGCGCGGCAGATTGTCGGGCTGCTGCGCGGCCTGCACCAGAAGCTCGCGATAGACACGCTGGTCGAGTTCGCGACGTTCGTCTTCGGTGATCAGGCGGTGCTTGTCGAGACGTGGCAACAGACGACGCATGCCATCCCAGTCGTTGACGCTGAGATAGGCCTGCTTGAGCAGCTTGAGTACCTGCGGATGCTCCGGCAGTTGCTGCTCCAGTCGCGTCAATGTCGCCAGGGCCTCCTCGAACTGCTGGCGATCCAGCATCAGCTGCGCCTGCACCAGTCCTACCGCGGTGTCCGCCCCTTCGGTGCTGTGATGGGCCCGCTTGAGCAGCACGTCGGCCTGCTCGTAGCGGCCCTGATAGTGTGCCGCCAGGGCTGCCGAAAGATAGTTGACCAGCGGCGTGCCGGAATCGTCGGCGGCCTTGGTGAGAGACTTCTCGGCACGTTTCCAGCGGCCTTCGGCCAGCGCCACCAGGCCGCGAACAGTGCGCTTCATTGCCGTCCGATGACGGGTGCGGCTATTCCACACCTTGATCCGGCTCACCGGACGACGCAGTCGGACCAGCGCGCGCAGCAGGAAGTGCAACACCAGAAAGGCGGCCAGCAACAGGACGCAGCCGAACCAGAACGAGGTCTGAACGGACGTGTCGCCGACGCGAATGAACCAGTAGCCCGGCAGCGACTGCATCAGTTGCCCAAACAGCGCGCCGACCGCCAGACCGAAGACGATCAGCAGGATCAGCTTTCTCATTCGCTCTCTCCCTGTGGCGAGTCGCCGTTTTGTGACCCGCTATTCTGAGCGCCGCCTTGAGAACCACCCTGGCCACCCCCGTTGCCGAAGCGCTGTTCGATGAAGCGCTTGAGCAGTTGGGAGGACTCGCTGATATCCGGTAGCTCCGGTCGAACCTCGTTGTCGCGAAGACTCTTGAGCTTGTCGAGCGCGTTGGTCACGCCGTCGTTGTCGGTGGCGTAATAGCCCTCGACCAGTTCGATCGCCTTGTCGAGGCTGGCCTGATAAAGCTTGGGCTCGGACTTCAGCAACGCCAGCTGCGCCTGCTCGAGCAGCAACCGCACGTTCTGACGCAGGTAGGACTCCTGCTGGGGCGTGATCAGCGCTTCGAGCGGCTGATCGTGACGCCGCACGGTCACCAGATCCTTGAGCTCGCTACCCAGCGTTGCCAGCTGCTGGCGCCAGCCGCCGGTCGGCTTGGCATCACCCTGGCCGGCGGCGATCTCTTCGATGTCCTGCTTCAGCGGCAGACGTGCCAGCTGCTCCTGCTGCGCCATCAGTGCCAGATAAAGGCCGGTTCGGTCGATGACCGGCACGGAATCGAGCGAAGCGAGCTCCGACTGGATGGCACGGCGAACCGGCACCAGGGCCGGGTTGTCCGCCTCACGCAGACGCTCGTCGGCCGCGTTCAGCAACGCCTTGGCGCCGTTGACGTCGCGTTCGAGCTGCAGCCGCTGGTTGGCCAGACGCAGCAGATACTCGGCCTCGGCGTGCAGCCACTCCCGCGGATCGGCCTGCTGCTGCTGGGCCAGTTCCTTGAGCACCTTGTCCAGCGTGTTGTCGAGATTCTGGCGGTACTGATCGAACTCGCCCCGCATCATCTTCAGATTCTGCTGACGACTCTGATCGAGCTCACCGACTTTCGATTCGAGCTGGTCGAGCGTGGTGCTGTTGGTGCCGATCTGGCTCAATTGCGCCTGCTGCTGCTGAAGCTTCTGCCATCCCTGGAAGCCGACGACAGCCACTGCGATGGCTAGCAGAATGACCAGAATCAGGGCGAGCAGACCCAGTTTGCCCGCGCGGCCGCGCTTTTCGCCGTTCGTTGGCGGCGTGCCGCCCGGCGGCGTGGCAGCGCCACCCGCGGACGAAGCGCTGCCAGGCTTGCCGCCTTGACCACTTTGGTTGCCGGTCGAGGCGCTGGGCTGATGGGAAGCGCCGGATGCGGCCGCCGAGGTGGGGGTCGTTGCGGAAGCGCTCGTCTTGCCTGACTTGCTGGCCTTGGCGCCAGCAGCTGGCTGGGCCTTGGTCGACGAGTTCGTTGCGGCTGCACTCGCTGACGACTTGCCGGTCGCACGCTCCGTGGCGGCTGGCTGAACGACATCGGGTTTGACTGGGTCGGTCTTGGCCGGCTCGGTCTTGGCCGGCTCTGGCGTGGTCGAACCGGGCCGCGAGGACGAGTCGGCAGGTGATGACGAATGGCTTTTGCTGCTGTCCGTGCTTGGCGTCACGACCGGAGCGGCTTTCGGGTCTTTCCCGCTCGGGCTGGCCGTACCGTCCGCGGCCTGCTCGGTATCGGCAGCCGATGCCGACGACGGTTGCTGATCTTTGCTCTGCTTGCTCATCTACGCTTGCCTTTTTCGTGATCACCCTGATCGGAGGTGGCGCCCCGCGGATCGAGCACCGCGCGGATCTCAGCGCTCAGTGCCGCCGGTGAAGCACCCGACGCCACATGAGGCGAGCCGAACCCCAGCGTTCCCGCCAGTGTAGCCAACCGCTGACTCGAGACGATTAGCGGTTGGTTCAACGCAACTGGGCCACACCATGTGACCAAATGTTGCAATATTTCCCCGCTGGTCACCACCAGCGCGGCAAAATCCCCACTCTCCAGCCACTTGTCCATGGGTGGAGACGGTGGATGATAGCGACGCCGATAGAGCGCCACGGTTTCGACATCGGCGCCGCGCTCACGCAGTCGTTCCCGCAATAGTTCCCGGCCCGATTCGCCGCGAGCCAGCAACAGCCGCTTGCCGGCCACCGCCTTGAGCGAGGCCACTTCCAGCAGCGCCTCGCTGTCCTCGCCTTCCCCCCGCGCGGGAATGACCGCCGGCACACCCAGTTCCGCATGCAACGTCCGCGCGGTCGCCTCGCCGACGGCGTAGAAACGCAGGCCTTGGGGCAACTGAGGCCAGTATGACGCAATGGCCTCGGCAAGACACGTCGCCGCCTGGGGGCTGACCACGATGATGCCGTGAAACAGATCGAGGTCGAGCAGCGCGGCGCGAGCCGAAGCCGATAGCGCCACCGACTCGAAGCGCAGCACGTCGAGTGCGGTCGTGGTGATACCGCAAGCCTCGAGCGCCCGAGCCAGCACCTCGCCGCGCGGTCCCGGACGCGTCAGCAGTACGCGAGCAGGCATCACTCGCTGTCGGCGCCGCCGTAGACTTCGGCCAGAATCTCGCCGGCTCCCTGCGCCAGCAGATCTTCCGCCACGCGGATGCCCAGCGATTCCGGCTCCGAAGCCGATCCCCGGCTCTCGGCACGCAGCACCACGGAACCGTCGGGGTGCCCGACGAGACCGCGCAACCACAGCGTGTCGCCATCGTTCTCGAGCACGGCATAGCCGCCGATGGGCACCTGGCAGCCGCCGTCCAGGCGGGTATTCAGCGCTCGCTCGGCGCGCACCCGTGTCGCCGTCGGAATATGATCCAGCGGCGCCAGCAGGGTGATCAAATCGGCATCGTCGTGCCGGCATTCGATCCCCAGCGCGCCCTGACCGCACGCCGGCAGGCTCTCTTCCGGCGTCAGTTCGGCGGTGATTCGGTCTGCCAGTTGAAGCCGCTGCAATCCGGTGGTGGCCAGGATGATCGCTTCGAAGTCTCCCGCGTCGAGCTTGCCCAGCCGAGTCTGAACGTTGCCGCGCAGCGGCAGCACCTCGAGATCCGGGCGCCGGGCACTGACCTGAAGCCCGCGGCGCAGACTGGAGGTGCCGACACGGGCGCCCTCGGGCAGCGCATCGAGGCTGGCATGATCGTTGGAGACGAACGCGTCCGTGGGCGCGCCACTTTCCAGGATCACCGAAAGCCCCAGGCCTTCGGGGAACTGCATCGGCACGTCCTTCATCGAGTGCACGGCCAGATCCGCCCGCCCATCGAGCATCGCTTCCTCGAGCTCCTTGACGAACAGCGCCTTGCCACCGATCTTCGCCAACGGCGTATCGAGTATCTGATCGCCGCGGGTGGAGAGCGGCACCAGTTCGACGCTCAGATGCGGATGGAACTGTTCCAGCAGCGTCTTGACGTGTTCGGCCTGCCACAGCGCCAATGCGCTCTTGCGGGTTGCGATTCTCAATCTATTAGCGTCGAGCACGCCGTTCTCCGAGTTGGATGGCTATCACCCTCGGCACCGCCAGTGGTACCTCGGCCTGTCACCAAGTGGGTGTTCGCATTCGCGAAACTTGGCTTACATGATAAAGCAGTCACGGAGTGAGTAAAAACTGACCACGACCGATAGGCGCGGGCGACCCTGTCGGTTCCCAGGTTCCGGGGCCGGTATCGTTTTCCATCCAGGGCTCGCCTACCTTGCCGGCCGTTCTGGACTGAACCGTGCGGTGTCAACACCGTCCTCTGCCAACGCCGTCTCTGATACACTCGGATCAGCGCTTCATGGGCGGGCGAATGGACCCGTCTCGCAGACCCTTCAATCCGCAGACCACGCAGAGCTCGATTTTCGATGACGCAGGCAACCAACCAATCCTGGGGCGGACGTTTCAGCGAACCCACCGACGCATTCGTCGCCGCCTTCACCGCTTCGATCCCGTTCGACAAGCGTCTCTATCATCACGATATCCGCGGCTCGATCGCCCATGCCACCATGCTGGCTCAGGTCGGCGTGCTGACCGACGACGAGCGGGACCGCATCATCGATGGTCTCAACGCCATCGAGGCCGAGATCGAACGCGGCGAGGTCGAGTGGTCGATCGCGCTCGAAGATATCCACATGAACATCGAAGCGCGGCTGACCGACAAGATCGGCATCACCGGCAAGAAGCTGCATACCGGACGCTCGCGCAACGACCAGATCGCCACCGATATCCGGCTCTATCTGCGCGACGAGATCGATGCCGTGGCCGCCGAACTTTCGCGTCTGCGCAGCGGCCTGATCGAACTGGCCGACCGCGAAGCGGATACCATCATGCCCGGGTTCACGCACCTGCAGACCGCGCAGCCGGTGACTTTCGGCCATCATCTGCTGGCGTGGCAGGAGATGCTGACGCGCGATCACGAGCGTCTGCTCGACTGTCGCAAGCGGGTCAACGTGCTGCCACTTGGCGCTGCGGCGCTGGCCGGCACCACCTATCCCATCGATCGTCACGTCACCGCCGAGCTGCTGGGCTTCGATCGTCCCTCGGAAAACTCGCTGGATGCGGTCAGCGATCGCGATTTCGCCATCGAATTCACCGCTTTCGCCAGCATCCTGCTGATGCACCTCTCGCGCATGAGCGAAGAGATGGTGCTGTGGGCCAGCGCCCAGTTCGATTTCGTCGACCTGCCCGACCGCTTCTGTACCGGCTCCTCGATCATGCCGCAGAAGAAGAACCCGGACGTGCCGGAGCTGGTACGCGGCAAGACCGGGCGTGTCTATGGTCACCTGATGAGCCTGCTGACGCTGATGAAGTCCCAGCCGCTGGCCTACAACAAGGACAACCAGGAAGACAAGGAGCCGCTGTTCGACACTCTCGATACGGTCAAGGGCTGCCTGCGCGCCTTCGCCGACATGGCGCCGGCGCTGGTAGCCAAGCCGGAGAGCATGCTCGAGGCCGCGCGCCGCGGTTTTTCCACCGCCACCGACCTGGCCGACTATCTGGTCAGGGCCGGTGTCGCGTTCCGCGATGCCCACGAGATCGTCGGCAAGGCGGTCGCCTACGGAATCGAACAGCGCAAGGACCTCTCGGAGATGTCGCTCGAGGAACTCAAGCGCTTCTCCGACGTGATCGGCGAGGACGTCTTCGAGGTGCTGACGCTGGAAGGCTCGGTCGCCGCCCGCAACCACATCGGCGGGACCGCGCCCGATCAGGTTCGCGCTGCCGCCCAGCGCGCGCGCGATGCCCTGGCCACCCTCCAGGAGCGCCATCATGTCGCGTAATGCACTCATCATCGCGGCATTGAGCACGATGCTGCTGGCCCTCTCCGGCTGCGGCCAGAAGGGCCCGCTCTACATGCCCGGCGACAGCGAGTCCTCGAAGACCTACGACCCGCAGGGCGATTACGAGACGTCGCAGTCAGCCTCGTCGAAACAGACGCCCGGCCAGAGCGGCCCCGATGCGCAGCAGCGGCAACCGGCAGCGCCCCAGGCCAGCCCGGCGCCGGCAGCCACATCGCCGACCGCCGAGGAGCTACCGTGACGTTCGACGCTTTTCCCGTTCGCGACGGCGTGCTGCACGCCGAGGATATCGCCCTGGATCGGCTGGCCGAGCAGTACGGCACGCCCTGCTACGTCTATTCGCGTGCCGCGCTGACTCGACATTTCCGCGCTTACAGCGATGCCCTCGGCGATATGCCGCATCTCGTCTGCTACGCGCTCAAGGCCAACTCCAACCTGGCCGTGCTCGACGTGCTTGCCCGCCTCGGTGCCGGTTTCGACATCGTCTCGGTGGGCGAACTCGAGCGAGTCATCGCTGCCGGCGGCGATCCGGCCAAGGTCGTGTTTTCCGGCGTTGCCAAGCAGGCCGACGAAATGGCCCGCGCGCTGGAGGTCGGCATCAAGTGCTTCAACATCGAATCGCGCCCGGAACTCGAGCGTCTCGACCGGGTGGCCGCCGAGCGCGGCCAGGTCGCGAACATCTCGATTCGGGTCAATCCGGACGTCGATGCCAGAACCCATCCGTACATCTCCACCGGACTCAAGGCCAACAAGTTCGGCGTGGCCGCGGAAGACGTGTTCGATCTCTACACCTGGGCAGCCCAACGGCCGAATCTCAAGGTCGTGGGACTCGACTGCCACATCGGCTCGCAGCTGACCGAACTCTCGCCGTATCTCGATGCGCTGGATCGACTGCTTGCGTTGGTCGATCGACTCGCCGATCACGGTATCGTGATCGAGCATCTGGATATCGGTGGCGGTCTGGGCGTCACCTATCAGGATGAGCGCCCGCCGGCGGCTGGCGACTTCGTTCATGCCGTGCGCGAACGCCTGCAAGGTCGTGAGTTGACACTGCTGCTCGAGCCCGGCCGCTCCATCGCCGCCAATGCCGGCGTGATGTTGACCCGGGTCGAGTACCTCAAGCCCGGCGAGACCAAGAATTTCGCTATCGTCGATGCCGGCATGAACGATCTGATCCGGCCGTCGCTGTATCAGGCGTGGCAACGCATCGAGCGCGTCGACACCCGTCCGTTCCGCGACAGCGCCGTCTACGATGTGGTCGGTCCGATCTGCGAAAGCGGTGATTTCCTCGGCCAGGAGCGCCAACTGGCGATCGCCGAAGGCGACCTGCTGGCGGTACGTTCGGCCGGCGCCTATGGTTTCGCCATGGCGTCCAACTACAACAGCCGTGGCCGCCCTGCCGAAGTCCTCGTGGACGGCGGCAGGAGCCATCTGGTACGTCGCCGCGAGAGCCTCGAATCGCTGTGGGCACTCGAGTCCCGGCTGCCGGAGGAAGGCTGATGCTGTTGAATTTCACCAAGATGCACGGCCTGGGCAACGACTTCATGGTGGTCGATCTGATCAGTCAGCGCGCCTACCTGCGCGACGAGCAGATCCGCCAGCTGGCCGATCGCCACTTCGGCATCGGTTTCGACCAGCTGTTGCTGGTGGAACCGCCGCGCAAGCCGGACATGGATTTCCGCTACCGGATCTTCAACGCCGACGGCGGCGAGGTGGAAAACTGCGGCAACGGTGCACGCTGTTTCGCCCGCTTCGTCATCGACCAACGCTTGACCCACAAGCGTGAATTCAAGGTCGAGACCCTGGGTGGGCCGTTGACGCTGAGGGTCGACGACGACGGCCGAGTCCGCGTCGACATGGGCACGCCCCGCTTTGCGCCGGCGGACGTGCCGTTCGTGGCCGATAGCGACGAGCTCCTGCATCACCTCGAGATCGGCAACCAGCGCGTCGCGCTCAGCGTCGTCTCGATGGGCAATCCCCATGCCGTGCTGCAGGTCGACGATGTCGATAGCGCCCCGGTCGACGACCTGGGACCCAGTCTGCAGCGACACCCCAGCTTCCCCCGCCAGGCCAATGTCGGCTTCATGCAGATCGACTCTCCCCACGCGATCCGCCTGCGGGTCTACGAGCGTGGCGTCGGGGAAACGCTGGCCTGCGGCACCGGCGCCTGCGCGGCGGTGGCCTGCGGCATTCGCCGGGGGTTGCTGCAAAGCCCCGTCGAGGTGGAACTGCGGGGCGGCAGGCTGACTCTGGAATGGGCAGGGACGGAGGCGGCGATGTTCATGACCGGGCCCGCCGAACGTGTCTTCGAGGGACGCATTGCCTTGAATTAGGAAAGCCTAACAAAAAGAGTCGGCGGGACAGACTGCCGCCTCGTCAGGGATTCACAGGAGAACAACGCATGTCACGCGCCCAGGCCCCCGAGCCCCGCCAGACTCTGGACCCCGATCGGGTCGCCGAGTGGCTGGCACAGCACACCGACTTCTTCGTTGGTCGGGAGGGGCTGTTACAACAACTCAAGGTGCCGCACCCACACATCCCCGGCGCTGTCTCGTTGCTCGAGCGGCTGGTCCACGACCTGCGCCATCGGGCCGAGGATGCCGAATGGCGGCTCGAGAATCTGCTCGAGTCGGCGCGCTACAACGAAGCCCAGTATCGCCGAACCCGCGAGCTGGTTCTCGGCCTGATTGAGGCCGAGAGCGCCGATGCCCTGGCCGAAGCCCTGTCGACGCAGCTGGCCGAACGCTTTCGCACCCAGGGCATCGGTCTGTGGCTGGACGCCCCGCCCGCCTGCCATGCCACCCCCCATGACACCAACGCCTGGCAGCCACCGCGCTTCGCCTTGACCGACGATGCACGCCGACGGCTGGAACTGCTGCTCAATGAACAGACCAGTCGCTGCACCACACTGAACCGCGAGGATTGGGAGGCCCTGTTACCGCATTGCACCCCTCCGCGGGAATCCGGCTCCTGCGCGATCACCCGGTTGACCCAGGGCGAGTCGCTGGGCTTTCTGCTCCTGGCCAGCCACGATGGCGAACATTTCAGGGCGACCCTGGATACGCTCTTCACCGAGTATCTGGGCGAGGTGGTCAGCCGGCTGTTGCGGCGTACCGAGGTCACCCATGCAGGCCGCGCTTGATGCCTTTCTGAAGCGACTGGCGCAGCGCGCCAGCCCGGCAACGGTGGACGCCTATCGCCGCGATATCCATGGCGTGATCGCCTATCTCGAAACCCAGGACGTGCGCGCCTGGCGCCAGCTGGACGTCACCCTGCTGCGGCGCTATCTGGCTCACGAGCGAGCCCGCGGCATGGCCCCGAGAACGCTGGCAAGACGTCGCGCCGCGCTGTCCCGTTTCGCCGATGAGCTGGTCCATCGAGGCGAGCTGGATCACAACCCGGTACAGTTGACACAGGCGCCCCGTCAGCCGCGCCACCTCCCCAGCCCGGTGGATGTCGACCTGCTCGGTCATTTTCTGGACACGCCCCACGACGGCGATCCCCTGGACTTTCGCGACCAGGCCATGCTGGAGCTGTTCTACTCCTGCGGCCTGCGCCTGGCCGAGCTGGCGGCGCTCGACCTCGCCAGCCTCGACGAGCGCCATGTGCGGGTCGTGGGCAAGGGCGGCAAACCGCGCCAGGTACCTTTGGGCCAACGCGCCGGCCAGGCCATCCAGGCTTGGCTCGGATTTCGCAGCACCCTGGCGGGAGAGAGCGAGACGGCGCTGTTCGTCGCCCAGCACGGCGGGCGCCTGGGCCATCGGTCGATCCAGAGCCGGCTGGCCGAGACCGCGCGCAAGCGGGGTCTGCCGGAGCATCTTCATCCTCACCGCCTGCGCCACTCGTTCGCCAGCCATCTGCTGGAGTCCAGTCAGGATCTGCGCGCGGTACAGGAACTGCTGGGCCATGCCAATCTCTCAACCACGCAGATCTACACCCGCCTGGATTGGCAGCAGCTCGCCGAGGTCTACGATCAGGCTCATCCCCGCGCGCGACGCAAGCCGGCTTCGCCCGCCAGCGAGAGTTCAGACAACCCCTAGGATCATCCATCATGCCGCTGGACGCCATCACCTTCGATCTCGACGACACGCTGTGGCACAACGGCCCGGTCATGGCACACGCCGAGCCCACGCACTATCAGTGGCTCGCCGAGCAGATCGACGCCCATCGTGGGGCCGACGCAACGCCGCTGGCCGAGGCCTTTCCGCTGGAAGCCTATCAGTCCATCCGCGCATCGCTGATGGCGCGCTTTCCGCTCAGCCGCGGCGATCACAGCTGGATTCGCGAGCGCGCCATGCGCGAACTGCTGACCGAACATGGCCTCCCTTCCGACGAAGCGGCGCAGTGGGCGGCCGCCGGCTTCGAGCAGTTCATGGCGCTGCGCCATGAGGTCGCGCTCTACCCCGAAGTGGTCCCGATGTTCGACGCCTGGGCACGGCGCTACCGGCTCGGCATCATCACCAACGGCAACGTCGACGTGCGCCGGCTGTCGCTGGATCACCATTTCGACGTGATCATTCTCGCCGGCGAAATGCACGCCTCGAAGCCGGACCCGCGTCCGTTCCTGTCGGCCGTGGCCCAACTCGGCACGCAGCCCTATCGCGCCCTGCACGTGGGCGACAACTGGGAGGAGGACGTGATGGCGGCTCAGCGTCTCGGCATGCATGCGGTGTGGATCGACGCCAAGGACGAGGGCGAACGGGAACTGCCGCCGCGAGTGCATCGCGTGACGCATGTGAGGGAGTTGCCGGAGGTCGTTGCCCGGCTGGACGAACAAACGCGCTGATAGCAACTTCCCAGAGCCTCCCCGACGACGGGACCAACGGCACCTGACTCACGACATTGCTGGAGTTGGCCACCATTCGACGCCTGTTCAGGGCGGCGCTACGCGCGGAATCGATGAGCCGGGTCTTGCATCATGGATGATGCAAGAGGTGCGTTGGGCAGGATGCCCTTTCGCGCCGACCCGAGCTCAGCGATGGCGCGCGAAGGGTTTCGCCGCCCTGGGCGTCAAAAAGGGGAGCGCGAGGGGCCTGCCCCTCGCATCAACGAACAAAAGGGAGGCCAGTGCTCGGTCAGTGGTAAGCGGGAAACTCAAATGAGTCGCTAACCCGAGGGAACTTCAACGGGCCAACCACCGATCCATCACGGAATAAGCCTGATCCAGCCCCTGGCGCTTCAGCGAGGAGAACAGCTGCACGCTGACCAGGTCCTCCCATTCGGCGAGGCGCTGCTTGACCTGCTGCAGCGAGGCCTTGGCCGGCCCTTGCTTCAGCTTGTCGGCCTTGGTCAGCAAAATGTGCACCGGTAGCTCGCGATCATCCGCCATCTCCAGCAGCTGGATATCGAAATCACTGAGCGGATGCCGCACGTCCATCAGCAGGATCAGCCCGGCCAGCGAGCGCCGGCGATGCAGGTAGTCGGCAAGATGCGCCTGCCACTCCTTCTTCATCGCCTCCGGCACCTTGGCATAGCCATAGCCGGGCAGATCGACGAGCCGCAGCTGATCGTCGTTCTGCAGCGTGAAGAAGTTGATCAACTGGGTCCGCCCCGGTGTCTTCGAGGTTCGCGCCAGCGCCCGCTGCTGGGTCAGCGCGTTGATGGCGCTGGATTTGCCGGCGTTGGAGCGCCCGGCGAAGGCAACCTCGACGCCCTGATCCAGCGGGCATTTGGCCAGCGTCGGGGCGCTGATCAGAAAGCTCGCCGTCTGGTAGTTACGGCGCTCGGGAGTGGCAGTCATGGCAGGCTCGATTATCTTGAGACGGTAGCGCCGCGCAGTGTAGCACGCGTGCTCCGCGTCGGATGAGCGCGGGCGTGTAACGCGCTCGACCGCCAGCGCCGATGTTTTCGCTCCCGAAGACGAGCGATTGGCACCCTACGCTTTTCCGGCCATTTCTGTCAGGCTAACGGAAACCGGTCGGTAGCAGGCTAGCAAGGGAACCTCGGCGCTTTTCGCGGCTCCAATACCCGTACCCCTACCGGGCGCCGATTCATAGGGCCTTCGTTTTCGGAACCGTCGTTTCCTCGAATGACGGTTTCATCAGGCAAGGTGTCATCTTACGATGGTTCCATCGAACTCGATTTCACCAACAAGATTTTCGACATACATTCAGGAGCAGTAACGCATGATCAAGTCTTTTGTGGCGCTATTGGCCGGGCTGACGTTCTCGGGCGCAGTGATGGCGGCGGATATCGTCGAAGGTCAGGACTATCAAGTCGTCGACGAGCCGATGAAGACCGACGTTCCCGCGGACCAGATCGAAGTCACCGAAGTGTTCTGGTACGGCTGCCCTCACTGCTACGCGCTGGAAAAGCCGCTCAACGAGTGGGTGGATCAGCTTCCGAACGACGTCACCTTCGATCGCATGGCGGCCCCGCTGGGCAAGGTCTGGGAGCAGCATGCCACGGCGTTCTACGCTGCCCGCCAACTGGGGATCGAGGATGAGATGCGCCAGGACTTCATGGATGCCATCCATAAGGGTGGCAAGCGTCTGACCGACAAGGACGAGATCGCCGAGTTCTTCACCAGCTACGGCGTCAGCAAGGACGAAGCGCTCAAGGCGCTCGACTCCTTTGGCGTCAAAAGCGAGATCCAGCAGGCTTCGGCCAAGATGCGTGGCTATAAGCTGATGGGCGTTCCGGATCTGATCGTCGATGGCCGTTATGTCGTCACGCCCAACTCCGCCGGCTCGCTGGAAAACATGCCGAAGATCGCCAGCGCCTTGATCGAGAAGGTCCGCGAGGAACGCACCGAGAGCGAGTGACGCCATGTCTCTAGCCGCCTCGACCCCTGCCAGCGAGATTTCGCCGGCGCTGAAACTGCTGACCTGCAATCTGCAGGTCGGCATTCATACGTCGGCCTATCACCACTATTTCACGAGAAGCTGGCAACATCTGCTGCCCCACCCCAAGCGCAGTTCGCGCCTGGATATCGTGGCCAGCACGCTATCGGCCTACGATATCGTCGGACTCCAGGAGGTCGACGGTGGCAGCTTTCGCTCCAATCACGTCAATCAGGTCGAATATCTCGCCAACCGATCGGCCTTCGATTTTCATTTCCAGCAGCTCAACCGCAATCTGGGCCGCGTCGCTCAGCACAGCAATGGTCTGCTATCGCGTCTCGCCCCCAACCGGGTCGACGAGCATCGACTGCCGGGCATGCGCGGGCGCGGCGCGATTCACGCTCGCTACGGAGAAGGCCCGGACGCGCTGCACGTCTTCGTCGCACACCTGGCGCTCAGCCAGCGCGGCCGGCTGCGTCAGCTCGACTACCTGGGCGAGATCATCCAGCCGCTGCATCACGTAGTGGTCATGGGCGATCTCAACTGCACCCAGGAGCAACTGCTGGCGCATCCGCGCTTCTGCCGCGCGCTGGATCTCAATCCGCTCAAGCCGCAGCTCAGCTATCCCGCCTGGCAACCCCGCCGGGCACTGGATCATATCCTGCTGTCGTCGTCGTTGAAGGCCGAACAGCCTCGCGTGCTGGAAGCGATGTTCTCGGACCATCTCCCCATCGCCGTCGATATCCACCTACCGGGTGCCTGCCGTCGCAGTATCGGGCTCAGCGCCCAGCGTGGCGCGGATTCCTGATTGTCCCCGACAGCGTGTGATTCGACCCGATGCGCTCGGACTACACAGCTCACGTATGCAAAAAGCGCCTCCGAGGAGGCGCTTCTGTCATCGAGCGTTTGTCATCTTCACTGAACGGCCGTCATGACCCGGCTACCCAGCTGACCCAGTCGATCATCGGCGTCGGGTAGAGCCCCAGCAGGATGATCAGCGTGGCCACGCCCAGCACCACCATGCCGCCGGCACGCTCGGCCCAGTCGTGTCTCGCATCCCGACGCTGCATGCCCGGTTCGTGCAGGAATAGTGTCACCATCACCCGCAGATAGTAGTAGAGCCCGATGGCACTGCCGACCACCACGCTGCCGACCAGCCACCAGCGATGGGCTTCGACACCTACCGCGATGATGTAGAACTTGCCGATGAAACCGGCCGTGAACGGAATCCCCGCCAGCGACAGCATCGATACCGTCATCACCGCAGTGAGATAGGGCCGGCGCCAGAACAGGCCGCGATAGTGGTGCAACGGGCTGGCATCCGCCGTGCCGCCAGTGGCGACGTAGGGGCTCGACACCAGGGTGACGACACCGAAAGCGCCCAGCGTGGTCAGCACGTAGGTGACCAGATAGACCCCGACCGTCTCCACCGCCAGCCCCTCGTTGACCACCAGCGCTACCAGCAGGTAGCCGAAGTGGGCAATCGACGAGTAGCCCAGCAGACGCTTGAGATCGTTCTGGGTCAGCGCCAGCAGGTTCCCCACCAGCATGGTGACCACGGCAATCACCGCAAGCAGGTCGTGCCACCAGTTCTCGTGGAAGGCCAGCGTCGACTGGAAAAGCCGCAACAGCACCAGGAACACTGCCACCTTGCTGGCAGTGGCCAGGAACGTCGTCGCCGGCCCCGGTCCACCCTGGTAAACGTCCGGTGTCCAGAGGTGAAATGGCACGATGGAGAGCTTGAATGCCAGTCCTACCAGCAGCATGCCCGCGCCGGCCAGCAGCCAGGGGTCGTTGCCGCTGACCGATAGCGCTTCACCGAGTTCGGCAAAATCCAGGGTGCCGGTGACCGCGTAGAGCAGCGCCATGCCGAAGAGCAGGAACGCGGTCGCCGCTGCCGACAGCACCATGTACTTGATGCCGCTTTCCAGCGCGCCTCGGTCCCGGAAGGTGTAGGCGAGCATCCCGAACAGTGGCATCGACAGCAGCTCGATACCGAAGAACAGCGTCGTCATGTGTCGCGCCGAGACCAGTACCAGCCCGCCCGCGGCAGCGCTCAGCAGCAGCAGATAGAACTCGTCACGCGGGCCCTCGTAACCTTCCAGATAGTGGTGGGCCAGAGTGACGCAGGCCAGCGTCGACATCAGCACCAGCACGGCCCCGAAGCGTGACAGATCATCGACCACCAGCACCGAGGTGACGTCGACCGGTCCCAGGCTCCAGCCGAACAGCAGCGCCAGCAGCGCAACGTTCAGCCCGACGGCGGTGACAATCGCGTTCAGCGTATGATTGCGCTTCCAGGCGATCGACAGCATCACCACGATCACGGTCAGGCAGACCAGAATCAGCGGGGAAATGGCCATCAATGCCATCATGGCGGCATGACTCATTGGCTACCTCCCATCATTGCTCCGGCTTGCTGAACGCTGTGTTGCACGACCTGCATGGCGCCGGCGGAGGTATCCAGCAGCGGCTGGGGATAGATACCAAAGAACACCACCAGCGCGACGATACCGAACAGCAGTACCGTCTCGCGTCGATCCAGTCCGGCCAATGGCGTCTCCTCCGCGGGGGGACCGTAGTAGACGCGCTGCATGATGAACAGCGAGTAGACGGCAGCCAGAATCAGACCGGCACTGGCGATAACCACCACCCAGGGTGCGACGCCGAACGCACCGAACATCACCATGAACTCGCCGACGAAATTGGCAGTGCCGGGCAGCCCCAACGATGCCGCCACGAACACCAGCGCGAACCCCGGCAGACCGCGGATACGCCCCCACAGCCCACCCATCTGACGCATGTCGCGGGTATGCAGGCGCTCGTAGAGCTGGCCGGAAAGAATGAACAGCCCGGCGGCAGAGAACGCGTGCGCCACCATCAGTGCCACCACGCCCTGCAGGGCCAGTTCGGTGCCGGCGTAGATGCCGATCAGCACGAAGCCCATATGGGAAATGCTGGTGTAGGCGATCAGGCGTTTCAGATCACGCTGACCGCAGGCGAGGATCGCGCCGTAGAAGATACCGATCAGGCCTAGCGTCATCGCCACCGGCGCGAAGGCCTGGGAGGCTTCCGGAAACAGCGGCAGCGCGAAGCGCAGCATGCCGTACGCCGCCGTCTTGAGCAGAATGCCGGCGAGATCGACACTACCCGCGGTCGGTGCCTGGGCATGGGCATCCGGTAGCCAGCCGTGTAGCGGCACGACCGGAAGCTTGACCGCAAAGGCGACGAAAAAGCCCAGCATCAGCCACCAGGCCGTGGTCTCGGAAAGCGGTGTATTCAGCAGATCCGCATAGGCGAAGGTGTAGTCGCCGGTGGCGGCATGATGCGCGAACACCAGCCCCAGGATGGCGATCAGCATCAAAAGGCCGCTGGCCTGGGTATAGATGAAGAACTTGGTCGCCGCGCCGATACGCGAACTGCCCTGGGAACCGCTGTGGCCCCATAGCGCGATCAGAAAATACATCGGTACCAGCATCATTTCCCAGAACAGGAAGAACAGAAACAGGTCGATGGCGAGAAAGACCCCGACCACGCCACCGAGAATCCACAGCAGGTTGAGGTGGAAGAACCCGACCCTGCGTACGATTTCCTTCCACGAACAGACCACGGCCATGGCGCCGAGCAGCCCCGTCAGCGCGATCATCAACAGCGACAGCCCGTCGATCGCCAGGTGCACCTGAATACCGAAACGCGGAATCCAGTCGGCCTGCCACTCCAGCGTCCAGGCGTTGGTGGCACCTTGCACCGGCAGGCTGAAATCGCTGCTGACCCATAACCCCAGCACCATCACCAGCTCGAGCAGCATGGTCCCGAGCGCGATCCAGCGTGGCGCACGGTCGCCGAAGCGTTCGGCCTGCCAGCACAGCAGCCCGCCAATGAAGGGGATCAGTATCAGCCAGACCAGAGTCATGAATCAGCCATCCGCGATAGAGTGAATTCCATGTGCCGTCGGCGCTGCTCGGCCGGGCGATTTGTTTTGTGCATCGTTCGTGCGCTCATGTCAGCCCACCAGCAGAAAGGCCAGCAGCAGCGTCGCCCCCAGCACCATCGATACGGCGTAATGACGCAGCAGACCGGTCTGGGTCATGCGCAGGCGATCATGGGAAGCGCGTGCCAGCCACGGCAGAATGTTGCACAGCGAGTTGATCCAGTCGCTCCGGTTGGCCTTGACCAGTCCCTGATAGGGCCGCACGAACAGCCAGTCGTAGAGCGCATCGAATCCCCAGGCGTTGTGCCAGAACGTCCACAGCCGGGCGCCGCGCGGATCGGCCATGCCGCGACGGATCAGATCGCGCCGGCGCCGGAACAGCCAGCCGGCGAACAGCACGCCCCCGACAGCGACGATCATCGCAGCGAACTCCAGAACATGAACGCCCATGCCTTCGCCTGCCGGCCCTGTCGGCAGCACTTCGTCCAGCGGTGGCGTCAGCTGCGCGCCGATGGCGGTCGACATCACGATCAGCACCACCAGCGGCACGCCATGCACAAGGCCCTTGCCGGCATGGGCACTGCGGGCGTTATCGCTCTTCGGCTTGCCGTGGAAAGTGCCGAGGATCAGCCGCACCGTGTAGATCGAGGTCAGTAGTGCCCCGAGAAGTCCGGCCAGCATCAGGATTTCATGACCGGACGCGAGCGCCGACACTAGAATGGCGTCCTTGCTGTAGAAGCCGGCAGTGACCAGCGGCAGCGCTGCCAGCGCCGAGCCGCCGACGATGAAGCCGGCATAAGTCAGCGGCAGCTTGCGCCACAACCCGCCGAGACGACGCATGTCCTGCTCGTGATGGGTACAGATGATCACCGACCCGGCGGAGAGGAACAGCAGCGCCTTGAAGAACGCGTGGATCATCAGGTGGAAGATCGCCGCGTCGAAGGCCCCGACGCCCAGCGCCAGAAACATGTAGCCGATCTGGCTCATGGTCGAATAGGCCAGCACCCGCTTGATATCGGTCTGCGCCAACGCCGCGAACCCTGCCACCAGTAGCGTCAGTGCACCGATCACGCCGACCAGCAGCAGCACGTCAGGCGCCATCAGGAAAATGCCGTTCATGCGTGCGATCAGATAGACCCCGGCAGTCACCATGGTGGCAGCATGAATCAGCGCCGACACCGGGGTCGGACCGGCCATCGCGTCCGCCAGCCAGGTGTGCAGCGGCAGTTGCGCCGATTTACCCACCGCCCCGCCCAGTAGCATCAGCGCGGCGAGTTGCGGCATCAGGCCACCCTCGGTCCAGATTTCAGGCGCGCGCACCAGCAACGTCTGCAGATTGAGCGAGCCCAGCTCGACATAGAGCAGGAACATGCCGATGGCGAGGAATACGTCGCCGGTCCGGGTGATGATGAACGCCTTGAAGGCCGCCCAGCCATTGGCCGGCGTCCGGTAGTAGTAGCCGATCAGCAGATAGCTGCAGAGACCGACGCCTTCCCAGCCGAAATAGAGCAGCAGCAGATTGTCGCCCAGCACCAGCAGAATCATGCTGAACACGAACAGGTTCATGTGGCAGAAGAAGCGGGTCACGCCCTCTTCGCCGCGCATGTACCAGGCCGCGAACAGGTGAATGAAGAAGCCGACGCCTGTGATCACGCCGAGCAGCGTCAGCGACAGTCCGTCCAGCATCAGGCCCACGGTGGGCTGGAAATCCCCTACCGAGATCCAGTGCCATAGCGTCAGCGTCTGGGCCGCCTTGCCCTGATCGTAGAAATCGATACCGACCCACAGCGCGCACAGCGCAGCCAGGCCGATCGAGGCCACCCCGATGGTGGCACTGACGCGCTCGGAGAAGCGGCCGAAGGAGAGCGCCAGGATCAGCGATCCTAGCAGCGGGAAGACGAAGGTGAGCGTCAGCAGGAATTCGTGAAAAGTATTCATCCGCGTAACCTGCCAGCTGCATCGATATCGAGGGTCTTGAAGCGACGATAGAGCTGCATCAGCAGCGCCAGCCCCACGCTCGCTTCGGCCGCCGCCAGCGTGATGATCATCAGGAACATCACCTGACCGTCGGCCTGATGCCAATGGGTACCGCCGACGATGAACGCCAACCCGGCGGCGTTCATCATGATCTCGAGGCTCATCAGCACGAACAGCATGTTGCGCCGTGTCATCAGGCCGGCCAGCCCCAGCACGAACAGGATCGCCGCCAGCCACAGGCCGTGTTCTACCGGAATGCCCGTCATGCCTTGCCCTCCTGCGTGCTGCGGGTGTCTTGTGGCGCATCGATCGGGGTTTCGCGCGCCGGGCGGGCGGAAGCCTGGGCCTGCTCGCTCAATTCGCGCTGACGGTCGCGGGCCAGATCGGCTTCGTCGTGAGCATCGCTGCGACCCAGATGCGACGCCGCCACCAGCGCCGCCAGCAGCAACATGGCCGCCAGCTCGACGATGACCAGATAGGGACCGAACAGCGAAATTCCGACCATCTTGGCCGTCAAGGTCTCGCCGCTGATGGTGCCGCTGTAGTCGCCGCTGACGAGCGTGACGATCATCACGATCAGCAGCACCGCCGTCAGCACCGCCGGTCCCACCCACGCCTTGGGCTGGAGCCAGGCACGCTCCTGCTCCACCGCCGACTCACCGAGGTTGAGCATCATCACCACGAACACGAACAGCACCATGATCGCGCCGGCGTAGACGATGATCTCCAGCGCGCCGGCGAACGGGGCGCCAAGCGCGAAGAACACCATCGCCACCGCGATCAGCGAGACGATCAGATAGAGCAGCGCATGCACCGGGTGGGTGCCGGTGACGACGCGAAGGGTAGCGAGAATCGCGACCAGGCCACTCAAGTAAAACGCAATTTGCATATCTCTCTCCCAGCTTTGGGCAGCACAAAATCCCTAACACGTCCCACCCGGCTTGGAATCTGTTTACGATCTTGCGAGCTAGAGCCAAGGCTATGCCCGTTCCCTACGGGCCAACGCACTTCCCACATCCATGTGGGTCGCGAGGCGAAAACACTTGAGGAGGCGGAGTTTACCCGGGGGTAAATGAGCATCTCGAAAGTGTTTTCAACAACGTTTGGCCGACGCGTAGCAGATCGTAGGCAGATTCTCATGGCATCAACGACTTGACGTCGATAGGTTCGGCCTCGTTCTGCGCCTCGCCCTTGTCCTTGCCCGCAATCGACAGCCCGGCCACACGATAGAAGTTGGTATTGTGATCCTTGCCCGGACCGTCGATCAGCAGATCCTGCTTCTCGTAGACCAATTCCTGGCGCCGGAACTCGCTCATCTCGAAATCCGGGGTCAGCTGGATCGCCGAGGTCGGACACGCCTCTTCGCACATGCCGCAGAAAATGCAGCGCGAAAAATTGATACGGAAGAATTCCGGATACCAGCGACCATCCTCTTTCTCGCCCTTCTGCAGCGAAATGCACGCCACCGGGCAGGCGACGGCACACAGGTTGCAGGCGACACAGCGCTCTTCGCCATCCGGATCGCGGGTCAGCACGATGCGCCCACGGTAGCGCGGCGGCAGATAGACCTGCTCTTCCGGATATTGCAGCGTCTCGCGCTTGCGCCAGGCGTGGGAGAACACCATCCACAGGGTGCGTAGCTGCGTGCCGGTGCCGGTCACGATTTTGCGGATCTGATTGAGCATCGATGATCCCCTCAGGTCGCCGGATCGATGAGCAGAATCATCGCCCCGGTGATCAATAGATTGACGAGTGTCAGCGGCAGACAAACCTTCCAGCCGAAGTTCATCACCTTGTCGTAACGCGGTCTCGGCAACGCCGCCCGCAACAGCACGAACAGAATGACGAAGAATATCGTCTTGAGCAGGAACCAGACGATCGGCGGCAGCAGCGGCCCGTGCCAGCCGCCGAAGAACAGCGTCACCAGCAGCGCCGACATCAGCACGATACCGATGTACTCGCCAACGAAGAACATGCCCCACTTCATGCCGGAATATTCGATGTGATAGCCGTCGGCCAGCTCCTGCTCGGCCTCGGGCTGATCGAACGGATGACGGTGCGTCACCGCGATACCGGCAATGATGAAGGTACAGAAGCCGAAGAACTGAGGGACGATGAACCAGACGTTTTCCTGCGCATTGACGATATCGCGCATGTTGAACGAACCGGTCATGGCAACGATGCCCATGACCGCCAGCCCCATGAAAACCTCATAGGAAAGCGTCTGGGCGGAGGCACGCAGCGCACCGAGCAGGGCATACTTGTTGCCGCTGGCCCAGCCCGCGAACAGCACCGCATAGACGTTGATGCCGGCCATGGCGAAGAAGAACAGAATGCCGATATTGAGATCCGCAACCCCCCAGTTCGGCGTGATCGGAATGACCATGAACGACAGCAGCAGCGAAGCCATCGCGATCGCCGGGGCCAGCACGAAGAAGGTGCGATCGGCAAAGGGCGGAATCCAGTCCTCCTTGAAGAAGATCTTGATCATGTCCGCCGCGATCTGCAAAAGCCCGAACGGCCCGACCCGGTTGGGGCCGTAACGGTCCTGCCACAGCGCCAGCAGGCGCCGCTCGACCATGCTCAACAGCGCCCCGGAAATGACCACGACCAGCAGAATGACCACGGCCTGCACCATCGCGATCAACGTCGCTTCGACTTGCGGCGTCCACCAGCTCATGGGCGACCCTCCTCGACCGATGCCCGGCGACCCGAGGCTTCCGGCGTGAGGCGACCCCAGCGCGTGACACCCGGCGTCAATGCACCGGTAATCTCCTGAATCGTGCCGCTGGGGAGCCCGATCACCCCTTGCGGCAGCCCCGCGCTGAGGCGTACCGGTAGCGTCAGGCTGGCGCCGTCGAGCGCGACCGAAACCGTCTCACCTGCCACGATACCGAGGCGGGCCGCATCGGCTTCGCTCAGCGCCACCTGGGGCGTCGCCATGCGCTCGCGAATCGGCTCGGCGCGACGCGACATCTCGTCACCACCGAACAGCTGGGGCAGATCGATCACCTGCCATTCGCCGTGACGCGGCGTGAAGGCGGCAGGAATCTCGGTGCAATAATCGCCGCCACCGGCGGTGATGCCAGCGTTCGGGGCCAAGAACAGCCGCTTGCCCGGGTCGCCGGCACGCAGGTGCCCACCCACTTCGTCCTGAAACTTGTTCCAGGCCTGCGGTGAATTCCAGCCCGGCGCCCAGGCAAAAGCGACTTCGCGGCGCGGCTCCTGATAGCCGGCATAGCCTTCCATCGAGAATGCGAACGGCGTGTCGAGATCCACCGGCGCACGCGGCTCGTTGACGTTGAGGTCGGCGCGCATCGCGGTTCGCCCGCTGTAGCGATGCGGCTCGCGGGCAAGCTTCAGACCGTGGATGCGGAACATCGCCTCCGGCGTATTCTGATGCAGCGGGGCGAAGATCGGCACCTCCTCGGCGACCGCCTGGGTCAGGTCGTCGAGCAGTATCGTCTCCACCGGCTGACGATCCAGCGTCGCGTGCAGCGCGTGCAACCAGCGCCAGCTCTCGCGGATGCGGGTATCGGGACGCAGATAGCTGGGATCGAACACCTGATAGAAGCGCTGCGCGCGGCCTTCCAGGCTGACCAGGGTGCCGTCGCTTTCGGCAAACGTCCCGGCCGGCAGGGCAACACCGGCGCGCTCCCAGGTCGGCGTTCGCTGATGATCGACCACGACGACCGCGGTTGCCCGGTCGAGCGCATCGTCCACACGGCTAGCCGGCAAACGGGTGTAGAGATCGTTCTCGAGAATCACCACACCATCGGCGTCCCCGGTTTCCAGTTGCGCCAGCGCCCAGTCGAGGGATTCCCCGCCCAGCAACCCCAGCCCGACGCTGTTGGCCTCGCGGCGAACGAGGGTCAGGCCGGCATCCGGTCGCTGACGCCGGCCGAGCGCGCGGGCGATGTTGCCGGCCGCTTCGAGGATCGCCATCGAACCCAGTGACTCGCCGGCGATGACCAGCGGCTTTTTCGCTGCCAGCAAGGCATCGGCGATCCGTTCGACCCACTGTGACGTTGCCGCATCGAGGCCATCGACGGTTGGCGCGGTGGAATCCAGGGCATGGGCAACGGCAAATCCCAGCCGGGCGATATCGTCGGGCGCGAGACGCCCGACGTAGGTTGCGATGCCGTCGAGCTTGGTGACATCGGGCGTCACCACAAACAGCGGATGACCGGCGTCCTGGGCGATGGTCTTCACCGCTTCGGCGTTCCATTCGGGGATGCCACGCGCCTCGCCCAGCTCGGCGCCCTTGCTCCGCACCGCCTGACGCACCGACAGCGCGACACGCGCGGCGCTCTGTATCAGATCTTCGCCGAGCACCAGAATCGCATCGCACTGCTCGATCTCGCGCAGGCTCGGTGTGGCCAGACCGGCCTCGCGGTTGAGTGCTTCCATACGCTGGATGCGGGCCAGCTCGCCGGCTTCGATACCGGTAGAGAAGTTGGCGTCACCGACCATCTGACGCAGCCCGTGATTGCTCTCGAGGCTGGCCCGGGGAGAGCCGATACCGATGACCCGCCTGGCGGCTCGCAACGTGTCGGCAGCGCGATCCAACGCTTCGTCGACTTCCAGTGGCGAGATGATACCCATCTCGTCCCGGCTCTCGGGGCGCGTCGGGCGATCCTTGCGATTGACGTAGCCGTAGCCGAAACGGCCGCGGTCGCAGAGGAAATAGCCGTTGACGTCGCCGTTGTAGCGATTCTCGATTCGGCGGATGTCGCCATAGCGTTCGCCGGGGCTGATGTTGCAGCCGCTGGCGCACTGATGGCAGACGCTCGGCGCGAATTGCAGATCCCATTTCCGGGTGTAGTGGTCGGAGTGGGTCTGATCGGTGAACACGCCGGTAGGACAGACCTCCGTCAGGTTGCCGGAGAACTCGCTCTCCAGCGTGCCGTCGGTGACGCGACCGAAATAGACGTTGTCATGCGCTCCGAACGCGCCGAGATCCTCGCCGCCGGCGTAGTCCTGGTAGAAGCGCGTACAGCGATAACA
This sequence comes from Salinicola sp. CPA57, assembly GCF_003206035.1. NCBI lineage: Bacteria > Pseudomonadati > Pseudomonadota > Gammaproteobacteria > Oceanospirillales > Halomonadaceae > Salinicola > Salinicola sp. CPA57. The sequence continues at coordinate 39,469 of NZ_PZJR01000005.1, forward strand.
GGTGATGCAGCGGTTCATCTCGTGGGCGATGAACGGCCCCAGGTTCTGGTTGCGATGGGTTCGCTTGCGAAAGCGATAACGGCGGCGGTCGTGGCCGGTCATCACCGTCATGTCCTGCAGATGGCAGTGACCGCCCTCTTCGCAAACCGGGCAGTCATGCGGATGATTGACCATCAGCCACTCGATCACCGTCTGACGAAAGGTCTTGGCCTCTTCGTCGTCGATGGAGATATAGGCGTCATCCTTCACCGGCGCCATGCACGACATCACCAGCATGCCGCGATCGTCGTCGGCATCCTTGTACTGTTTGACCGCACACTGGCGGCACGCACCGACGCTGCCCATCGCCGGGTGCCAGCAGAAATAGGGAATGTCCAGCCCCAGCGAAAGGCAGGCATGGAGCAGATTGTCGCTGTCTTCGACTTCGTAGTCGTTGCCGTCGACGTGAATTGTGGCCATGCGTCGAACTCCTCCTACACGCTGCCGACCGAAATCGGGTCCGCGTGCGCTTCACCCTTGGACTGGGTGATGCCACGCTCGAACTCGTCACGGAAATAGTGGATCGCGGATGCCAACGGCATCGCCGCCCCCGGCGCGTGGGCGCAGAAGGTCTTGCCCGGGCCGAGATCACGGGCCATCTGCTCGAGCAGCTCGATATCACCGGACTCACCCTCGCCCGCCTCCAGCGCGCGCAGCAGCTTGACGCTCCAGGGCAGGCCATCGCGGCACGGCGTGCACCAGCCACAGGATTCGCGAGCGAAGAACTCTTCGAGATTGCGGGTCAACGAAACCATGCTCTGGTTGTCGGCAACCACGGTCAGCAGCCCGGTGCCCATGCGGCTCCCGGTCTTGCCGATGGTGTCGAAATCGAGCGCCAGCTCGAGATGTTCCGGCAGCAGGAAACCGGTACTGCCCCCGCCGGGCAGCCAGCTTTTGAGGGTCAGGCCGTCGCGCATGCCGCCGGCGAGTTCGATGATCCGGTTGCCGGTCGTGCCCATCGGCAGTTCCCACAGACCGGGATTCCTGACTTTGCCGGAAACGCCGTAGAGCTTGGTGCCGCCGTCGCTGCTGAGATCGCCGGAGAGCGCCTGGAACCAGTCCGCACCGTGATTGACGATGCCCGGCACGTTGCACAGCGTCTCGACGTTGTTGACCACCGTCGGCAGCCCCCACGCCCCGGACTGGCCGGGAAACGGCGGCTTGGCCCGCGGATTGGCACGCTTGCCCTCGAGCGAGTTGATCAGCGCGGTCTCTTCTCCGCAGATATAACGGCCCGCTCCGGTGTGCAGGGCGATATCGAAATCCCAGCCGCTGCCGCGCACGTCCGCGCCCAGCCAGCCGTCGGCACGCGCATCGGCCAGGGCGCGCTGAATGGCGGCGGCGGCACGATAATATTCACCGCGCAGGAATATGTATCCCTGCTTGGAGCGGTTGGCGAAGCCGGCGATGATCATGCCCTCGATCAGCAGATGCGGCTGCTGCTCCATCAGCAGGCGGTCCTTGAACGTGCCCGGTTCCATCTCGTCGGCGTTGCAGACGATATAGCCGCGTGGGACGTCCTCGCCCTTCATGGTCAGGCTCCATTTGAACCCGGCCGAGAACCCGGCACCGCCACGACCGCGCAAGTTGGCGCTCTTCACCTCCTCGGTCAGCGTCTCGTAGGTGTACTGCTCGAGCATCTTGGTGACTGCGTCGTAACCCTGAGTACGGCGGTACTCCTCCAGCTGCACCGGCGACTGATCGTCATGCAGACGCCAGGTCAGCGGATGTGTCTCGGCACGGCGCTCGCTGGCGGATTGCAGAATGCGGCTCATGATTCGCCCTCCAGCCTCATGTTCTCGGATCTCATGCGTAAGCCTCCAGCAGCCGGGGAATTTCGTCCGGCACCACCGGCCCATGCAGATCCTCGCCGATCAGAATCGTCGGCCCCCGGTCGCAAGCGCCAAGGCAGCACACCGGCAGCAGCGTGAAGCGACCGTCCGCCGTGGTCTGGCCCATCTGAATGCCCAGGTGCGCGATGAAGGCGTTGCGCAGTTCCTCGTAATCGGTCAGGAAGCACGAGCTGCTGTCGCAGATCAGGATGACGTGACGACCGACCGGCTGACGGAAGATCAGGCTGTAGAAAGTCGCCACGCCTTCGACGTTGGCGACCCCGATGCCCAGCGTCTCGGCTATCGCCGGAATCGCGCCGTCCGGCACGTGGCCGTGACGCTTCTGCACGATCTTCAACGCCTCGATGCATGCCGCCTGCGGATAGGGATAGTGCGCCCGCTCCTCTAGAATTGCCTCACGATCGGCCGGGTCGAGCGCGAACGCATCGCTGGCGATCGTCGCGGTAGTAGAGCTGGCGGTTGTCTGATTCATGTTCGTCTCCAACGTCCTCACCGGCCTCGTTCAACGATCCACGTCGGCCATGACGAAATCGATACTACCCAGGTGCGCGATCAGATCCGGCACGAAACCGCCGCGCATCACGGCGGGGATCTGCTGAAGATGCGGGAAACTGGGCGTCCGGATGCGGGTGCGGTAGCTCATGGTGCTGCCGTCACTGGTCAGGTAGTAACTGTTGATGCCCTTGGTCGCCTCGATCATCTGCATCGACTCGGCAGCCGGCAGCACCGGGCCCCATGACACCTGCAGGAAATGGGTGATCAGGGTCTCGATATGCTGCAGCATCTTTTCCCGCGGCGGCGGCGTGGTCAGCGGATGATCGGCCTTGTAGTCGCCCGCCGGCATGTGGTCGATGCACTGTTGAATGATGCGCACGCTCTGGCGCATCTCTTCGATACGCATCATGCCGCGATCGAAGGCATCACCGTTGACCGCCGTGGGAACCTCGAAATCGAAATTCTCGTAGCCGGAATAGGGGCGCTTCTTGCGCAGATCGAAATCGAGCCCGGTGGCACGCAGGTTGGGACCAGTAACGCCCCAATCGAGCGCCTGCTGGGTGTCGAAGGCCGCCACGAACCGGGTCCGATCGCGCACGATGGCGTTGTCCATCATCGCCTTCTCGTATTCGGCCAGACGCTTGGGCATCCAGTTGACGAAGCCCTGAACCAGCTTGTCCCAGCCGTTGGGCAGGTCATGGGCGGTACCCCCGATGCGATACCACGCCGGGTGCATGCGAAAGCCGGTGATCGCCTCGATCACTTCATAGGCTTTCTGACGATCGGTGAAGGTGAAGAACACCGGCGTCATCGCGCCGAGATCCTGCAGATAGGTACCCAGAAACAGCAGGTGGCTGTTGATGCGGAACATCTCCGCCATCATGACCCGAATCGTCTTGGCGCGATCGGTCACGGTGATGCCGGCCAGCTTTTCCACTGCCAGCACATAGGGCAGGTTGTTCATCACCCCGCCGGTATAATCGATGCGATCCGTATAAGGAATGAAGCTGTGCCACGACTGACGCTCCGCCATCTTCTCGGCGCCGCGATGGTGATAGCCGATATCCGGCACGCAGTCGACCACCTCTTCACCGTCGAGCTGGAGCACGAGTCGAAAGGCGCCGTGGGCCGAAGGGTGGTTGGGCCCCAGATTGAGGAACATGAACTCGGTATCTTCGCCTTCGCGTTTCATGCCCCACTGTTCGGGATCGAAGCGTAGCGACTCCTGCTCGACCTGCTGGCCTTTCACCGTCAGCGTATAGGGGTCGAACTCGGTGGCGCGAGCGGAGTAGTCCTTGCGCAGCGGGTGGCCGGTCCAGGTCAGCGGCATCATGATCCGGGTCAGATGCGGGTGGCCGGCAAAATCGATGCCGAACAGGTCGAACACCTCGCGCTCGTACCAGTTGGCATTGACGAAGATATCGCTGATCGAGGGCAGCGTCAGGTCCCGCTCGTGCAGCGCGACCTTGATCATCAGATCGGTATTTCGTTCGACCGACAGCAGCTGGTAGAAGACCGTGAAGTCCGAGGGCGGCAGGCCGCGGCGGTGAGTCCGCAGACGTTCATCGACGGCGCTCAGATCGAAGAGCATCGAGAACGGCCCGGCCAGACGGCGCAGGTATACAAGAACGTCTCGCAGCTGCTCTCGCGAAATCCAGATGACCGGCATGCCGGTCATCGTCGTCTGCGGCGTGAAAGCGGCTTCACCGAAATGTCGCGCCAATTCGGCCACGACGTCGGCATGGGAAGCGCTGGAAGTTATCGTGCTCTCGTTGTGAGAATCATCGGCTGCGGTCATGGTTGGCGGCCCCCGGTGCGAAAATCAATGGTCGAGAAAGACCACAAGAATCAATGGCAGATGCGATCGAGATGACCGATCGCACTAGATGCCATCCGGGGTGCGCAACTCCTTGACCGCGATGCGACGATCACGGTGCTTTTCGCGCTGAGACGGCATCTCGGCGCGATAGACGCCCTGATCGCCGACCACCCAGGAGAGCGGGCGCCGCTCTTCCTGAATCGACTCCTGCAGCAGTTGAAGACCTTGGAGAAACGCTTCGGGGCGCGGCGGACAACCGGGCACGTAGACATCCACCGGCAGGAACTTGTCGACACCCTGAACCACCGAATAGATATCGTACATGCCGCCGGAATTGGCACACGATCCCATCGAGATCACCCACTTGGGTTCGAGCATCTGGTCGTAGAGCTGCTGGATGACGGGTGCCATCTTGATGAAGCAGGTGCCGGCGATGACCATGAAATCGGCCTGGCGCGGGGAGGCCCGAATCACTTCCGCCCCGAAACGAGCGACGTCGTGGGGCGACGTGAACGCCGTGGTCATTTCCACGTAGCAGCAGGAGAGACCGAAATTGTAGGGCCACAATGAATTCTTGCGACCCCAGTTAACGGTCGAATGAAGCACGTCCTCGAGCTTGCCCATGAACACATTGCGATGAACTTGCTGCTTCATCGGGTCATCGACAAGTTCGCGTTGGCCGAGAGGATAACGATCAGCCGCGGAATCGCCTCCCTCCGCACGGGTCAGGGTGTACTGCATAGTGGGCCTCAACAAACCAGATAGGAAAACGGTCGAGGAAGTGCTGGCCGGTCATGGCTGCCAGACTTCCATCATTATCTTTTTGGTGATCGTCAGCACGATCCAGCATGCCGAGTTCAGAACGCCTTTTCTCTTTATCGTACGTGTCAGCGTACATGGCGTTCGACTCCCGGCACCGCGGCCAATTCGCGCGCTCTCGACGCATCTTCGCGGCCCCGCTTGCGAGGCGCCCAATCGAGGGCACCGACACGGGCGTCATAGACGAGGCCGGCCAGCAGAATCAGAATGAACACTGCCGCTGCCGCGAATCCCGTCCAGCCCACCTCACGGACGGAGACGGCCCAGCCGAACAGGTAAACGGCTTCGATATCGAAGATGACGAACAGCATGGCAACGAGATAGAACTTGACCGAAAACCGTTGCCGCGCAGAGCCAGCGCCGACGATTCCGGATTCGAAGGGGAGGGATTTGCTGGGTCCGCGGCTGCGGCCGCCCAGCAGGCTGGCGGCGCCGATCATCAATCCGCAAAGCACAACGATGGCCACCACGAACAGGCCGGTAGCCCAGTAGCTGGCAATCCATGCGGAGACCGGATCGGACATGCCTTCCTCGCAGACGTGATGAAACCTGAATGTGACGAAATCACGAACCGAAAACGACAGGTTCGTAAGTTTACGAGTCTACATGATGACGGGGCGGTAACAAGCCTGCTAATTAGTCCTATTGCAGCCTGTCGCCAAATCTGGCGGCCTGTCTATAGAACCTTCAAACAACTCCCCCTATCAAATCCATGCCAGGGAGTCGTGTCGAAGCCTGTCCCGGCTCACCCTATCAGCACTCTACTCCGTGAATCCGTGACGTGAAACGTCTTTGCACGCTTTGTCGTTAGGCAATTTCAACGTCTTGTTTTAGGCTAGACGCTTTCCCGCTGCTTGCAATGCCCTCATGGTCTCTCGCTCGATTCCCAATGGCTTGACGATCGCCGGATCCGACCCTTCTGGCGGCGCGGGGCTTCAGGCCGATATCAAGACATTCTCGGCCCTGGGCGTCTACGCCACCAATGTGATCACGGCCGTGATCGCCCAGAATACCCGTGGCGTGGCAGCCGTCGAACCGGTCTCGGTGGCGATGATTCGCGCCCAGCTGGACAATCTGCTCGACGATGTCGAGATCGACGCGGTCAAGATCGGCATGGTCGCCAGTCGGGACGTGGCGGAGACGATTGCCGAAGCGCTCACGCGACGTCGACCGCGCTGGATCGTTCTCGATCCGGTCATGGTCGCCAAGAGCGGCGACCGGTTGGTGGACGATGACGGTCTGCGCGCCGTGCGAGAGGTGCTGGTGCCGCTGGCCGACGTGATCACGCCCAACCTGCCCGAGGCCGCCGCGCTGCTCGGCACCGACATGCCCGTCACCCTTGCCGACATGGCAGCGATGGTAGGCGATCTCGCGGCGCTGGGGGCTCCCTATGGCCTGTTGAAAGGCGGCCACCTGCCGCTGGATCGCTGTCCGGACCTGCTGTGGATGCCGGGCGGTACGCGCTGGCTGGACGCACCGCGACTGCCGACGCGCAATCTTCACGGGGCCGGCTGTGCCCTATCCTCCGCGATTGCCGCGCATCTTGCCCATCTGGCGTCCCCCCAATCGCCCCAGACCGAGGTCGAGATGGCCATCGACGCGGCGAAACGCTGGCTCCACCGGGCACTGGAGGCCAGCGAGCGTCTCGATGTCGGCCAGGGAAAAGGCCCGCCGCATCACTTCCACGCCTGGTGGTAAGCCTCGTTGCGCGAAAAGTGGCGATTTTTCCAGCTAGATTCCCGAGCTCCCTCTAAGCTATGCCGTCAGGCAAGGATGCCTTCAACGTCAAGGCCAGTATCGGCGCGCGGCGAGTGAATCGACGTGCGACGCGTGGCCTGGCACTCATACGGGCAAGGGAGATCGCTGCCTGATGGATCCTCATAGCATAATCCTGGGCGGCTTCGGCCTGCTGATACTACTCGTCGCCTGGGTTCCGGTCCTGATCAAGGGGCTGCCGCTGTCGCTGCCGATCATCTGCATCGGCATTGGCATGGCCTTTTTCCTGCTGATTGGCGAAGGCGCGCTGCAGCCTCGCAACTATCCCCAGACGACAGAAATCCTCACCGAGCTGACCGTAATCATCTCGCTGGCCGGCGCCGGGCTGCGGATCGACGATCCGCTGAAATGGCGCGTGTGGGCGGATACCGGCCGCCTGCTCAGCATCACCATGCCGTTGACCATCGCCGCCACGGCGGCACTCTGCGCGCTGGCGCTAGGCTTTCCCTGGGAGACGGCGATTCTACTGGGCGCGGTGATCGCCCCTACCGACCCGGTACTGGCCGCCGACGTTCAGGTCGGCCCGCCGCGCTCCGGGCCCAGCGACAAGGTCCGCTTGAGCCTGACGTCGGAAGCCGGGCTCAACGACGGGCTGGCGTTCCCGTTCACCTTTCTCGCCATTGCCGTTGCCATTCACGGCACTCAACTGGGCGAGTGGACCTGGCACTGGTTGCTGGTCGACGTACTCTGGCGCATTGTCGCCGGTGCCGGCGCGGGATGGCTGACGGGATGGCTGCTGGCGATGTTCATGTTTCATTCGGGAAAGCTGTCGCTGGCCAGCACCGGGCAGGGCTTCGTGGCGCTGGGCGGCACATTCATCACCTATGCCGGCGCCGAGGCGATTCACGGCTACGGCTTCATTGCGGTGTTCGTCGGTGCGCTGGCGCTGCGCAGCACACAGAAAGAGGTGCACGATTATCACGTGCGCCTGCATGACTTCACCGAAGAGATCGAACGGCTATTGATGATGCTGCTGCTGGTGCTGTTCGGCGGCAGCCTCGCCGGCCCCCTGCTCGACGGATTGAGCTGGCCGATGGCTTTCGCCGGCCTGGCGATCCTGTTCGTGGTTCGCCCGCTCACCGGCATGATCGGGCTGATCGGTTCGCAGATGAAATCGCGGGAAAGAGCGGTCGTCAGCCTGTTCGGCATTCGTGGCGTGGGTTCGTTCTACTATCTCGCCTATGCCACCAACCAGGAAAGTTTCGGCCAGATCGACAGCGCCTGGACCCTGGTCAGCTTCATCGTGCTGGTCTCGATCCTGTTCCACGGGATGACATCGGGATTGTCGATGAGCTGGCTGGATCGGCGCCGCGAGCTGGCGAGGCGGCGACGATGACCGGCGCCTCGATCAATCGTCCGGGTCGAGTACCGCCTTCAGGAAAGCCCTGGTACGCTCCTCCTTCGGCGCGGTGAAGATCTCCTCCGGCTTGCCCTGCTCCTTGATCCGCCCCTGATCGAAAAAACAGATGCGGTCGGAAACCTGACGCGCGAAATGCATCTCGTGGGTCACCAGCAGCATGGTCAGGTCGTGCTCATCGGCCAGGCTGCGAATCACGTTCAGCACTTCCCCCACCAGCTCGGGATCCAGCGCCGAGGTCGGCTCGTCGAAGAGCATGACCTTGGGCCGCATCGCCAGCGCTCGGGCGATGCCCACGCGCTGTTGCTGGCCGCCGGAAAGCTGGTGAGGATACTTGTTGGCCTGATCGGTCAGTCCCACCATCTCCAGCAGCTCCATGCCGCGCTTTCTTGCCTCGGCCTTGCTCACGCCCAGCACCTGCACCGGCGCTTCGGTCAGATTGCGCAGCACCGTCATGTGCGGAAACAGATTGAACTGCTGGAAGACCATGCCCAGCTGACTGCGCATCTGGCGCAGATGCTGCTCGCTGGCCGGCGCGAGCGAGTCACCCTTGCGCTGGTGCCAGAGAGGCTCGCCGCCGACGTAGACGACACCGTCGTTGATCTCCTCCAGCGTCATCAGGATGCGCAGCACCGTCGACTTGCCCGAGCCGGACGGGCCGATGATGGTGACCTTCTCGCCGCGCTGGACCTCGAAGTCGAGCTCGTCGAGGACCACATGGTCGCCGAAGCGTTTGACGACCTTGTCGAATTTGATGATGGGGTCGCGAGTATTCGTGGCGTCGTTCATTTAAGAGACAGGCCTCGCTTGGGCAGATGGGTATCCAGATAGCGCACACCGAAGGAGGCGATGAGGGTCATCACCAGATAGAGGCCACCCACCATGGAAAGCGGGATCAGGTAGCCACCGGTACGGTCGCCGATGATCTTGGCTACGCCGAGCATTTCCAGCACGGTCACGACCGACAGCACAGGCACGTCTTTCATGATCGAGACCAGATAGTTGCCCAGTGCGGGAATGATGCGCGGAATCGCCTGCGGCAGAATGATGTGGGTGAAGGTTCGCGACGACGCCAGGTTGAGCGCCCGCGCCGCTTCGCGCTGCCCCTTGGCCACCGCCTCCAGACCCGCGCGGTAGACCTCCGAGGTGTAGGCGCTGTACTGGACACCCAGCGCCAGCGCACCGGTCAGGAACGCCGGCAGCGTCAACCCGAATTCGGGCAGAACGTAAAACAGGAAGAAGAGCTGGATCAGCAGTGGCGTATCCCGGATGAACTCCGTCACCAACTTGGCCGGCCAACGGATAATACGGGTCGGCGCGCTCTTCAGCGCCGCCAGCACCAGCCCTAGAGCCAGGGCGATGAAAAAGCCGACCACGGTCGCTTGCAGCGTCACCACCAGGCCATGCAGCAGGATCGGAAAGATCGAGATTGCGAAGGCCCACTGGCTACTGGTGTCCCATTCGATGCCGAAAAACATGCGTTATCTCCCCGCCGCGCGCCAGCGGCCAACGTAGCGTTCCAGCAGTTTCATGCACGCGGTCAAGACCAGCGCCATGCCGAAGTACATGAACAGCACCAGGGTGTAGACCGTCACGCTGTCCTGGGTAAAGTTGCGAATTTGCTCGGCACGGAAGGCCAGATCGCCCAGCGAGATCAGCGATACCAGCGCCGTATCCTTGAGATTCTGAACCGCGAGATTGCCGAAGGTCGGCATCATTTCCGGGATCGCCTGCGGCAGCGTGATGCGCCACAGCCGTTTGCGGGAGGTAAAATTGAGCGCCGTTGCCGCCTCGTACTGCTCCTTGGGAACGGCTTGTACCGCACCGCGTACGACTTCGGCACCGTAGGCGCCAATGTTCAGTGCCAGCGCGACGACCCCCGCCACCACCGGCGGAAAGCGTAGGTCGAGCCCGATCGCCTGTCCCATGATGGGCAGGGCGAAGTAGATCCAGAACAGCTGTACCAGCAGTGACGTGCCGCGAAATATCTCGATATAGGCAACGCTGAACCCCTTGAGCAGGGGGTTGTGGGAGAGCTTGCCGAGACCGAAGACAAAGGCACAAAGACCGCCCAGAATCGTCGAGTAGACCGTGAGCTGCACGGTCACCCACGCACCCTGGGACAAGGGAGCGAGATAGCTCGTCCATTCCATCGGCTAGACTCCGCATTCGCTGATGTAACGACACCGGCAGTACCGACACCGTTCAATGACGGCGCACATGCCCGCTCGAGGTCGAAACCATCGAGCGGACATGCGCGATCACATCGGGTTTAGACGCCCGAGAAGAACACTCAGGAATCCGCGGTGCAGAGTTCTTCCGTGGTGTGATGGCTGGAGCCGTCGACATCGGCCTGGCTGAAGCCATAACCCATCAGCGTCTCGCTCCAGTCGTCGGTCTGCTTGTACTTCGCCAGCGCCTCGTTGACCGCATCACGCAGTTCGGTGTTGTCGCTGTTGAAGGCGAAAGCGCCCCAGCTACGCACCTCTTCGCCATCGATGACCGGGTCCTTGAAGTCGCCGGCGGACTCGACGTCATCGCTCTTGTTGGCCAGTTCGCTGACCGTCAGGCTGGTCGCCGCATAGGCATCGGCGCGACCGGTGGAAACCGTGGAGATTGCGTCGGCATTGCTGGAAATGGTGACCATGTTTTCCTGCGGCACACCGAGCGCCTGCAGCATGTCGAGCTGGTCAGCGCCGGCCATGATGGCGATCTTGGCGTCGCCATCGACGAAGTCGCTGAACGCATGCAGATCCTTCGGATTGCCCTCCTTGACCAACAGCCCTTCACCGTAGGATGAGTTGGGCTCGGAGTAGATCACCTGCTGGCAGCGATCCGGCAGCACCGCCATCTCTGCCGCGGCGATATCGAAACGGTTCGCCTGCAGCCCCGGAATCAGCGAGCTGAAGTTGGTCGTGACCCACTCGATGTCGTCGACGCCCATCTCGTTCATGATATGGCGGATGACGTCGGGTCCTGCGCCCTTGGCTTCACCGCTCATGTCCATGTAGCCGTAGGGGATTTCGTTGGCGACGGCGATCTTGATCGAACCGGAATCCTTGATCTCCTGAAGCGACGCCGCCTGTGCAACGCCGACAGCCAGGCAGGACAGCACGGAACCGGCAATCAGTGTCGTAACGCTTTTATGAATAACGTCTTTATTGATGTTGTATCGCATCGTTCAAATCTCCGTCTGCAAGGTTCGGACCCGCCTCGGCGAATCACGATTCACTCAAGTTTTCGGTGACGGGCGCATTGTCACTTGTCGTCTCGCCCAGCCTGGCGTGGCCATGCCGCGAATTGTCATGATCCATCGCCCCTAAACCATGACAATTTATGGCAGCTCGATCCTTCAGGATAGTAGCACCACCCAAGCGGCGGGCGTCAAAGGCTTTATTGAACCATGACAATTTCGCCCTGGGGCGGTTTCCCGCCGTCTGTGGCGCACGCCGTTCAGGCTCGAGCTTCGTCATGCCACCGAATGTCACCCCGACCAGGCCACCCCCAAATCCTCCGAAACGCTGGTAACATAAACATACGTTCTCGTAGCGTCTGCTTTCAATAACGCTTTGCAGGCTATTAATCTCGATCATTCCATCAACGGCTCGGCGTGATAGTCTTTCGCCCACCGTCCAACCCGATTTCAGGTGAGACCAAAATGCCATGCGAGCTCTGATTCAGCGAGTCAGTCGGGCGTCGGTGAGCGTCGAGGGGGAGAGGATCGGCAGCATCGATCAAGGCTTACTCGCGTTCATCGGTATTTCCGCCGGGGACGACCGGAGCCATGTCGATCGCATGCTTCACAAGCTGCTGCACTACCGCGTGTTCGCCGATGGCGAGGCACGGATGAACTGCAACCTGCAACAGATCGACGGCGGGCTGCTGCTGGTATCCCAGTTCACGCTGGTAGCGGCAACCGACAAAGGCTTGAGACCCAGTTTCTCCGGCGCCGCGTCGCCAGATCACGCTCAAGCGATGTTTCACTATCTGGTGGCGCAGGCCGGGCAGGCATGGCCGGCGGTGGCGAGCGGCCGCTTCGGCGCCGACATGCAGATCGAGCTGATCAACGACGGTCCGGTGACCTTCATGCTGGAGACCTAAGCTCTGTCTGAAAAATCGGCGAGCGATGACCAGACTAGGCAAAAATTGACGAAAACGGACCGGGCTGGCGCACCAGTTTACGAGNNTCAGACAGAGCGTAGGTTCTGAGGCGACTCGGGCAGCAATGGTGATCGCCAGAATGGGCGGCGCCACATACGACAGGGAATAGCGGCCGCGAGCCGCGACGAAAGGAATCACGATCATGACTCATCCCCTCGCCATCATCACCGGCGGTGCCCAGGGCATCGGACGTGCCACGACGGAGCTACTGCTGAAAGAGGGCTGGCGAGTCGCCGCCCTGGATCGCGACGCGGAAGCCGTGGCGGAACTCGACGAGACCCATCCCGCGGCAACGCTTCTGACCATGGTCGTCGACGTCAGCGACGAGTTGCAGGTCAAGGAGGCCTTTTTCCATCTGTCGGACTGGCAGCTGGAGAACGATCAATCCACGGGCGTGGATCTGCTGGTCAACAACGCCGGCGTCGCCGATCCGGTCTGCGGCCCGATCGAGGAGCTGGCGCTCGCGGACTGGCGGATCTGGCAGGAGAGCCACCTGACCGGCGCTTTCCTGTGCACGCGCGCCGCCGTTCCCGGCCTGCGCCAGCGTCGCGGCGCCATCGTCAACATCGCCTCGACCCGGGCGCTGCAGTCGGAACCCCACTGCGAGTCCTACGCCGCCGCCAAGGGTGGCCTGCTGTCGATGACCCACGCGCTGGCGGTGAGCCTGGGCCCGGATATCCGGGTCAACGCCATCTGTCCGGGCTGGATCGAGACCGGTCCCTGGCAAAAGGCCAGCCAACGCAATACGCCAGCGCATCGCGCCATCGATCGAGACCAGCATCCGGTCGGACGCGTCGGCGAGCCGGCCGACGTTGCCGCCACGGTCGCCTTTCTCGCCAGCGACAAGGCAGGATTCATCACCGGTCAGCACATCAGTGTGGATGGAGGGATGAGCAAAAAGATGATCTACGCCGAGTGAGCTGGACGGCAGGGATTGCGCTCATCCAGGCGGCGTTGCTCTCTACGGCGCCCCGAAGCCGGCGCTGATCGACCACGGCGCCCTGAAACCGGCACTGATCGACCACGGCGCCCCGAAGCCTGCGCTGATCGACCACGGCGCCAATGCGGGCGTGATCGAAGCCCGTCTTCAGGACTTCGGATGCCAGTTGCCGTCGTCGCCTTTTCGATACTTCGCCTCGACGGCTTTCCAGGCCACGGCATGAGCGGCCTCCTCCCGAGAACTGTCGCCGCGCCGGGCCTCGGGGCTCTTGTACTGCTCCCAGGCGCTGTTGAACGCTTCCTTGTAGATAGTGCGAGCGTGCGGTGGCAGCACCTTGCGCGCGCTGTCGGGGATATCGTCACGGAAATCGTAAGGCATGAAATCTCTCCTTGAGTCCGACGTTCATCCCCAGTGTAGACGGTCGCGACAGGTCTCGGGAATGGGTCAGGATTCCGCCTGTATCAGCTCCGCCTCCAGCGTTTCCAGCGCCTCTTCCGCCGCCATCCATTCGCTCTCGAGCCGCTCCACCTCGGCCTGACGTTCGCCCTGTTCGCGAACCAGTCGTGCCAGCTCGTCCTTGCGACCGGCCTCATAGAGGTCCGGATTCGCCAGCTGGGCTTCCAGCGCCGACAGTGCACTCTGGGCCTTGTCGAGCGTCTTCTCCGCGGCATCGCGCTGCTTGCGCAGCGGCTTCATCTGCTCGCGCCGTTCGGCGGCTGCGCGCCGGGCCGCCTTGCGATCGCCGCCATCCGCCGCGCCTTTTTCCTGGCGCGCTTCCTGCTTCAGGTCGCGCCGACGTTCCGCCTCGCGGGACTTGAGCCACAGGTGGTAATCATCGAGATCGCCATCGAACGGCTCGACCCGTCCTTCGGCGACGCGCCAGAAGGTATCGACGCTGGCCCGCAGTAGATGGCGGTCGTGGGAGACGATGATCACCGCACCTTCATACTCCGCCAGCGCCTCGGCCAGCGCCTCTCGCATGTCCAGATCGAGGTGGTTGGTCGGTTCGTCGAGCAGCAACAGATTGGGCTTTTCCCAGGCGACCAGAGATAGTGCCAGACGCGCCTTCTCGCCGCCGGAAAACCGCGACACGTCGCCGAACACGTCGTCGCCACGGAAGCCGAATCCACCCAGGAAATTGCGAATCGACAGATCGCTGGCGGTGGGGGAAAGCCGCTGCACATGGGTGAACGGCGTCGCACCGATATCCAGGTGCTCCAGCTGATGCTGGGCGTAGTAGCCGACCACCAGATTGTCTCCCGGCACACGCGTGCCGGAGAGGGGCTGCAGATCCCCGATCAATGTCTTGATCAGCGTCGATTTGCCCGCACCGTTGGGCCCCAGCAGACCGATACGCTCACCGGGCAGAATCGATACCTTCACCCCCGCGAGAATGGTGCGATCGGAATACCCCAGCGCGGCCTGATCCAGCGACAGCAGCGGCGTCGAGGTCTTGTCGGCACACGGCAGTTGAAAGCGAAACGGCGAATCGACCCGCGCCGCGGCAATGGTCTCCATGCGCTCGAGCATCTTCAACCGGCTCTGGGCCTGACGCGCCTTGGTCGCCTTGGCCCGAAAGCGCTCGACGAACCCTTCGATCTCGGCGCGCCTCGCCTGCTGTTTCTCGAACGCCGCCTGCTGCTGTGTCTGGCGCTCGGCACGGGCGCGCTCGAAAGCGCTGTAATGGCCGCGATAGAGCACCAGCTGGCCTTGATCGATATGCAGGATGTGATCGCAGACGGCATCGAGAAAGTCGCGGTCGTGAGAGATCAGCATCAGCGTGCCGGGATAGCGCGTCAGCCACTGCTCGAGCCACAGCAGCGCGTCCAGATCCAGGTGGTTGGTCGGCTCGTCGAGCAGCATGATCTCCGATGGCGTGAACAGCGTCCGGGCCAGACCGACACGCATCCGCCAGCCGCCGGAGAACGCCGCCAGCGGCCGGTAGAGATCGTCCTGGGCGAATCCCAGCCCGGCCAGCAGCTGCTCGGCGCGGGACCGTGCCGTGTAGCCGTCGAGCGCCTCGATCTGGCCGTGCAGACCCGCCTCGCGCTGCATCTCGCCGTTGGCCTGTGCCTCGGCCAGTGCCGCTTCGGTCTCGCGCAGGGCGACGTCTCCATCGAGCACGTACTCCACCAGCGGGCGCTCGATGGCCGAGACCTCCTGCGCCATGTGGGCAATCCGCTTGCCGCCGGCAATCTCCACGCTGCCGGTATCGGCGCCGAGCTCACCCCGGATCAGGGCGAACAGGCTCGACTTGCCGGCACCGTTGGCACCGACGATACCGACCTTCTGGCCCTCGTGCAGCACCAGATCGGCCCCTTCGAACAGTCGTCGGGTGCCGCGTTGCAGGGCGAGTTGGCGAAATGCGATCATGCCGGGCTCCAGGGCGCGTCAAATGGGCGCTCATTCTACCAGCCATCCGCCATCGGGTTGGAATGCCATGTCAGCCACCGACGCCGCTGCCTCGCTATGGTCCTACGCGCTGTCGCGATACGCCCGCCCCGGCGTCGAAGCCGAATGCCTGACGCTGCAGGATGAACACGGCTGGGATGTCTGCGAATTGCTGTGGATCGCCTGGCTGAGCGAACGCCGCCAGCGCCCGGATCCCAAGGCCGACCACGCCCTGGCCGACGCGAGACGCTGGCAACGGGAAATGACCCTACCGCTGCGCGAACGCCGCCGAACGCTGAAAATCGAGGTGCAGCATCGGCCCCGGCTGGAGTCGTTGCGCCAGGCGCTGAAGCAGGCGGAGCTCTACGCCGAGCGCGAGATGCTGACGCAACTGGCGGCGCTGCCCACGATCGGGGCCGCGCCGGATGCCCCCCTCAAACAGGCATTAGATTCCTGTCGCGTGCTACGCGAGGTCACCGCCGAGGCTTACCCGCCGTTACGCGATCTGCTGGCGCGCTGGATAATCGATGCCCCGGATGCGGAACCAAAACCCACCTGTTAGAGTCACAGCACGACTACCCACCGGTGTTTGAGGCTTCTTTCCCGATTCTGGCCAGCATCGGTTTCATTTCCGACTCAAGGAGTTTGCATGAAACGTTTGGTAACCGCCGTCGCCCTCGGCAGCATCATGACCCTGCCGCTGACGGCCTTTGCCCAGGACAAGGTCGATCTCGACAATGACCAGGCGAAGCTCAGCTACAGCATCGGTGCCACGCTCGGCCAGGGTCTGTCCAAGGACATCAAGGATCTCGACGTCGACGCCTTCGCGGCAGCCATCAAGGACGTCTACGGTGATGACGACCTGCAGATGACCCAGGACGAGATCAGCACCACGCTGACCCAGTACCAGCAGAAGAAGGTCGCCGAGCAGAAGGCCGAGCAGAAGAAAGTCGCGGACGAGAATCGCAAGAAGAGCGAGGCCTTCCTGAAAGAAAACGCCGAGAAAGATGGCGTGAAGACCACGGATTCCGGCCTGCAGTACGAAGTCCTCGAATCCGGTGACGGCGAATCTCCGAGCGCCGACGATACCGTCCGCGTCAACTACGAAGGCACCCTGCCGGACGGCACCGTCTTCGACAGCTCCTACAAGCGTGGCGAACCGATCTCGTTCAAGGTCGACCAGGTCATTCCCGGCTGGCAGGAAGCGCTGAAGATGATGCACGTCGGCGACACCTGGAAGATCGCCGTACCCTCCGACCTGGCCTATGGCCCGGCCGGTACCGGCGGCCCCATCGGTCCCAACCAGGCGCTGCAGTTCAAGGTCGAACTCCTCGCCATCAACCCCGATGATGCGGACAGCGACAGCAGCGATGACGGCGACGACAGCGGCAACTAAACGCTGACCCCGTGGCCCTCTGTCACTGCCTCCTCCGACGCCGGTCAGGTTGACTCCTGACCGGCGTCGGCGTTTACAGGCAGCGCTTGTCGCCTCGTCCTATTGGCACTCCACCCAGGTCACGGCTGTCGAAATCGAACCAGCTCCCCTTCAAGCCATGATCGCTCAACACCACCACCTGGGCTCGCCAGGCGTTCACGTGAGCGCTGCAGAGCCCCAGATTCCCCTCCCCCACGAAGCGTCCATCCCCCTTCGCCCGTAACGAGAGCCGTCGCGACTGCACGTTCATTTCGCGACCGATGAACTGGACCGTCACCGTTTGCGGCGCACGACCGTCAACGCGAGCTTCGAACGTCAGCGTTCCCGTCTCGTCCCGGGCCTCCTGCAGCGCGAACGCCAGCGAGGCGTCGATCCCCAGGCTGGCATGGCATCCACCGTCCAGCAGGTCGCAGCCCTGCGCCGGTGGATACCAGGTCACGTCGCGGGTCGACTCCCGCAGGTAGTAGTAGTCGAGCAGATACCAGAGCGCGATGACGATCGTCATCAACGTGACCCCGATCAGCAGATTGAGCATCCGCGGCCTGGCGGTTTCCTCTTCGTACGCAGCCATGAACTTTCAGAGACTCCAAGCGTTGAGCATTAGCCGATAGACTAGCGGGCAAAGGCGCTGCAGATCACCGAGGCGCTCGACAAGGATGACACATGAGCGATATCGCGAACGCCCTGGGCCCGCTATTTCTGTTGATTCTACTCGGTGCCGTGCTGGGCTGGGCACGTTTTCCCGGCGGCGATTTCTGGCCACGACTCGAGCGCTTCATCTATTACCTGCTGTTTCCGGCAATGCTGGTGTCGACGCTGGCGACTGCCGACGTCAGCCAGGTTCCGGTCTTTCGGCTCGGCGTCACGCTGCTCGGCGCCATGGCGCTGATGGGGCTGGGCCTGTGGCTGGCGAGACATCGTCTGCGGCTCGATCCTCCCGCCTTCACCTCGGCTTTCCAGGGCGTGGTGCGCTTCAATACCTATGTCGGCGTCGCGGGGGCGACGGCCCTGCACGGCACTGCCGGCACCACGGTGGCGGCCGTCGCGGTCGCGTTGATGGTGCCGAGCGCCAATATTCTCTGCGTGCTGGCCTTCATTGCCTCCGGCACGCTGGGTAGCGCCAGTCTGCGCCAGAGCGCCCTGGCGCTGCTGCGAAACCCGTTGATTCTTGCCTGCCTGCTGGGGATTGGCTTGAATTTTGGCGGTATCGGCCTGCCAGGGTGGAGCTTTGAGGCCATCGAACTGCTCGGCAACGCCGCGCTCCCACTGGGGCTGGTCGCGGTGGGCGTCGCCCTGCGCCCTCACGCGCTGTGGCGAAGCGGCAAAGCTTTCTGGTTGTCGAGCGGGCTCAAGCTGATCGTCACGCCATTGGCCGTGCTGGCGCTGGCCTGGATGGTCGGCCTCCACGGTGCGGATCGCGACGTGGCACTGCTGTTCGCCGCGCTGCCGACCGCGACGTCCGCCTACATTCTGGCCCGCCAGCTGGGCGGTGACGCGGAACTGATGGCCGCCGTGATTACCGGCCAGACCCTGCTGGCAATGGCGACGCTGCCACTGCTGCTGCACGGCTTCGGCGTGAATTGACGACTGCAAATAAAAAAGATTCTCGTTACGCTTGCAATCACAAATGAGAATGATTAACCTTCTTATCGTGGCGCTGCCAAACGCCACTGACCACAGCAGCGAATGTCAGGTTCCTGCCATGGTTATCTCCTCATCAAGCTAGTCACGGTCCTTAGTGCCGCCCTGCCCAGGGCGGCCTTTTTTGTTTCCGATATCGCGCTCGCTCAGCGCATCACGCTGCCAGGGCCCGCGCCCGTGCAGTCGCTCGCGCAGCAGTTGTGCCAGCGCTTCGACCGCCGGCTGCGAACCGACTTCGATCGCCTGGGCGAAGTGCAGACGCGCGACACACCGGCGTATCGGCGGCATCCCGTCACTCTCGTCGAGCGGACGCATGGCCGTGGTCACCCGCTCGCGGTCGAGCACGCCGATCGCCATGCCGGTTTCGATGGCCTTTTCCACGGCGTGAATGCTGGTACTGGTGAAGATCGCCCGCCACGGGCGCTGAACCGAGTCCAGCGCGCCGGTCGCCAGGTGTCGGTAAGGGCACTCCTCGGGATGCACCGCCAGTGGCACGATCGCTTCCCGGTGAAGCGCGCCCTGAACGGGGCCGGCCCACACTGGCGTGGGATGCCACAGCGTTTCGCCGCCCTCCAGCCCCGTTGCATGATCGAGCACCACGGCCAGATCCAGCTTTCGCTGTCTGAGCGCCCGCGCGAGCCGGCCGCTGGTATCGGTGGTGACGTCCAGCAGGATGCCCGGATAACGCGCCATGAACTGCGGCAGCGTATCGTCCAGCAGCTCGCGAGCGTAGTCTTCGGGGATCCCCAGCCGCACCCGCCCGCTCAGACGCTCGCCGCTGAACCGGCTGACCAGCGTATCGTGGACTCGCAGCAGCTCTCGCGCCTCGCGCAGCAGCACGTCGCCGCTCGGCGTCAACGATACGCCACGCGAGTTCCGCTCGAGCAGCCTCACGTCGAGTTCGGTTTCCAGACGTTTCATCTGCATGCTGATGGCACTTAGCGTGCGATGGCGCACCTCTGCCGTTGCCGCCAGTGACCCGGTCTGCGCGACGACCTGGAATGTGCGCAACAGCTCGAGATCGAGCGTCTGGTTGCCTTCAATCATATTGAACTCAGATAGATTTTTATTCGATTCATTGAACTCGCCTGAGCGCGCAGACTCAAGCCACTTCGATCACACCGGCGCTTCGATGACATCCGCACCGGGACGATATCAACGGCTCGTCGATACCGACAAGGAGGCTTGGCATGCGCAATCTATCGCTGAACGTGGCACTGATGACGGGATTCGTCATCTGCTGGAGCTCCGGCTTCATCGGCAGCCGACTGGCCAGTCAGGCGCCACTGCCGGCGATGGACATGTTCGCCTGGCGCTTCGTCATTGCCACCTCGATCGCCGCGCTGTGGTGGGCTCTGAGCCGCCAGCGCTCGGTGACGCTGTCGGGCTGGCTGCGCGAGATGAGCGTCGGCGCGCTCACCATGGGCGGCTATCTGCTGTTCGTGATGCTGGCCGTCGGGGAAGGCGTCAGCGCCGGCTCCACCGCATTGATCACGGCGCAGCAGCCGCTGTTGGCCGCACTGCTGGCAACGCTGTGGCTCCGCGAGCAGATGCCGATCGCGAGCTGGATCGGCATGGCGATCGCGGCAAGCGGCGTCGCGCTGTGCGTGGCCGGCGACTGGCAAGGTGCGGGTAGCGCCAGCGGCTGGGCCTATGCGCTACCGCTGCTGTCGGTGATCAGCGTGACCCTCGGCAGCTTGCTCGCCACCCGGCGCCCGTCGGGTCTCGGCATGCCTGCCACGCTGACGGCGCAGCTCGGCGCGGCAAGCCTGGTCTTTCTGACCGCAGCGTTCAGCGACGGACAGCTGGCCCCCCCGGGCAGCGAACTGATCACCTGGCAGACGATGGGCTGGCTGGTTGTGCTGTCGAGCTTCGGTGGCTATGGATTTCTCACTGCCTGCCTGCGCCGGGTTGGCGTGACGGCCGTCTCGAGCGCGATCTACCTCACCCCGCCGGTCACGTTACTGTGGACCGCATGGATGTTCGATGAACGCATCGACACGCTACAGCTGGGGGGCATGGCGTTGGCGTTACTGGGCGTTGCGATCGCGCTGATCGCCCAGCAACGCTTTCGCCACATTGGCGACTGGGCACATTGAAGACGCATTGAGGAGATATCGCGCATGGCGCCAGCCGATCAATCGCGCCGGTAGATGAGATCCCAGACGCCGTGACCCAGGCGCTCGCCGCGCTGCTCGAACTTGGTCAACGGGCGAAAGTCGGGGCGGGCGATGAAAGGGGCGGTCTCGGCCGGCGCGGTGTTGACGAAACCCGGCGCCTCGGCCATCACCTCCGCCATGAATTCGGCGTAGGCCTGCCAGTCGGTGGCCATGTGCAGCTTGCCACCCGGCTCGAGCCGGGAGCGCACCAGTTCGACGAACGGCAACTGCACGATCCGCCGCTTGTGATGCTTCTTCTTGGGCCACGGATCGGGGAAGAACAGCTGCAGCGTATCGATGCTCGCTTCCGGCAGGCAATCCGCCAGCACGGCCAGCGCGTCTTCACGGTAGACCCTCAGATTGGTGAGCCCGCGCTTGTCCGCCTCGTCGAGCAGCTTGCCCACGCCGGGCGCGTGAACCTCGATGCCGATGAAGTCCGTCTCGGGATGCATCTCGGCCTGCTCGACCAGCGACTGGCCCATACCGAAACCGATCTCTACCACGCAGGGCGCCTTGCGGCCGAACAGTTGCTCGAGGTTCTGGCGGCCATCGGCCAGCGTCAGCCCCCACCGGGGCCAGACGTCTTTCAGCCCGCGCTCCTGCGCCGCTGTCATGCGCCCTGCGCGCAGTACGTAACTCTTGATGCCACGCCGCACGGGGGCGTCGGCGGAGGATTCGTTATCGGGCGTCGTCTTGTCAGTCATGCAGAGGCGTCAACAGGCTAGGAAAGTGGAAAAGGCCACCGGTTGCGGTGGCCCTATACGGTTCGATCCAGAGATAGATCAATCGAAGGACCGGTCGATCGAAGAACGACTCGATCGCGGGCCAGGTCGTTCGAGTAGGCTCAGCCGTTGATCCGCCCGGCGAACGGCGAGGAAGGGCTGGCGCTCTGGCGACGCGGCATGCGCTCGGCGAGAAAGGCCTCGCGCCCGGCCTCGATCGCCTTGCGCATGGCGTTGGCCATCATCACCGGGTGCCGGGCGTGAGCGATGGCGGAGTTCATCAGCACGCCATCGCAGCCCATCTCCATCGCCAGCGCCGCATCGGACGCCGTGCCGATACCCGCATCGACCAGTACCGGCACCTCGGCCTGTTCGAGAATGATCGCCAGCGTGGCCGGATTGAGCAGGCCGTTGCCCGAACCGATCAGCGACCCCAGCGGCATTACCGCACAGCAGCCGCGCTTTTCCAGCTCCTTGGCCACGATCGGATCGTCACTGGTGTAGACCATGACGTCGAAGCCATCGTTGACCAGGGTTTCCGCTGCGGCCAGCGTCTCGACCACGTTGGGATAGAGCGTCTTGTCGTCGCCCAGTACTTCCAGCTTGACCAGGTTGTGGCCGTCAAGCAGTTCGCGCGCGAGCTTGCAGGTTCGCACGGCATCCCTGGCGGTGTAGCAGCCGGCAGTATTGGGCAGCAGCGTGTAGCGCGACGGTGGAACGGCGTCGAGCAGATTGGGCTCGCCCGGATTCTGGCCGAGATTGGTGCGGCGAACCGCGAAGGTCACCACGTCGGCACCGCTGGCCGCGATCGCCGAAGCGGTCTCGTCGAAGTCGCGATACTTGCCGGTGCCGACCAGCAGGCGGGAGGCAAAGCGACGTCCCGCCACGGTCAACGGGGTGTCCTGGATCAGCTGAGACATGGATGGCTCCTGGTCATGAATCGGACGGAAATCAGCCGCCGCCGATAGCGTGCACGATCTCCACGCTATCGCCGTCACTCAGGCGCGTCTGCGCATGCAGGCTGCGTGGCACGATCTCTTCGTTGACCTCGATGGCGATACGCCGTCCCGCCAAGCCAAGCGAATCGACCAGTTGGGCCAACGTCTGCTCGCCATCGAGCTGACTGGGCTCACCGTTGAGCTGAATCTGCATGACGGCTCTCCCTGAAGCGGATCTCGAGGAGGCGCATTGTAGCGCCTCACGAAGAATCAGGCATCCTGGTCAGGCATCGTACGAGTCAGACGGTGCTTTCGCGCGCCGGCCACACATCGGCGTCGACCTGCTCGGGACGCTTCAGCACCTTCTGGGGATCGAAGGTCGGCTCATGCACCCCTTCCTTGCGCTGACGCTCGTAATCCTTGAGCACACGCAGCGCGATCGGGCACAGCAGCAGAATCGCAATGAGGTTGGTGGTGGCCATCAGCCCCATGGCGAGATCGGCGAAATCCCACACGAACTGCAATTGGGCGACGGAACCGATCATCACCATCGCCAACACCGCAATGCGCAGCACCGAGACCGCCATTTTGGAATGACGTTTGAACAGGTACTCGATATTGATCTGAGAGTAGGAGAAGTTGGCAATGATCGAGGTGAACGCGAACAGGAAGATGGCGATCGCGATGAAAATCTCGCCGAAGCTGCCGAGGTGGTCGACCATCGCGTCCTGAGTCAGCTGGATGCCGACGATATCCTGCCCCGGCGAGGTGCTCATCAGACGTTCGTAGACGCCCGAAAGCAGAATCACCACCGCGGTGCAGCTGCAGATCACCAGCGTATCGATGAACACGCCGAAGGATTGCACCAGCCCCTGCGCCGCCGGGTGCTTGACGTCCGCCTGGGCGGCCGCATTGGGCGCCGAGCCCATGCCTGCTTCGTTGGAGAACAGGCCGCGCTTGATGCCGTTCTCCATCGCGATCTTGATGGTATAACCCACCGCACCACCGACCGCCGGACCATAGCCGAAGGCGCTCTTGATGATCAGCTCCAGCATCGCGGGCACTTCACCGATGTTCACCACCAGGACATAAAGCGCCACCAGGAAGTAACCGATGGCCATGATCGGCACGATCTTCTCGGCCGTGCGCGCAACGGACTTGAGGCCCCCGTAGATCACCAGCGCCGTGATGATCACCAGCGCCACACCGGTCATCCAGTTGGGGATCGAGAACGCCTGGGACAGGCCCTGCGCAATGGTATTGGACTGGGCGCCGTTGAAAGCCAGACCGTAAGCGATCAGCAGGAAGATCGCGAACAGCACGCTCATCCAGCGCTGGCCCAGGGCCCGTTCGATGTAGTACGCCGGACCGCCGCGAAAGACGCCATCCTCATTACGCTTCTTGTAGGTCTGGGCCAGGGTCGATTCGACGAACGATGTGGCAAAGCCGACCAGTGCTGTCATCCACATCCAGAAGATCGCCCCGGGGCCGCCGACCCACAGAGCGATCGCCACACCTGCCAGGTTGCCGGTGCCAACCCGTGCCGCCAATGATGTCGCGAAAGCCTGAAAGCCGCTGACGCCGGTGCCGGAACCGCGGCTGTGAAAGGTGACACGGGCCATGTGGCCGAACAACCGGAACTGCATGAAGCCCGTGAGAACGGTGAACAGAATCCCGGCACCCAGCAGCAGGTAGAGCAGGATATAGGTCCAGACAAAATCACTGAGCGGGGTCATGACCGCATAGATCGCGTCGTGAAGCGTGTTGATGAATTCCATTTCGGAGATCCTTATGGATGACGATGACGTCGCAAGCGCTGGCAGGCGGCTGCCGAGGCGGTTTTTTACGCGCTAGACTAGCAGGCGTCAATTCCGCGACTGACGCCTCTATCAAGCATAGCCGCCTTCAAGCAAGCATAGTCGCCATCAAGGAGTCGTAACATGCACCCAAAGTGGGCCTGGATTTTCGCCGCACTGAGCGGATTCATTCTCGTGGCGGCCGGCGCCTTCGGTGCTCACGCGCTGGCCGGCATCCTGTCGCCGCGCGATCTTGAAGTCTTCCATACCGCCGTGCGTTATCAGGCATGGCACACGCTGGCCGTCATGGCCGTGCTCGCCTGGCACGGACAGCGTCCTCTGCGGGGGCAGATGCTGGCCGTCGGGCTCTGGTTCACGGGGATGGTACTGTTCAGCGGATCGCTCTACGGCCTGATCCTCAGTGGCGTGCGCCCCCTGGGTATCGTCACGCCGGTCGGCGGGCTGCTGCTGATGGCGGGCTGGCTGGCACTGGCCTGGAGCGCCTGGCATCAACGCTCGGCATACCCCGGGGAATAGTCCGGGGAAATAGTCCGGGGAAATAGTCCGGGGAAACAGTCGGGGAAAGAGAGATGAGAAACCGATCGCAAAATAGCGCAGCGGATCGGTGCGGGAAACGCTTGATAAGGCTATGCGAAGGACCGCGCCAAGGACTGTGCGAATGACGCTGGCAATGGCGCCATCGATCAGTCGTCCCGATCCGGCAGCACGTAGGTTGCCGTC
This sequence comes from Salinicola sp. CPA57, assembly GCF_003206035.1. NCBI lineage: Bacteria > Pseudomonadati > Pseudomonadota > Gammaproteobacteria > Oceanospirillales > Halomonadaceae > Salinicola > Salinicola sp. CPA57. The sequence continues at coordinate 64,551 of NZ_PZJR01000005.1, forward strand.
ACCAGCGCGACGGGCTCGTCGTCGCCGGTGGAGAACAGCTGGACCTCGCCCACCGCAAGCCGCTGGCCGAGCTTGATGATGCGTGCGTTGGCGATGAGATCCCGGTCGCCGCGGGCGCGACGCAGAAAATGGCAGTTGAGACTGCTGGTCACCGCCATCGCCTCCGGCCCGATCTGAGCCAGAATCGCCACGTAGAGACAGACATCGGCCAGATTCACCATCGACGGTCCGGAGACACAGGCGCCGGGACGCAGGTGCTCGTCCTCGATCGCCAGACTCATGGTCGCTCGCAGGTGATCGACGGCCTCGATGGTGCCCTGACGCTGGGGAAAGACGTCGTCGAGAAAATCCTCGATTTCGGCGGCGGTCATTACGGTCATCGGACTCTCCCAGGACGTCACGTTCGATGGACGGCACTCGATTCGGGGGAAAAACAACGCAGCCGTCAAGATAGCGCAAGCCATCATCGAGTCACAGAGGCAAAACGGCGAGCCGCGAAAACCAGTCTGCGCCCGCAGTCTACAAAGAAAAGCGCCAGCGACAATGTCGCTGGCGCTTTTACGTAGCTCGTAGCTCAGTGCTTCGCCTTGTCCACGGCGCGCCAGTGATGCAGCAGCGGCTCGGTGTAGCCGGAGGGCTGTTCGCGGCCCTTGAAGATCAGATCCGACGCGGCCTGAAACGCGGTGGAATCATCCAGCCGCGAGGTCATCGGCGTGTAGCCGGAATCGCCGGCATTCTGCTCGTCGACCACCTTGGCCATGCGCTCGAGGGTTTCGCGCACCTGCGCTTCGTCCACGATCCCGTGGTGCAGCCAGTTGGCGATGTGCTGGCTGGAGATACGCAGCGTGGCGCGATCTTCCATCAGCCCGACGTTGTGGATATCCGGCACCTTGGAGCAACCGACCCCGTGCTCGACCCAGCGCACCACGTAGCCGAGAATGCCTTGGCAGTTGTTGTCGAGTTCCTGCTGGATTTCGTCGGCTCGCCAGGCCGCCTTGGGATCGACCGGCACGGTCAGCAGATCGTCGAGCAGATTCGTTTCCCCTTGATCTTCCAGTTCGCGCTGGACCGCGCCGACATCGATCTGATGATAGTGCAGCGCGTGCAGCACCGCGGCGGTCGGCGACGGCACCCAGGCGGTATTGGCGCCGGCCTTGGGATGGCCCACCTTCTGCTCGAGCATCGCCGCCATCAGATCCGGCATCGCCCACATGCCCTTGCCGATCTGGGCCCGCCCGCGCAGTCCACAGGCCAGCCCGATCTGGACGTTGCTGCGTTCGTAGGCAGCGATCCACTGGCTGCCTTTCATGTCACCCTTGCGCAGCATCGGCCCCGCATTCATGGCCGTATGCATCTCGTCGCCGGTGCGATCGAGAAAGCCGGTATTGATGAACGCGACCCGCGACGAGGCCGCTTCGATGCAGGCCTTGAGGTTGACCGAGGTCCGCCGCTCCTCATCCATGATGCCCATCTTCAGCGTGTCCGCCGGCAGCCCGAGCAGCTGTTCGACGCGCCCGAACAGCTCGTCGGCAAAGGCCACTTCCTGCGGGCCGTGCATCTTGGGTTTGACGATATACAGCGACCCGGCGCGCGAATTGCCCAGCGAGGTCTCCGCCTTCCGTTTCAGATCATGCAGACCGATCAGCGAGGTCATCACCGCGTCCAGAATGCCCTCGGGAATCTCGTTGCCGTCGCCATCGAGAATGGCCGGCGTCGTCATCAGATGACCGACGTTACGCACGAACATCAGCGAGCGGCCCGGCAGCGTCAGCGAGCCGCCATCCGGCAGGGTGTAATCCCGATCCGGATTGAGACGCCGGGTCACGGTCTTGCCGCCCTTGTCGAAGCGCTCCTCGAGATCGCCTTTCATCAGACCGAGCCAGTTGCGATAGACCAGCGTCTTGTCCTCGGCATCGACGGCGGCAATCGAGTCTTCGCAATCCATGATCGTGGTGATCGCCGCTTCGACCAGCAGATCCTTGACGTGGGCCGGGTCGGTCCTGCCGATCGGATGCTCGGCATCGATCTGGATTTCGAGATGCAGGCCATGATTGGAGAGCAGGATGGCATCGGGCGAGGCGGCCTCGCCCTGGAAGCCGACGAAATGGCCCGGGTTCTTCAGCCCGGTATCGCGCCCGCCCTCGAGTTTTACCGACAGTCGATTGTCACGAACGACGTAGCCAACGGCATCCCGATGCGTCCCGGTCGCCAGCGGCGCGGCCATGTCGAGCACGTTGCGGGCATAGGCGATCACCTTGGCGCCGCGCTTGGGGTTGTAGTCGCCACCCTTCTCGGCGCCATCGGCCTCGCTGATCACGTCGGTGCCGTAGAGCGCGTCGTAGAGACTGCCCCAGCGGGCGTTGGCGGCGTTCAGCGCGTAGCGCGCGTTGTTAACCGGCACCACCAGCTGCGGCCCGGCCTGACGCGCGATCTCGGCATCGACATTGGCCGTGGAGGCCTGCACCTTGGCCGGCGCGTCGACCAGATAGCCGATCTCCTCGAGGAAGGCGCGATAGCCCGCCATGTCCTTGATTTCACCCGGATTGGCCTGGTGCCATTCATCGAGCTTGGCCTGAAGGCGATCGCGCTCGGCCAGCAGTTCCCGATTGCGAGGCGCCAGGTCATGAACCAGCGCATCGAAACCGGCCCAGAACGCGTCGGCCTCGATGCCGGTGCCGGGCATGACTTCATCGACGATGAAGCGATCGAGCTCGTTCGCTACCTGTAATCGGTGATGAGTGGTACGTTTTGTCGTAGCGGATGTCATGTTCGTCTCCAGATCGGCGGTCACTGAGGCCACAGTCATCGTCTCGTCATCCTGCGACGTCATCGGGCCCAAGATTATTTATGGAAAATATTTCCACATACTGTACGACATCATAATCAGCCAGTCGGGCATTGTCTTCTTCGACCTTCGTCAGCCGCCGTCGGCGCTGTCTCGACGGCCTGCCATCGCCCGCTTCATGCCATGGTTTCGGCGGCGCACGGCGAGTAGCATAGGCGGACCAGGAGACACACGCATGCTCGACTTTTCGCCACTCAAGACGGTTGGCACCGTCCGCCATATCGAAACGCCCACCGATTCGCCACTGGCCGGCTATCTCGATCACTACCGGTTGTCGGCACTGCTGGAAGCCCATCCCGACCTCCAGCTTCATGCCGGTTTCCTGCAGGCCGAAGGCGAGGCAGGCCGAACCTTCGAACTGTGGACTCAGGTGTGGGTCCCGCCCGCCCCCCGCGGGACGATCTTCGTGGTTCACGGCTACTTCGATCATCTCGGGCTCTACGGCCATCTGCTCGAACGACTGCTGGCGCTCGGCTGGCAGGTCGTGATGTGGGATCTGCCCGGCCACGGACTCTCCAGCGGTGCTCGTGCCACCATCGATGATTTCACCGATTACGTGAAGTGCTTCAATAGCATCGAACGCCAGATCGCCGACCTGAATCTCGCGCCGGGCCCGTGGCTGGCGATCGGCCAAAGCACGGGCGCCTCGATCGTCGCCACCGATGCCCTGGCGCGCGGCGATCAGGCGCCGTGGCAAGGGCTGGTAATGCTGGCGCCGCTGGTCCGCCCGTGGGGCTGGAATCAGTCGCGCTGGCTCCACCGTATCGCCAGTCCGTTCGTGGATACCATTCCCCGAAAGTATCGCGCCAATACCACCAATCTCGACTTCGCCGATTTTTTACGTCTGCACGACCCGCTGCAGGACGATCATCTGGCACTGACCTGGGTCACCGCGATGCGCCGCTGGATGCCGACGCTGCTGAAGCGTCCGCCCAGCGAGCTGCCGGTGCTGATCCTGCAGGGCGAGCAGGACCTGACCGTCGACTGGAGCTGGAATCTCAAGGCACTGCGGCGCAAGTTTCCGCGCGCCCAGGTGGTGCGGCACCCCGATGCCCGCCACCACCTGGTCAACGAGGCGGAGCCGATCCGACGTCTGCTTTTCGAAGCGCTCGATGACTTTCTGACACGCTTCGCGGCGACGCACCCACCAGCTCCCGTTCCAAAGCCAAAGCCAAAGCCAAAGCCAAAGCCAAAGCCATGAAGTTTCTGCTCGTCAGCATCCTGGTCATGACGCTGGCCGGCTGCGCTGGCCTCAGCCAGTCGCCGCCGGACGCTCGCGAAGCGCTGCGCGGGTTGGCGGATAACGCGGCCCGAGGCCTGCTCGAGACGCCGCCCTGGTCTTTCGAGAACGCCTCGGCGGTCACTGTCCTGATGCGCCCGGCGCAGGTGGATGCGTCACTGCCGATTACCCCCGAGGCGCTCAATGAAGCGCTGGCCCGGGGGCTGCTGAGCCAGGAGAACGCACCGCACGTGCTGGACTGGGCGCCCGTCTCGATGTCGCAAAGCGCCAGCCAGCAGTGGCTGCTGCAAGCCCGGCTCAGCGCCGAGACCCCGCCGCTGCACTTGAGCGACCGTATCCTGCAGCCCTATCGGCTGCAGTTCGATCTATCCCGGCCGGGGGACGAGGGTACTCACTGGCACTGGCAGGCCAGCGGCGCGGTGGATCTTGACGCCCTGCCATCGGACGATGCCCTCCCGGCACCGTGAACTCGCCAGTGAACGTCGCTGCCCCTTTTATCGTTTCCACCATCCGCTATCGCTCAACGTCACGACTGAGAAGCCCATGTCACGCTTTGCTCCCCATCTCGAAAACCAGCACGGCCCCCACAATCCCTTCCCCGGCTTACAGGCGCTGGAACGCCGTCTGGGCCACGCGCTGCCCCATCGCATCGGTTCCAATGAAGGGTTGGATATGCCCCATCGGGCGCTGGCGGCGCGATTCGGAAGCGACATCGCCGACCTCGCCCGTACCTACGGCGACGCCGAGGCGTGGCGGATTCGCGAGCTGCTCGCCGAAGGCCTGGGGCTGCCGATGGAGACACTGCTGGTAGATGCGGGCGCGGACAGCCTGATGGCGCTGACGCTGCGTGCGCTGTGCGAGCCGGGGGACACGGTCATCACCAGCGCCGGCACCTACCCGACCTGGAGCTACTTCGTGCACGGACACGGCTGTCGCCAGATCGAAGTCGAGTACGCCAGCGGCCCGGGTTATCTGGCCCCGGACCTCGGCGGGCTGGCAGCCGCGGCCAAGCGCGAACGGGCTCGGGTGGTCTATCTGGCCAACCCCGACAACCCCGCCGGCCATCTCCACAGCGATGCCGACGTGCGTGCACTGCGCGAGCACCTTCCCGACGACTGCACCCTGGTGCTGGACGAGGCCTACCACGATTTTCGTGACGATGCGGACGCGTCCGAAGCCAATGCCGTCTGGCCCGGCGTGATTCGGCTACGCACCTTCTCCAAGGCTCATGGACTGGCAGGGCTGCGTGTGGGTTACGCCATCGCCTTGCCGGAAACCCGAGCCATGCTGTTGAAGGTGAGGATTCACTACGCCGTCTCGTCGCTGGCGCTGGCGGCCGCAGAGACCGTGCTCCGGCATCCCGACGAAACCCGCGAGCACGTGGCAGCGGTGGTCAAGCGACGCGAAGCGCTGAGCCAATGGTTGCAGGAGCGTGGCGCCGAGGTGCTGCCCAGCACGACCAATTTCGTCAGTCTGAGAATGGAAACCGCCGAACGCGCGAGCGAGATCCACCGGCAGCTGCTGGCGGAAGGCACGCTGATCCACCGCCCCGCCCATCCCGCGCTGGGGCACGTGCTGCGCATCAGCGCGCTCGATGACGCGCTGGTACCGGGAAGACTCGAGACGTTGGCCCTGGCGCTGCAGGAAGCGAATTGAGCAACGCCTTCAGGACTCAGGCCCGCATGGGATCGTTGGCTTTCAACATGCGATCCAGCTGGCGATAGCCGATCGCCTCCATCAGTTGCGCCTTGCCGACACGCGTTTCACCGCTGAGGTCGGCCAGGGTCAAGGCGACCCGCAGTACGCGGTGATAGGCCCGTGCGGAAAGGTTGAGACGGTCCAGAACGCTTGCGAACCACTGGCGCTCGTCCGGCGACAAGGCGCACGCCGCTTCCAGCTCGGGCCCCGGCAGGTGGGCGTTGAGCAAGCCTCGCGCCTGCTGGCGCCGGCGGGCGGCCAGGACACGCTCCATCACGCTGGCGGAAGATTCGCCGGGCGTCTGGTCGGTCAGTTGGGTGGCGGGGAGTGCCGGCACTTCGACCTGGAGATCGATCCGGTCCAGCAGCGGCCCGGACAGCCGTGACTGGTAGCGCTGGATCTGCGCCGGGCTGCAGTGGCAGCGCTGGCGCGGGTCGCCGAGATGGCCACACGGGCAAGGATTCATCGCCGCGACAAGCTGGAAACGGGCCGGAAAGCGGCGCTGATGATTGGCCCGGGAGATCAGAATCTGCGCCGACTCCATCGGCTCGCGCAGCACTTCCAGCACGTGGCGATCGAACTCCGGGAGTTCGTCCAGAAACAGCACGCCCTGATGCGCCAGCGATATCTCGCCGGGTCTCGGTCGCGATCCTCCACCGACCAGCGCGACACTGCTCGAGGTGTGATGCGGGTTGCGAAACGGTCGCTGCCCCCAGCGTTCCATGATCGGCAGCCCGCAGACCGAGCGCACGGCGGCGACCTCGAGCGATTCGTCCTGTGTCAGGGGCGGCAGAATGCCGGCCAGCCGGCTCGCCAGCATGGTCTTGCCGGTGCCCGGCGGACCTGCCAGCAGCAGGTTGTGACCGCCCGCCGCCGCGACTTCCAGCGCTCGGCGCGCCTGATGCTGCCCTTTGACGTCTGCCATGTCGGGCTGCGGAACCCGCGCCTGAACCGGCGCCCCAAACTGGTGCGCAGGGAGCTTCTCGCGACCCAGTAAATGACCCACCACTTCGAGAATATGCCCCGCCGCGAACACCTCGACGCCATCGGCCAGCGCGGCCTCGTCGGCATTGGCAAGCGGGACGATGAGACCGCGACCTGCGCGTCGCGCCGCCAGTGCCGTGGGCAGTACGCCGGTCACCGGGCGCAGCGCGCCGTCCAGTGCCAGTTCGCCGACGATCTCGAGCTTTTCGGCCGCTTCGACCGGCACCTGACCGGAGGCCATCAGAATGCCCAGGGCAATGGGGAGGTCGAAACGCCCGCCATCCTTGGGCAGGTCGGCGGGCGCCAGATTGAGCGTGATGCGGCGAGAAGGGAATTCGAATCCGGCATTGATGAGCGCGCTTCGAACGCGCTCGCGGCTCTCCTTGACCGCGGCCTCCGGCAGTCCGACCAGCGTCAGCCCGGGCAGGCCGTTACTGAGATGTACCTCGATCAGGACTTCCGGTGCCTCGAGTCCGAGGCTGGCGCGAGCGCGCACGATGGCAAGGGTCATGTCGTCTCCCAGGTCCACACCTGGGCGGGTGCCACAGGCCAGAGGCATGCCGGAGCGGCATGCCATCCAGCCTACACGACTACATAATGTTACGCATTATTGCAATCATGGGTAACGCTCCGAACCGTCGTCACCTCGCTCAGGATTTCTTCCCGTGAGCGCTGCCATCCACATCGTCGATGGGCGGCACGTGGGGCTGGACCCTGGGCTGGGATGCCTGCTCGCTCTGGAGCGTGTTCTCCAGTGCCGCGACCTGCTCCTCCAATGCCTCGACCCGCTCACGAGTGCGCTGAAGCACTTCCATCATGATGTCGAAGTCCTCTCGAGACACGATTTCCATGCGTTCCATCGCGCCACGCAACACGCCCTGCATGTTGCGCTGAATATCGCCCGGCGCTTGAGACGCGCCATGCAACTTGTCGCCCAACTGCCTGGTCAAGCGTTCGAACCGATCCTGTGCCGACATGACGTTCTCTCCTTGGTGCCCTGCTGCGTTGATGATCATCGCCGTGATGGCTAGCCATTCAGCATACGCAAAGTCACGCTTTCTCGCCTGCGCACAAACGGTGCACACCGAAAACCCAGGCGCCTCTTATTGGTGCGGTTATCGGGCATCACCGTTACGCGCCAGAGCGTAGCGACGACAAAAACGACTTCAAGTCATTGATTTAAATGACGTCGATGCCGAGTGGCATGTGTCCTGCGTGTAACCTTTAGGCGCTAGCCGACTACGGGAGAGACATGGGATGAAACTCATCACCGCCATCATTAAACCCTTCAAGCTCGACGATGTGCGCGAGGCACTGGCCGATAACGGCGTGCAGGGCATCACCGTCACAGAAGTGAAAGGGTTTGGTCGTCAGAAAGGCCATACCGAGCTTTATCGCGGCGCGGAATACGTCGTCGATTTCCTGCCGAAGGTGAAGGTCGAAGTCGCTGTCGAAGACGATCGTGTCGATGGCGTGCTGGATTCGATCCGCAATGCCGCCAACAGCGGCAAGATCGGCGACGGCAAGCTGTTCGTCACGCCACTCGAAGATGTGATCCGGATTCGAACCGGGGAACGCGGGGCCGACGCCGTTTAACGGCGCGGAACGAGGAGACAAAAGAATGAATGATCAAGTGGTTCAACTTTCCTACGCACTCGACACCTTCTACTTTCTGGTGACTGGTGCCCTGGTGATGTGGATGGCGGCCGGTTTTGCCATGCTCGAGGCGGGCCTGGTTCGCGCCAAGAACACCACCGAGATTCTGACCAAGAACGTCGTTCTCTACGCCATTGCCTGTACCATGTATCTGCTGGTCGGCTATCACATCATGTACTCCAGCGAGAGCGGTGGCTTCTTCCCGAGCCTCGGCTTTCTGATCGGTGCGGAAAACAGCGTCGACGACGTGATGTCCAGCGGCGGCGACGTCTACTACTCCGCGCGTTCGGACTTCTTCTTCCAGGTCGTCTTCGTTGCCACGGCCATGTCGATCGTCTCCGGTGCCGTCGCCGAACGCATGAAGCTCTGGGCGTTCATGCTCTTCGCCGTCGTCATGACCGGCTTCATCTATCCGATCCAGGGCTACTGGAAGTGGGGCGGCGGTTTCCTCGACGCAGCCGGTTTCCAGGATTTCGCCGGGTCCGGTGTCGTCCACCTGTGTGGCGCGACAGCCGCTTTCGCCGGGGTTCTGCTGCTGGGCGCGCGCAAGGGCAAGTACGGCAAGAACGGTGCTATCTACGCGATTCCTGGCTCCAACCTGCCGCTGGCAACGCTCGGCACCTTCATCCTGTGGCTGGGCTGGTTCGGTTTCAACGGTGGCTCCGAGCTGATGGTTTCCAATATCGGTGAAGCCAACGCCGTGGCGCAGGTTTTCGTCAACACCAACGCGGCCGCGGCCGGTGGCGTCATCGCCGCGATCATTCTGGCCAAGCTCTGGTTCCGCAAGGCCGACCTGACCATGGCATTGAACGGCGCCCTGGCGGGCCTGGTTGCCATCACTGCCGAGCCGCTGGCGCCGACCGCGCTCACCGCCACGCTGATCGGTGCAGTCGGTGGCCTGCTGGTGGTCGTCGCCATCGTGACGCTCGACAAGGTCAAGATCGATGATCCGGTCGGTGCCATCTCGGTTCACGGCGTGGTCGGCATCTGGGGGCTGATCGCGGTACCCTTCTCCAACGGTGATGCCACCTTCGGCGCCCAGTTGCTGGGTATCGCGACGATCTTCGCCTGGACCTTCATCGCCAGCCTGATCGTCTGGGGCATCATCAAGGCCGTCATGGGTATCCGAGTCTCCGAAGAAGAAGAATATGAAGGCGTCGACATCGCGGAATGCGGTATGGAAGCCTATCCTGAATTCAACGTCGGCAAGAAGTAAGCCGATACACCGAGTGAGCTGGCGTGCTCCCCTGGCCCCCTTCGGGGGGCCTTTTTTAATTCCCGCGATCGGCGGTGTATGCTTAAACTAACGGTCGTCCGGCATTCATGACGGCGACTCAAGGACTTGAGCGCACATTATCCGTCCATCGCACGCGAGGAGAACTTCCATGAAACTGGTTACCGCCATTATCAAACCGTTCAAGCTGGACGACGTGCGTGAATCTCTATCCGAGATCGGCGTGCAGGGTGTCACCGTGACCGAGGTCAAGGGTTTCGGTCGCCAGAAAGGTCACACCGAGCTCTATCGTGGCGCCGAGTACGTGGTCGACTTCCTTCCCAAGATCAAGCTCGAGGTCGCCGTCGACGACGGCATGAGCGATCAGGTGATCGATGCCATCACCAAGGTGGCCAACACCGGCAAGATCGGCGACGGCAAGATCTTCGTCTCGCCGCTGGAGCAGGTGATTCGTATCCGTACCGGCGAGACCGGCAAAGACGCGGTCTGAAAACTGGCTGCGCTCGAAATCAGCCCAAAAAAAACCGCCTCCACGGTCCTGCCGGGGAGGCGGTTTTTATTTCCGCTTCGAGCTTACGTCATCACGCGCTCGGCGAGTCGGATCACTTCTCGACCTTATTTTTCAACAAAAGCCCGCTCGATGACATAGTCACCCGGCTCGCCCATTCGCGGCGAAATGGCAAACCCCAGTTCGTCGAGCAGCCCGCTGGTCTCCTCGAGCATCGCCGGGCTGCCGCAGATCATGGCCCGATCCTGCTTCGGATCCAGCGGCGGCAAGCCCGTGTCCTCGAACAGCTTGCCGCTGCGGATATGGTCGGTCAGGCGACCCATGGTGTGAAACGCTTCGCGCGTCACCGTCGGGTAATAGACCAGCTTCTCGCGAATCTCGTCGCCCAGGTACTCGTGCGCCGGCAGCTCCTTGGAGATGAAGTCGGCGTAGGCCAGCTCGCTGACCGACCGCACGCCGTGAATCAGCACGATCTTCTCGAAGCGCTCATAGGCTTCGGGATCCTGAATCAGGCTCATGAAAGGGGCCAGCCCGGTGCCGGTGGAAAGCATGTACAGGTTGCGTCCCGGCAGCAGATCGTCGCAGACCAGCGTACCGGTCGGCTTGCGGCTGACCATGATCTGATCGCCCACCTTGAGGTGCTGCAGACGCGACGTCAGCGGACCATCCTGTACCTTGATGCTGAAGAACTCGAGGTGATCTTCATAGTTGGGGCTGGCGACGGAATAAGCGCGCACCAGCGGCTTGCCGTCGACTTCCAGGCCGATCATGACGAACTGCCCGTTCTTGAAGCGCAAACTGCGTTCGCGCGTGGTCCGGAAGCTGAACAGCGTGTCGTTCCAGTGGTGAACGCTCAAGACCTCTTCCAGGGCAAACTTGCTCATGACCGACTCCTGACGATGACTGCGACCGATAATAGCGAAAAGGCATAGATGAGATGCCAAGTAGATGACCGAACTATAAGAAACTGCCAGTATTCTGTTAAGTGGATTATTTGGATATTCTATATCCACAAAATCGATAACGGATCCAGGACATGCGCTATACCCTGCGTCAACTCGAGGTTTTCGTGGCGATCGCCCAGCATCAGAGCGTTTCCCGCGCCGCCCAGACGCTGTCGATGTCGCAGTCGGCAACGAGCACCGCGCTGGCGGAACTGGAGCGTCAGTTCGACTGCCAGTTGCTGGATCGACTCGGCAAACGCCTCAAACTGAATGCGCTGGGTTTTCAGCTACTGCCCAAGGTGGTCGCCTTGCTGGATCGCGGGGAGGAGATCGAAGAGCTGCTGCAGGGCCAGAGCGGTATCAGCTCGCTGGAAGTCGGAGCGACGCTGACGATCGGCAATTATCTGGCAACGCTGCTGATCAGCGACTTCATGCAGCGCTATCCGGAAAGCCGGGTCAGGCTGCAGGTTCGCAATACCGCCTCGATCGTCGAACGCATCGCGCTGCATGAGCTGGATCTGGGTCTGATCGAGGGCGACTGCCAGCATGACGATATCGTCATTCAACCCTGGATCGAAGACGATCTCACCGTGTTCTGCTCCCCTCGTCACCCGCTGGCCGAAGCGCGTAGCGCCGATGTCGAGCGACTGCTGCGCGAGGCGTGGATCATGCGAGAGGTGGGTTCCGGCACGCGCAGGACACTGGAACATGCCATGCGCCACCGACGGGGCCGCTTCAACATCCTGCTGGAGCTGGAACATACCGAAGGGATCAAGCGCGCCGTGGAGTCTGGTCTCGGCATTGGCTGCGTATCGCGTCTGGCACTGAGAGATGCCTTCCGCCGCGGCAGCCTGGTACCAATCGCGACGCCCGAACTGGATCTGACGCGCCGATTCGCTTTCATCTGGCACCGCCAGAAGTATCTGACCACCGGCATGCGGGAGTTTCTGCGCCTGTGCCGCGAGATGACCGCCGGTATTCAGCGCAGCGATGAAATCGATCTGCCGACGATCCCCTGAGGAGGCGATCGCCGGCACGGGTCAACGGTCAATCGAGCTTGCCGGCGATCTCTTCCTCGCTGGCCTTCGAGAGGTCCTTGTCCAGCGTCTGAATCACGCAGTCGAGCGTCGGCTTGTCGAGCTTTTCTCGCAACTGGCCCAGAAACTGCGGCGCCGCAATCAGTACGAACTTGTCGGCCTTGCCCTGGGTCCTCGCATCACGCAGATAGCCCGCGACTTCCTTGGCGAAGACCATCGCCTGCTTTTCGGAGGTGGCGTTCTCGTTGCCGGTCTGACGCTGGCTGGCGCCCGAGGTCGCCTCGCCCTTGCCGCCGGTGCGCAGATCGCCGGTATGCAGCCGGGACTCCGGATGCGTCAACGTCTCGATCTCCCGCAGCGTCCGCGCTTCTCGAGCGAAGATGCGCGCGCGTGAGGCATCGGCGGCGACGACAAATGTCTTGTCCATGATCGATTCTCCAAGTCCGTGGATGGTACTCACCAAGCGTGGTAGAGATTCGCGCGTCGCTCAACCCCTACCCGGTCGGCAGCATGGAAACGACGGCGCCGAAACGACAGCGCCCCGCTGGCTGGCGGGGCGCTGGCGATACCATCCGGCCTTTCGACGCGAACGCTAGGCCGGTGGAATCCAGGCAATCATGTCCACCTCGACATCGGCCCCGCCAGCCAGGCCGGTGACGCCGATACAGGTCCGCGTGGGCAGCGGGTTCTGGAAGTAGCTGGCATAGACGCCGTTCACTTCTTCGAAGTGGCCCATGTTGGTAATGAAGACCCGGCTCTGGACGACGTGTTCGAAGCTGCTGCCAACGGCCTCGAGCACGATCGCCAGGTTCTGCATCACCCGATGTGTCTGCTCGGTGAAGGTTCCCAGCAGCATCTCGTTGGTCTCCGGCACGGTCGGCATCTGGCCGGTGATAAAAACCAGATTGCCGACCTTGCAGGCGTGGGAGAATGGCGCGATCGGCTGCGGTGCGCCCTCGACGAAGAGTTTTTCGATACCCATGTCCGTGGCTCTCTCCATCACGAGGTCAATGTCCCAGAATCTGGCTCAGGAACAGTTGGGTGCGTTCGGAACGCGGGTTGTTGAAGAACTCGTGCGGCGGCGCTTCCTCGATGATCTGCCCCTGGTCCATGAAGATTACCCGGTCGGCGACGGTCTTGGCGAAGCCCATCTCGTGGGTGACGCAGAGCATGGTCATGCCTTCATGTGCCAGCTCGATCATGACGTCGAGCACTTCCTTGATCATCTCAGGATCGAGCGCTGACGTCGGCTCGTCGAACAGCATCACCTCGGGACGCATGCAGAGCGCCCGGGCGATCGCCACGCGCTGCTGCTGGCCACCCGAGAGCTGGCCGGGATACTTCAGCGCCTGATCGGCGATCTGGACGCGCTCGAGATACTCCATGGCGGTCTTCTCGGCCTCGGCACGGGGCTTCTTCTGCACCCAGATCTGGGACAGGCAGCAGTTCTCCAGCACGCTCAGGTGCGGAAACAGATTGAAGTGCTGGAAGACCATGCCGACGTTGCGGCGAATCTGTTCGATCCGCTTGACGTCATTGGTCATCGGCACGCCGTTGACCACGATCGAACCCTGCTGATGCTCCTCCAGATGATTGATGCAACGAATCATCGTCGATTTTCCCGAACCTGACGGTCCGCAGATGACGATGCGCTCCCCCTTGGTCACGGTCAGGTTGATGTCGCGCAGCACATGAAAGCTGCCGTACCACTTGTTGAGATGATCGATTTCGATCATCGGTCCGTCGCTGCCGGGCGCGGTGGTCCGAGACGCTGTCGCTTCGCTCATGGCAATGATTTCCTGATGACGATCTTGTTATGTGAGGACGCAGGCGCAGACACGCTCGCCGCCCTCACCGTTTATGTCCGGTATTGAGACGGCGCTCGATGTACTGGCTGTAGCGAGACATGCTGAAACAGAAGATCCAGTAGACCGCCGCCGCGAACACGTAGCCTTCGGTGGAGAAACCGAGCCAGTTCGAGTCGGTCAGTCCGGCACGGATGATCGCCAGCAGGTCGAACAGGCCGATGATCAGTACCAGCGAGGTGTCCTTGAACAGCGCGATGAAGGTATTGACGATGCCCGGGATGACCATTTTCAGCGCCTGCGGCAGAATGATCAGCCCCGTTCGCTGCCAGTAGCTTAGTCCCAGCGCCTGTCCGGCCTCGTTCTGCCCTTTGCCGATCGCCTGCAGGCCACTACGAATGACCTCCGCCATGTACGCGCTCCAGAAGAACATGATGCCGATCAGCGCACGCAGCAGCTTGTCGAAATCCAGCTCTCCCGGCACGAACAGCGGCAGCATCACCGACGCCATGAACAGCACCGTGATCAGCGGGACCCCTCGCCAGAACTCGATGAAGATCACGCAGATCCCTTTGACGAAGGGCATCTTCGAGCGCCGTCCCAGCGCCAGGATGATACCCAGCGGCAGCGATCCGACGATGCCCACCACCGCGATCGTCAGCGTCAGCATCAGCCCGCCCCAGGCGCGAGTCGGTACGTACTCGAGTCCGAACGAGCCGCCCACCAGCAGGAAAAAGGCAATGATCGGGAAGCCGGTCAACGTGAACAGCGCCACCCACTTCTTGCGCGGCATCTTCGGCACCGCCAGCCAGGCGACCAGAATCGCCAGCAGCGCAAACACGATGTCGACCCGCCAACGCGCGGCCTCGGGGTAGAAGCCGTAGATGATGGATTCGAACCGGGCCGAGATGAAAACCCAGCAGGCGCCATCACCGGTACAGGCATCACGCGTGGTACCGATCCAGTCGGCATCGATGATCGCCCACTCAAGGAATGGCCAGACCAATCGCGCCAGTAACACGATGACCACGATCGAGACGATGCTGTTGATCGGACCGTTGAACAGATTGGCCCGAAACCAGCCGATCACGCCTCGGCTCTGGTCGGGCGCCTCGCGCGCGTCGATCATCTCGGTGCGGAAGGTAGAGTCAGTCGTCATCTCAACGCTCCTTCAGCAGCGTGCGGGCATTGTAGAGATTCATCAGGAACGACACCGTCAGACTGATGACCAGGTAGACCGCCATGGTCATGGCGATGATCTCGATCGCCTGCCCCGTCTGGTTGAGCGTGGTGCCGGCAAAGACGGCGACCAGATCCGGGTAGCCGATGGCGGTGGCCAGCGATGAGTTCTTGATCAGGTTGAGATACTGGCTGGTCATCTGCGGCACGATGACCCGCATCGCCTGGGGGATGACGATCTTGCGCAGGGTAATGGCCTCCGGCAGGCTCAGCGAGCGTGCCGCTTCCGTCTGACCGTGAGAGACCGACAGAATGCCCGAGCGCACGATCTCGGCAATGAAAGCGGCGGTATAGATCGACAGCGCCAACCACAGTGCCAACAGCTCCGGCAGAATATTGATCCCGCCGCGGAAGTTGAACCCGGTCAGTTCCGGCAACGTCCACTCGAGTGGCGAACCGGTGAGAAGGAAGACGATCAATGGCAGGCCGATGACGAGAGCCGCGCCGATCCAGTAGACCGGCAGCGCCTGCCCGGTTCTTGCCTGACGTCGCTTGGCGAACAGTCCGAACAGGATGGCACCGACCACGGCGATCAATAACGCCCACGGCGTGGCGGCGAAGCCATCCAGCGGCTGTGGATCGGGCATCACCATGCCGCGAACGTTGAAGAAAAAGGCATCGAACAACGACAGGCTCTGTCGCGGCGATGGCAGTGCCCGCAGCACGGCGTAATACCAGAACAGGATCTGGACCAGCAGCGGGATGTTACGGAAGGCCTCGACATAGATCGTGGCCAGGCGCGCCAACAACCAGTTGGGCGACAGCCGGGCGATGCCGACCATGAAACCGATGATGGTGGCCGCCACGATCCCCAGCGCCGACACCAGCAGCGTGTTGAGCAGTCCGATGACGAACGTCTTGCCGTAGGTGCTATCGCTGGTGTACTCGATCAGCGTCTGCGGAATCGCAAAGCCAGCCCGACCTTCGAGAAAGCCAAAGCCGGTATGGATACCGCGGGCCTCGAGGTTGAGCAGCGTATTGTGAACCAGATAACCGACGAAGGCCGCCAGGACCAGAAACAGCACGGCCTGGACGATCAGGGCGCGAATGGCGGGATTCCGCCACAAGGGCCCCCGCCCCCGACGCGGCAGGGTAGTGGATGGACGCAACATGAGTTGTCTCTACTCGAGCGTTGAGAGGCACCGCGTCCCGGCGCTCAGACCGAAGGGACGCGGTGTCGAGAGGACGATTTAACGCTTAGCGAACCGGCGGGGCATACTGGATGCCGCCCTCGTTCCACAGCGCGTTGATGCCGCGCTCGAGCTCCATCGGCGAGTCCATACCGACGGTACGTTCGAAGACTTCGCCGTAGTTGCCGACCATCTTGACGATGTTGTAGGCCCAGTCGTTGCTGATGCCCATCTGCTCGCCGAAGTTACCATCCTTGCCCAGCAGGCGAGCCACGTCCGGATTCGGCGGGTTATCGCGCATCTGGTCGACATTTTCGCTGGTCACGCCGAGTTCTTCGGCATTGAGCATGGCGAACAGGCTCCACTTGACGATATCGAACCACTGATCGTCACCCTGGCGCACGACCGGACCCAGCGGTTCCTTGGAAATGCGCTCGGGCAGAATGACAACGCCGTCGGGATCCGCCAGCTGCAGACGCAGCGCGGCCAGCTGCGAGGAGTCGGACGTCAGTACGTCACAGCGGCCACTATCGAAACCCTGAGCGGTCTGGTCCGAGGTATCGAAGGCGACCTGCTGGAACTGCATGTCATGCGCCTTGAAGTAGTCGGCCATGTTCAGCTCGGTGGTGGTGCCGGCCTGGACACAGATCGACGCCCCATCAAGCTCTGTCGCACTCTTGACGCCCAGGTCCTTGCGTACCAGGAAGCCCTGACCGTCGTAGAAGTTGACGCCAGCGAAGTTCAGACCCAGGGAGTTGTCACGCGTGGCGGTCCAGGTCGTGTTGCGGGAGAGCAGATCGACCTCGCCGGACTGCAGGGCGGTGAAACGCTCCTTGGCGGTGAGCGGAGAGAAGACGACCTTTTCCGGATCGCCCAGAACGGCCGCGGCAACGGCACGGCAGACTTCGACGTCGATACCGGTCCACTTGCCATTCTCGTCGGGTGAGGAGAAACCGGTAAGGCCCGTGCTGACGCCACAGGTGAACTCGCCGCTGCTTTTGACATCATCCAGAGTGGCAGCCTGAACATGGGTGACGGCAACCGCGGCTAGCATGGCGGCTGGCATGACAATCAGGCTTTTATTCTTGTAGCGCATATGGAATCAACTCCCTCGCGTTATCATTTGAGTGCATGTCGCGACATGCCCAGATGAAATTAGCAAAGTTCGTTCCACTTTCGCTCTGCCGCGCGTAAAACCCTGTTTCAACGCTACTCTAGCGCTATCGTCGACCGGCCTTGCGACCTCTGTCGGGTTTGGAATCCGCCGGAACAACAACAAATTGTTTCAAAACAGTGCCTAAATAACACAAGCGCACCAAAAAGGTGCTCGATATCGAAGGGCGTTCCAACGGCATTGCCATCAACTGGCGGGGCGATCTCTTCGACTATTGTTGAGTGCCATTCCGGTAGCGTATCCACTTTCCGATCAGGAAAAGCCCCACCAGACCCACGCCGGCACCCAAGGCATTCGCCAGAATGTCGCCCCAGTCGCCACCGTGGCGCCCCGGCACCCAGATCTGCAGCACTTCGATGACGATACTGACGATGACGGCCACCCCCCAGGCGACCATCCACCGGCGACCGGTGAGACGCAGGCCCGCTGCCAGACCGGCGTAGGCGATGAAATGGTTGAGCTTGTCCCACGGCAGGTGCTGCGGCAGATCGGAAGCCGGGCTCAAGCTGCCCCAGGCGATACCCGCGACCCAGATCAGCGTCAGCATCGCGCATCTTTTTTGCCACGCGCTCATCGGCATCGTCGTCCGTCCCTGAATGCCGGCTTGTCGAGCCCTCGATCCCTGCGTCGCCGGTCGAAGTTCACTGTCCGTCGGCCAGTTGCGGCGGCAGTCCGCAGCGTCGACAGAATTCGGGCGTCAGCGTCTTGAGCCAGCGCGCATGACCTTCGAGACGCTCGCCACCGACGAATGCCAGCCGGTGCCGGTGATCGCCGATGAAACGGTAGCCGCTCTCGCGCAGGGGCCGCGGCACCCGCCGCAGCGCGCCGAGATGCTGCCACTTTCCCTGCAGTCGGGCGGCGAGACGCCAGGCGGCATCGCTGTTGCGGCTGAGCTCGCCGTCGGCGACATACCAGATGCTGTCGGTAGCGGCGAAATCGATCTGGTAATGCGCCCCGATCCGGCGGGATACCGCACTCGACAGCCCGGCAATGCGCAGCTGGCTGCCGTCGCGTTCGTGCGCCAGCAGCCAGCGCACCGAACGCCGGCAGAACGGGCAGCCGGCGTCGAACAGCAGCAGGCCATCCCCGAACTCTGTACCGGCAGGCGCTCGGCTGACTGGCTCTCTGCTGCCAGGCTCAGCGATGGTAGGCGGGACTGAGTTCATGCAGGGCGTCCATGAACGCGGTGACGTGGTCCGGATCGGTGAACTGGCTGATGCCGTGGCCCAGGTTGAAGACATGTCCCTCGCCCGGCCCGAAGCTTTCGAGAATGCGCGCTACCTCTTCACGAATCCGCGACGGCGGCGCGAACAGCACGTTGGGATCGAGATTGCCCTGCAGCGCTACCCGCCCCCCGACGCGACGCCGAGCGTCGCTCAGTTCCGTGGTCCAGTCCAGGCCCACGGCGTCGCAGCCGCTGTCGGCGATCGACTCGAGCCACTGCCCGCCGTTCTTGGTGAACAGGATCACCGGTACGCGACGACCGCCGTGCTCGCGAATCAGGCCGCTGACGATGCGCTGCATGTAGGCCAGCGAAAACTCGCGATAGGCTGGCGTGGAGAGGGCCCCGCCCCAGGTATCGAAGATCTGCACGACCTGAGCGCCGGCACGGATCTGGGCGTTGAGATAGTCGGTGACCGCAGTCGCCAACAGACCGAGCAGACTGTGCAGCGTCTCCGGATCGCCGTAGAGCATCGCTTTGAGGTGACGGAAATCCTTGCTCGAGCCGCCTTCGACCATATAGGTCGCCAGCGTCCACGGGCTACCGGAGAAGCCGATCAGCGGCACGCGGCCGTTGAGCTCGCGACGGATCGTGGCGACCGCGTTCATGACGTAATCGAGATCGCGCTCGGCGTCCGGCGCCGTCAGCGCGGCAACGTCCCCGGCGGAGCGCACCGTCTTGCGGAACTTGGGGCCCTCGCCGGTCTCGAAGTAGAGCCCGAGGCCCATGGCATCCGGAATGGTGAGAATGTCCGAGAACAGGATCGCGGCGTCCAGCGGGTAGCGCTCCAGCGGCTGCAGCGTCACCTCGCAGGCCAGCTCGGCATTGCGGCACAGATCCATGAAGCTCCCCGCGTGGGCGCGAGTCTGACGATACTCCGGCAGGTAGCGGCCGGCCTGTCGCATCATCCAGACCGGCGTGCGATCGAGCGGTTGACGAGCCAGCGCCCGCAACAGGCGATCGTTATGCAGCGCCTGCGGCGGGAGATCCTGGGAAAGCGTCTGCGGCTGGGTATCCTTGGAGAAAGTCATGACAGCCTTTTACGTTCGAGATTTGCTCTCATTGTAACGGATCGGCCGGCGGGCCTGTTATAATGCTGCCCCTTTAATTATCGGCGCTCTGGTCCAGGCATTCGATGCCGAAGCCTTCGAGCGTTTCCCCATATCGCGAGGTCATCGTGACGATCCGCTTCATCGCCGCATCGCAACTGCCCACCCCTTGGGCGACGTTCATGCTGCACGGCTTCCAGGAAGAGTCCAGCGGCAAGGAACACGTCGTGCTGACCCTCGGCGACGTCACCACGCCGGCGCCGGTCCTGGCCCGCGTGCATTCGGAATGCCTGACCGGTGATGCCCTGTTCTCGATGCGCTGCGACTGCGGCTACCAACTCCAGGAAGCGCTCAAGCGAATCGCCGATGAAGGACGTGGCGCGCTGCTCTATCTGCGTCAGGAAGGTCGCGGCATCGGTCTGCTCAACAAGATCCGTGCCTATGCTCTTCAGGACGACGGGGCCGATACCGTCGAGGCCAACGAGCGACTGGGATTCGGCGCCGATCAGCGCCGCTACGATATCTGCGTGCCGATGCTCGCGCATCTGGGCATCCAGTCGCTGCGACTGATGACCAACAATCCGCGCAAGGTCGAGGCCCTGAGCCAGGATGGGGTGGAGATCCACGAGCGCCTGCCGATCACCACCGGCCGCAATCCGTTCAACGAGCATTACCTGACCACCAAGGTCGGCAAGCTCGATCACATGATGGATCTGGACGATTTCACGCCTGCCAGCAGTGTGGATATCGAACGCGACGCCTGAATTGACTCGTTCCACGCCTTCGTGGGCTGTCGCCGACGTCATATCGGCGTCATCATGGAACCGGATACTGAACGCCAAGCGCGCAAATCAGTCTCAACGACAGCTTTCAACTCCTGCCGCCTTCATTGCCTGGGGTTTCGAAAAACATGTCCAAACTCTCATCACACCAACCGGCTGCACCACGAGCCGCTCGAACGACAGCCACTGAACCGGGGGCAGAGTTCTCGCATCTCGAGGAGTGGCTGCACAGCATCAGCCACGGCATCGGCGCCGCCCTGAGTCTCGTCGGCATGATCGTGCTGATCGTGCTCGCCAGCATCGCCGCCCACGTCGACCCCTGGAAGATCGTCAGCATCTCGCTCTACGGTTGCTGCCTGCTGCTGCTTTATACCGCCTCGACGCTCTACCACGGTTTCCGCAGCCGGCGTTTGAAGCGCGTCTTCCAGGCTTTCGATCACTGCGCCATCTATCTGCTGATCGCCGGCACCTACACCCCATTCCTGCTGGTCAATCTACGCGGCCCCACCGGCTGGGCGCTGTTCGCGATCATCTGGAGCCTGGCATTGGGGGGAATTGCGCTTCGTCTGGCCTGGCCGCACCGTTTCGGCGTGCTGCGCGTCTTCATCTATCTGATCATGGGCTGGCTGATTCTGATCGCCTCCGGCAGTCTGGCCGATCGCCTTCCCGATCGCGGTATTGCCCTGCTGGTCGCCGGCGGTATCATCTACACCGTGGGCGTGATCTTCTACGCCATCCGTGCCATTCCCTTCCATCACGCCATCTGGCACCTGTTCGTGATCGGCGGCAGCGTCTGCCATTTCTTCGCGGTCTATACCGCCGTGCTGCCGTTCCAGGCCTGACGCCAACTCTGGGAAGAACGGACAGGAAGGACCAATGATGGCGGCGAGCGGATTGCCAAAGCCCCCACGAGCCCTATGATCGGTACTGGCTGGCAGCGACGCTCGATGAGCGCTGGCCAGTTCGTCACGCCCCTTCCTCAAGGATTGCCATGTTTCGCTGGTTCGAAAACCGTCTCGACCCCTTCCCGCCGCAGGAGCCGCAGCGCCCGCCGGACACGTTGATCGCTTTCTGTCTGCATTACACCCGTGGCGCCTGGCCCTATCTGATGGCGGCCACGGTGCTGATGGCGCTGATTGCCGGCATCGAGGTATGGATGTTCGGTTTTCTCGGCAACATCGTCGACTGGCTGGCGGCGCAGGATCGCGAGACGTTCCTGGCCAATCAGGGCTGGAAACTGGCCGGCATGGCTTTCATCGTGCTGATTTTGCTGCCTGGCCTGGTCTGGCTGCACTCGCTGTTCAGCCAGCAGACGCTGATGGGCAACTTTCCCATGCGCATTCGCTGGATGGCCCATCGCTATCTGCTGCGGCAGTCGATGCATTTCTATCAGGACGAGTTCGCCGGGCGCATCGCGACCAAGGTGATGCAGACCTCGCTGGCCGTGCGCGAGTGCGTGATCAAGCTGTTCGACGTGCTCAACTACGTCAGCGTCTACTTCCTGGGGACGCTGATCCTGATGGGCAACGCCGATTGGCGCCTGGCGATTCCGCTGGTGGCGTGGCTTGCCGGCTATCTCATTTTGCTGAAGATCTTCGTGCCTATCATGGGCCGGGTGTCGAAATCCCAGGCCGACGCCCGTTCACGCATGACCGGTCGCATCGTCGACAGCTACAGCAACATCCAGACCGTCAAACTGTTCTCGCATGCCAGCCGCGAGGCCAAGTTCGCCAAGGAGAGCATGGACGGTTTCCTGGTCACCGTGCACCGCCAGATGCGGCTGGTCACAGGCCTCTACGGGTTACTCTACCTGCTCAACGCGCTGCTGTTGTTCAGCATCGGCTGGCTGTCGATCCAGCTGTGGCTGGCGGAGGCCGTCAGCGTGGGCGCCGTCGCGGTGGCGCTGGGTCTGGTGATGCGGCTATGGGGCATGTCGCAGTGGATCATGTGGGAAGTGTCGGGGCTATTCGAGAACATCGGCACCGTGCAGGACGGCATGGCGACACTGTCGCTGCCACACCAGATCGAGGATGAATCCGAGGCGCAGCCGTTAGACATCGATCGCGGCGAGATCGTCTTCGACCGTATCCGCTTTCACTACGGCAAGGGTGGCGGCGTCATCGACGATCTGTCGCTGACGATCCGGCCCGGCGAGAAGATCGGCCTGATCGGGCCTTCGGGCGCGGGCAAGTCGACGCTGGTCAATCTGCTGCTGCGATTCTACGACCTGGAAAATGGGGCGATTCGCATCGACGGGCAGGATATCTCGGAAGTGACTCAGGAGAGCCTGCGCGCACAGATCGGCATGGTGACGCAGGATACTTCGCTGCTGCATCGCTCGGTGCGCGACAACCTGCTCTACGGCCGCCCGGACGCCACCGACGACATGGCATGGCAGGCGGCGAAGCAGGCCCACGTTTCGGATTTCATCGAGTCCCTGCGAGACGTTCACGGCCGGGAAGGCTTCGATGCCCATGTCGGGGAGCGTGGCGTCAAGCTCTCCGGCGGCCAGCGCCAGCGCCTCGCCATCGCCCGCGTCATGCTCAAGGATGCGCCGATCCTGATTCTCGACGAAGCGACCTCGGCGCTGGATTCCGACGTCGAGGCGGCGATCCAGGAAAATCTGGACCGGCTGATGCAGGGCAAGACGGTGATCGCCATTGCCCACCGCCTCTCCACCATCGCCGCCATGGACCGGCTCGTCGTCATGGAGCGCGGCCGCATCGTCGAAGCGGGGAGCCATGCCGAACTGATTCGTCACAACGGCCTTTATGCACGGCTATGGCGTCGCCAGTCCGGCGGTTTTCTGGACGCGGAACCCGCCCCGGCCTCATCGCACGAGGCGAGCTGAACGGCAACACGGAGACCGGCCGGCTGCCCCGTCAACGTCACACTCGTCTCGACGAGAGCCCGGCCACCCCCTGCAGCGCCGAATCGCTGCCGCCGGCATCGGGAATGACACTGAATGTGCCGTCGGTCTCCAGCACCACCGCGTGCACGCGCTCGACGTCGGCGATGCCATTTTCGCGAATCGCCGCACGTACCTCGGCCTCGACGACACGCTCCTGGGCCATCGCCTCCTGGCGGAACTGGCCCTGAAACAGCAGCAGCGTCGGTTGCGACTTGATCAGATTCTTGACGGCACGGGAGCGCACCGAGGAAAACGTGATCACGAACTGCATCACCACGATGACCAGAAACGCCGTGATGCTTTGAGCCAACGAAACCTTCGGCGAGACCAGCGCCGTCGATAGCGTCGACCCCAGCGCGATGGTGACCACGAAGTCGAAGGCGTTCCACTTCGACAGCGTGCGCTTGCCGGAGAGGCGGATGATGGCGATCAGAACCAGATAACTGATGATCCCGACGACGATCGTGTGGACGATCGGATGCATGGATAGCCTCCTGATCAAGCAGTGGACAAAGAAGCTGTCAGCGTAGGTGCCGGGGAGAGATGCAGCCAGCGCCCCTTGCCCGGAGGGCTGTCAACGTCGTCCTTTCGATCGACACCGCCGACACGCGTTCTCAGCTCACCAGCTTGAGTCCTACCACGGCGGCAACGATCGTCGCCACGAACGCCAGTCGCAACGGGCGTCGCGATTCATGCCAGAACAGCATGCCCATCAGCGTGCTGCCGAGCGTGCCGATGCCGGTGAAGATGGCGTAGGCCACGCCCATGTCGATCGAGCGCATGGCGATGGACAGCAGGCCGAGCGAGCAGCCGAAGCCGCCGGCCAGGAGCAGCAAACCGCTTCGCCGCCGGCCACGATTGAGCCGATCGAAGCCGGTCACGCCGACGATTTCGAAGCAGCCCGATGCCAGTAGCGCCATCCAGTGAAACGTCGTCGGTTCCATCAGTCGTTCACCTGCTGTAATCCGATCACGCCGACCAGCAGCAGCGCGATGAACGCCAGTACCGGCCAGTGAAACGGCACCCCGAAGAAGATCCAGTCGGCCATCGCCGTACCCGCCGCGCCCAGCCCGACGAATATCGTGTAAACGGTGCTGGTCGGCAGGTAACGCACCGCGCGGGAGGCGAGCCACAGGCTGGTGATCGCCAGCACGATCGTCAGCAGCCAGTCGGTAAAGCTCTCGGCATGCTTCAGACCGGCTGCCCAGCCAACCTCGGCCAGACCGGCGAGCGGCAGAATCCCCCATTGCGGTCGCATCATGACTTGATCCGTTCGATAAAAAATGACTAACTAACGGTCGTTAGTCTATTTCGGCCTGGCAAGCTTGGCAAGCCATGCCCTCAACTTCACGGGAAGATGACCTCTTGAACACTCGAGATCGCCTCAAGCAGATCGGCCTGTCGCTGTTCGCCCGCCATGGCTACGAAGGCACGACGCTGGCACAGATCGCGACCGCCGCCGGCATCAAGAAGCCCTCGATCTACAACCATTTCGACAGCAAGGCGGCGCTGTTCCTGGAGCTGTCCCGCGATGCCGACGACGACATGATCGCCCTGATCGATGCCAGCCTGGCCAGGATGGCCCAGGCCCCGTTCGAGCAGCGGCTGCGCCATCTGCTGCAACAGTGCGCGACCTTCGCCTACCGCGAGCATCAGGGCGTGTTTTACAAGCGCTTCCTGCTGTTTCCGCCGCAGGAACTCGTCACCGAAGCCGAGGCGATCATCGACCAGGGCGAGTCCCGGATCGATCGCCGCCTGATCGCCTTCGTCCAGTCCGGACGCCGAGCCGGCGCCTTGCGCGCGACCCTGACCGACGACCATTTCATCGCCGCCTTCTACTGCATCGTCGACGGACTGCTTTCGGAGACCTTCGTGTATGAAAGGCAGGAGCTCGAGCGCCGGTTCGAGGGCGTCTGGTCGGTATTCTGGCGGGGGGTGACGGCGGATTGATCAGACTGCCTGGGGCTTGCGGTAAGCCTGATAGCAGTGCTGGTTGCGTTCGAGCGCAATCAGGGAGTGAGTCTCGAGGCCGGGAATATCAGCGATTTCCAATCCGTCGAGGGCGGCGATCGTATCCGGCGGACAGCCATTGCGTGGCGGAATGTCGTTCCAGCCCAGCAGGAAAAGCCCGCCCGGCCGCAGGCACGCCGCCGCCCCCGCGAACGCCGATTCCACGGCATCGGGTTCGTCGAGTCCCCAGCCCAGCACGCCGTTGCAGATCACCGCATCCAGGCTTTCCGGGGCCAGATGCTCGGCAATATCGGTCATGTCGGCGACGATGTGCGGATCGCCGCCGAACGCTGCCTTGGCCGGATCGATCTCCATGGTCGTGACCCGCTTGCGCGGCAACAGTTGCGGATAGTGCCGGGTGTACCAGGCGCAGCCCACCAGCAGCAGGTTCTCCACCGCCGGATCCCGATCGAGCGTGGGCAGCACCACATCCTCGAGCAGCCGCCGGTCGCCGTAGCGATAACGCAGCACCCAACCACGCTTGTCGATCGTGCCCAGCACTCGGGCGGCAGTACGGTAGAGATCGGCCTTCGCTGGCATGCACTCACGTCCCTGTCGTGGCAGTCTCGGCGTTCGAACCTCTATCTAAGCGTGTTAACTGCCGCGAGACAATAGCGACCGCAGCCCTCTCATGATGTCTTCAGCCGCGCTGATCTCGCGTTTTCTTGATCAGGTCGTAGGCGTTGCTGATCTCGCTGGTGCGCTCCTTGGCCATCTCGCGCATGCTCTCCGGCAGCCCCTTGCCGGCCAGCTTGTCAGGATGATTCTCGCTCATCAGCTTGCGATAGGCGCGCTTGAGCTCGGCATCGGAGGCATCCTCGGAAATGCCGAGCACACGATAGGCGTCTTCCAGCGACTGCCCGCTGCTCGCACCGCCGGCGCCTTGATGGGCACCGCCACGCAGCATCGCCTCGATCTGCTGGATCTCGGCCTCGGAGAAGCCAAGCCCACGCGCCACGCGAAGCAGCACCTCATGCTCGGCAGGATGCATTTCTCCGTCAGCAGCGATCGCCGCCAGCTGCACCTGCAGGAACACCTGCAGCAGCGCCCGCTGGCCGCCGGTAACGCGGCGGATCGTTTCGACCTCCGCGTCGAGATCGAATTCCGGTGCCTTGCCGCGGTTGAATGCGGCCTTGGCACGTTCACGCATCTCTCCGCTCAGATTGAGGCGGTCGAACAGCATCTCCGCCGTCCGGATCTCGTCCTCGGTAATATGGCCGTCGACCTTGCAGACACAGCCCATCACCGCGAACGTGGATTCCAGGAACTGGTGCTGGATATTGACGACGCGCCCCACCAGGGTGCTGCGAAGCTTTCGGCTGATCCACCAGCCGATGGCAGCGCCGATCAAGAGTCCCGGCAGCTTGCCGAAGAGATAGCCGATGACGGCACCGATCAGAATGGCAATTGACATGAGGGTCCTATCAGTCGTTGTTCGTGTGGAGTCGGAGGCGAATGGCTGCTTCGATGCCATCGGCATCCAGACCGCAATCGCGCAGTAGTTCGGCCGGCTTGCCATGCTCGACGAAAGTGTCGGGAATGCCCAGATTGAGCACCTGAACCTGGACACCTTCCGCCGCCAGCAGCTCGACGACGCCGCTACCGGCGCCGCCGGCCACCACGTTCTCTTCGAGCGTCACCAGCAGGTCGTGGTCCCTGGCCGCCTTCAGAATCGCTTCACGATCCAGCGGCTTCACCGAGCGCATGTTGAGGTGCGTCGCATTCAGGCGCTCGGCCACGTCGCTCGCCGGCGTATTGAGGCTGCCGAAGGCCAGTAGCGCGATGCGCGCGTCCTGCTGTGCGGTCGCTTCACGACGTAATTCGGCCTTGCCGACGGGAATCCGCGCGACCAGATCCGTGGGGATCTCGCTGCCCGGGCCGGTACCGCGCGGATAACGCACCGCCGCCGGGCCGTCGTGATCGTAGGCGGTGGAGAGCATCGCCCGGCACTCGGCCTCGTCCGCCGGCGCCAGAATGAGCATGCCGGGTATGCAGCGCAGAAAGGAGAGATCCAGCGCACCGTGGTGCGTCGGCCCATCTTCGCCAACGAGACCGGCGCGATCGATGGCGAAGGTGACATCGAGATGCTGGACGGCGATATCGTGGACGAGCTGATCGTAGCCGCGCTGCAGGAAGGTCGAGTAGATCGCCACCACCGGCTTCATCGCTTCGCAGGCCATGCCGGCCGCCAGCGTCACCGCGTGCTGCTCGGCGATCGCCACATCAAAATAGCGCTCGGGATAGAGCTGCGAAAAGCGAATCAGATCGGAGCCTTCGCGCATCGCGGGGGTAATCCCGATCAGCCTTGGATCCGCGGCCGCCATATCGCACAGCCAGTCGCCGAAGACGTTGCAGTACTTTCTCGGTTTCGAACGCGGTTTCGGCTCCGCTGTCGATCCCGCTGCGCTCGTCGCGGCAGTCGGCGGCGTGGTGGCGTCCACTTCCGGTGGCCTCGGTGGCGCCTTTTCCAGCTTGGTGATCGCATGGAAGCCGATCGGGTCGGCTTCCGCCGGCCGAAAGCCACGCCCCTTGCGGGTACGAATATGCAGGAACTGCGGACCGTCGAGATCGCGCACGGCTTCCAGCGCCTGATTCAGCGCCGCCAGGTCGTGACCGTCGATCGGCCCGAGATAGTTGAAGCCCATCTCCTCGAACAGCGTTGCCGGGCCGATCATGCCCTTGACGTGCTCCTCCGTGCGCCGGGCGAACTCCAGCGCACCGGGCAGGTGCGACAGCACGCGCTTGCCGTTCTCGCGCATGGCGGCATATGGCTTGCTGGTCAGAATGCGTGTCAGGTAGCTCGCCATCCCGCCGACGTTTTCCGAGATCGACATCTCGTTGTCGTTGAGCACGACCAGCAGGTTGGCGTCGACGTGCCCGGCGTGGGCCAGCGCCTCGAACGCCATGCCCGCCGTCAGCGCGCCGTCGCCGATCACCGCGCAGACACGGCGTTTCTCGCCCTTGGTCCGGGCGCTCAGCGCCATGCCCAGCGCCGCCGAAATCGATGTGCTCGAGTGGCCGACGCCGAAGGTGTCGTATGGCGATTCCTCGCGCCGCGGGAACGCCGCCAGGCCGCCGTACTGGCGAATGCTCGACAGCGCTTCGCGCCGGCCGGTCAGAATCTTGTGCGGGTAGGCCTGATGGCCAACGTCCCACAGCAATCGGTCGTGCGGGGTTTCCAGCGCCCGGTGCAGCGCCACGGTCAATTCGACCACGCCGAGCCCGGCGCCGAAATGGCCGCCGCTGCAGCCCACGCTGTAGAGCAGGTAGGCGCGCAGTTCGTCGGCCACCTGGCGTTGCTGCGACAGCGACATGTCACGCAATGCCGCCGGCGATTCGAGCGTATCGAGCAGCGGCGTCAGGG
Organism: Salinicola sp. CPA57; assembly: GCF_003206035.1. Lineage (NCBI taxonomy): Bacteria > Pseudomonadati > Pseudomonadota > Gammaproteobacteria > Oceanospirillales > Halomonadaceae > Salinicola > Salinicola sp. CPA57. Next base: position 93,383 of record NZ_PZJR01000005.1, read on the forward strand.
GCCGCTGCGTGGGAATTTCATCGAACAGCTTCATGGACATGTCGTTACCGGTCAGTGATCGCGATCGATCATGAATCGAGCCAGCGCCGCCAGCGGTTGGCCGGCCTCGCCCAGCGGCTCGAGAGATTCGAGCGCTTCGTTCAGCAGCTCGCGGGCGCGATCTTTCGCCTGCTCGACACCGAGCAGGGCGGGATAGGTAGGTTTTTCACGACGTGCATCGGCGCCGGAGATCTTGCCCAGCGTCTGGGTATCGCCGGTGACGTCGAGTACGTCGTCGTGGATCTGGAACGCCAGACCCATCGCGGCGGCGTAACGATCCAGTGCCGCGACCCGCGGGTCGGTCTCGTCGACCGCCACCAGCGCGCCCAAACGCACCGCGGCGCGAATCAATGCGCCGGTCTTGTGCTGATGCATCGCCTGCAACATCGCGAGATCCATCGACGCGCCGACGGCACCCAGATCGATCGCCTGCCCCGCCGCCATGCCATCCCGGCCCGCCGCCTGAGCGAGCGTGGTGATCAGCGCACCCAGACGTGGATGGGGGCGGGACGCCAACGCCTCGAACGCCAGCGTCTGCAGCGCATCGCCGGCCAGAATCGCCAGCGGCTCGTCGAAGGCGCGATGCACCGTCGGCCGGCCGCGGCGCAGGTCGTCATCATCCATTGCCGGCAGATCATCATGGACCAGCGAATAGGCGTGGATCATCTCGATGGCCGCCGCAGGCGCATCCAGCGCGCGCTCTTCGGCGCCGAGCGCCCGTCCGGCCAGATAGACCAGCACCGGACGCAGCCGCTTGCCGGTACCCAGCACGCTGTAGCGAATGGCATCGTCGAGGGGCGCGCAGGCTCCATCCCGACGATCGAGCCACTCGGCCAGCACCTGCTCGCTTCGCGCGCGCGCGGCGTCGATCCGTCCCTCGGCAAGAGGCATCTCAACGCCCATCGTTCGGCTCCCGGCCGTCGAACGGTTCGTGGGCCTCGAACGGCGCGGCCTGCAGCGATCCGTCGCCCTGTTCGAGCAACGCCTGCACCTTGAGTTCTGCGCTATCGAGCCGATGCTGGGCATCCCGCGTCAGCCGAATGCCGCGCTCGAACGCCGTCAACGAGGCTTCCAGCGACAATTCACCGGACTCGAGCTGGGCTACCAGCGTCTCGAGCTGGTCCAGCGTGGCGGCAAAATCCTGAGCAACGTTCTGGGAAACGTCCGTCGAGACGTCCTGGGGAACTTCCTTGTCAGCCATCTTGTCGGGCATGGGACTCTCATGTCATCGCTCGCAAACGCCGCAATGGCGCCGAGCGCGTTCTTCGAGGCGCGAGCGCCGAAACGCCGCCGCGCCAGTTCGGAAACGGCTCCTCAGTATACACCGCTGCCCCCGGGGGTCGTCTGCCCTTGGCGGCAAATCCGAGCCCCTGTTCTGCTGTGGGACCGTACGAATCTGCCGTGGGACCGTACGAACCCGGTTCTGGATAGCTGCATGCGCGAGGAGAGGCGCAAGGCGGATGCATTCGCTTCACGTTGAAGACGCGTCATTTTCATCCCGCCACACAGCGCCTGTGTTAAGCTGTGCGCCCGCTGGCGCCGCTGAAGCGGAGGCTCCTGCTACAGCCCCGCCAGGTCTTCCCCATGACCGCGACGCCGCTTTGATGCCACCGTCGCCACAAGCCGATGAAGAAGGGTTGATCCACCAATGGCCAAGACGTCTCTGGACAAGAGCAAGATCAAGATCCTCCTGCTCGAGGGTATCCACCAGTCCGCCGTGGACACGCTGCTGAACGCGGGTTACACCAGCATCGAGACGCTCTCCACGTCGCTGACCGAAGAGGATCTGATCGACAAGATCCGCGACGTGCACTTCATCGGCATTCGCTCACGAACCCAGCTTACCGAGCGGGTCTTCGACGCGGCCGAAAAACTGACCGCGGTCGGCTGTTTCTGTATCGGCACCAATCAGGTCGACCTCGATGCGGCACTGAAGCGTGCCATTCCGGTGTTCAACGCGCCCTACTCCAATACCCGTTCGGTCGCGGAGCTGGTGCTCGCCGAGACGGTCATGCTACTGCGCGGCATTCCCGAGAAGAACGCCCGCGCGCACCAGGGCGGCTGGCTGAAATCCGCCAGGAATTCTCACGAGACCCGCGGCAAGACGCTGGGGATCGTCGGCTACGGCAGCATCGGCGCCCAGCTCTCGGTACTCGCCGAATCGCTCGGCCTCGACGTGCTCTACTACGACGTGGTGACCAAGCTGGCGATGGGGAATGCGCGTCAGGTGGGCAGCCTTGAGGAACTGCTGGCGCGCGCCGACGTGGTCAGCCTCCACGTGCCGGACCTCCCCTCGACGCGCTGGATGATCGGCGCCGAGCAGATCTTGCTGATGAAGCAGGGCGGCATTCTGATCAACGCTTCTCGCGGTTCGGTCGTCGATATCGAGGCCCTGGCCGAGTCGCTCAAGAGCGGCAAGCTGCTGGGCGCGGCGATCGACGTCTTCCCGGTCGAACCCAAGGGCGCCGACGAAGAGTTCACCTCGCCGCTGCGCGGGCTCGAGAACGTGATCCTGACCCCGCACATCGGCGGCTCCACGCTGGAAGCGCAGCAGAACATCGGTATCGAAGTCGCCGAGAAGCTGGTGACCTACTCCGACAACGGCACCACCATCACCTCGGTCAACTTCCCCGAAGTGGCGCTGCCGTCTCATCCGGACAAGCACCGCCTGCTGCACATCCACGAAAACGTGCCCGGCGTGCTGTTCGAGATCAACCGGGTGTTGTCCGAAAATGGCATCAACATCGCCGGCCAGTTCCTGCAGACCAACGACAAGGTCGGTTACGTCGTCATCGACGTCGACAAGGCCTACGGCAAGCAGGCGCTGGAAGCGCTCAAGCAGGTCGACCACACGCTGCGTCTGCGCGTGCTCTACTCCGAGAGCGACTATCAGGCCTGACAGGATGCCTCGATGCACCGTCAACCCAAAAGCCGCCCACGGGCGGCTTTTTGCATCCAGTCAGAACGGATGGCGACCGTTACGGCAGCTCGCCGGAACCATTCTGTCCGCGCGATGCATCCGCCGGGTTGCTGGTCGGCCCTTCCTGAGGCACGCCCGGCTTCACCTCGCGCTGCCCATCGTTGTAGCGGTTGAACGTGCAGCCACCGATCAGGGAGAGCAGGACCAGGGCCCCGACGAATGGAATGAGAATACGCATGGCGGTTCCTTGAATCATCGTTGATGGCGGCGATACTCGGTCGCCGCTCTCATGTTTGCCCTGTCGACGCGTCGAATGCCCGCGCCTCAGAAGTCGATACCGATACCAGCATAGACCGTTCTGCCCGGTGCCGGCTCGAAATAGCGGTCGTTGTTGGCATTGATCCGCACGTTGGCGTAGTGCTCGATATCGAACAGGTTGCGAATACCGCCGTAGAGCTTGAGTACGGTATCGCCACCCAGACGCCAGCCGTCTCCCCCGCGCAGGTTGATCAGCCAGTAGTCGCCGACTTCGACGTCGCCCGCGTTGTCGGCCACCATGTCGCCGACGTATTGCGTTTCGAGCGCGGCAAAGCGCTGATCCAGCCCCTGCCAGATCAGACGATTGACCCAGGTCTGTTCCGGCAGGCCGGGGATGCGATTGCCGCTGTAGTCGCCCGCTTCACCGTCGTAGCTATCGAACTCGTACTTGGCCAGGGTCAGCGCGCTGTCGATGCGCCAGCTCGGATCGAACTGCCAGCCCAGCGCGACTTCGAGCCCGTCACGGTCGCTGTCACCGGCATTCTCGTAGAAGGTGCGTCCATCCTCTCCCTCGTAGGGCACCAGTTCGTCGCGCACCCGCACCGAGAACAGCGCCACGTCGTAATCGAGACCATTGTCGAAGTTGCCGCGCAGGCCGATCTCGCGATTCCAGGACTTCTGCGGTTCGATATCCGGATTGAAGCCGCCGATACCCGCCGGATTGGCGAACTCGGAGAAGGTCGGCGTCTCGTAGGCGGTTCCGGTATTGACGTAGACCTGGTGGTCGCGACGATAGCGATAGCTCAACCCGGCCGAGCCGCTCCACTCGTGGAACACGCGGTCGCCGCTGTTGTCGCCGTCACTGAGATAGTCGTCGTCGATATCGAGATCGACCCGGTCGTAGCGCCCGCCCAGCGACAACGTCCAGCGCTCGGTGAGATCGAGGTCCCCCTGCAGGAAAGTGCCGACCGAGGTGGCCGTCTGGGTTTCGTCGGCGACCTTGCCGGTCACCGTGCCATCGAATTCGACGTTCTGGCGACCCCGGTCGTCTTCCTGCCGCGCCAGATCGAGCCCGGCCACGTAACGCAACGGCATGTCGCCCAGGCTCAGCGTCTGATGATATTCGGCGCTGGCGCCGTAATAGTCGCGGTCGTAATCGATCAGGCTGTCACCGGGATAAGGCAACTGCTGTTCGAAATCGCGCTGGAGGTAGAACCCCTTGAGGTAGAACTCGCCCGGCCCTGCCGACAGATCCTGGTACTGCAACCCCAGCACCTGCTGATCGACGCTCTGGCCGGTGTCGTACTCCTCGGTAAACGCACCCGCCTGATCGCGATCTTCGTGGACCTGTGCGCGGGTCAGGCCACCCGGATCTTCCGAACGCGGGTTGTCGAGCAGATTGACGATCGCCGTCAGCGCGCGATCACTGCCGAGTTCACGCCGCAGCTTGGCGTTGAGCAGATATTTCTCGGTCGAACTGTGGTCTCGATAACCATCGACGTTGAGCGCCGACACGCTGACGTGATGCGACCACGGGCCGTTCACGCCACCGTTGCTGACCGCGTACTTCTGGTAGCCGTCACTGCCGCCTTCCACACGAATATGGCTGCCGGGATCATCGCTGCCATCGGCGGTGGTCACGCTGATCACGCCACCGGCGGCGTTGCCGTACTGCACCGCCGCCGGCCCGCGGATCACCTCGATGCGCTCGGCGCCGTCGAGATCGATGGCGTCGAGCTGGGCCTGACCATCCGGCAAGGTGTAGGGGATACCATCGACGATCACCGTGATCCCGCGCACACCGAACGGCGCCCGCGCCCCGAACCCGCGGATGGAAACCCGCTGTCCTTGAGCGAAGTTATCGCGGTTCTGGATGAACACGCCGGGAACCGTGACCAGCGACTCGTCCAGCCGAACCCGCTGCTGGCCCTGCTGGATCTCGTCGCGCTCGATCACCGAGACGGCGGCCGGGGTGGCATAAAGCTCGCGAGCGAGCCGCGGCGCCGTGACTTCGATGACCGGCTGCGCTTGTGCCGATGAACTCGAGGGCAGGGGCGTCGGAGATGACGGCGTCGAGGCCGATTGTGCCAGCACGGCACCCGGCGTGGCGACGCCCAGGCACAACACCGTTGGAAGATGGCGGAATTTCATGGCGTTCCCTGCAAATGATGGTGTCACCGCTTTGCCAGCGGTTTCTGACTCGGTGAGGCTCGTGGCTGGCTTCGGCGCGTGCGGCAGCCACGATCGGGCGCCATTCTTGCCGCTCGATAGCCCCGCCGCAAGACAAACCATCGATGGCGACGATTGGCGATAAACCGCGACCTTGACCATGCTGGAGGCATTGTCACTTGATACCTTCGCAGCAATCTCCCATCAAGCAAGGAGCTTGGCCATGGATTTGGCAATTCGCGGTAAAACCGCACTGATCACCGGCGCCCAGGGTGGCATCGGTCTGGCCACCGCCCAGTGCCTGTCCGCCGAAGGCGTCAATCTGATTCTCAGCGATCTCGACGCGGACGCCCTCTCCCGCGCGGCCGTCGAGATCGATGGCGATCCGCTCTGCATTGCCGCCGATGTCACCGATCAGGCGGATGTCGATGCGCTGGTTCGACAGGGGATCGAGCGCTTCGGCGTGATCGATATCGTCGTTCATACCGCAGGCGTCACTGGCGCCAAGGGTGACCCGCTGGAGCTGAGCGACGACGATTACGAACACGCCTGGCAGATCGACTTTTTCTCGGCGGTGCGAGTGGCAAGAGCGACCATTCCCGCGATGCGCGATCGTGGCTGGGGTCGCTTCATCTGCCTCACGTCGGAGAACACCGTTCAGCCCTACTGGGAAGAAGCGGTCTACAACACCGCCAAGGCCTCGCTCAGCACGTTCATCAAGAACCTCTCCTACAAGGAAGCCGCCCATGGCGTGCTCTGCAACACCGTCGCGCCGGCTTTCATCGCCTCGCCGATGACGGATGGCATGATGAAACAGCGCGCCGAGCAGCTCGGCTGTTCCTTGGAGGAAGCGATCGAGAGTTTTCTGGAGGAGGAGCGCCCCGGGATCGTCGCCAAACGCCGCGGGGAGGCCAGGGAAGTGGCTTTCGTCATCGCCATGCTGGTGTCGCAGCACGCCTCGTTCGTCAACGGCAGCAATGTTCGTGTCGACGGTGGCTCCGTCATCTCGGTCCAGAATTGAGCCAAATCGTACCGTCGCGATGAATCGAACAAAAACGGGGCCAAGGCCCCGTTTCCGTTTCACGTATCTGGTTGATCACTCGCCTGGTTGATCACTCGTCTGACGAGAGTGCCTGGCTCATACGCTGCGACGAATCACAGGTTGTAGACCAGCGATACCCCGGTGGTGGTATCCGTCTGGCTGGAGGCGCCCGGCGGTGGGTTGTCGTTGAACTCGACCTCGTAGGCGAGCTTGAGCGACAGCGTGTCATTCATCGCCACCGTCAAGGCCGTTTCCGAGCGGCCGATGAGGTTCTCCTCCGAGGCTTCGGTCGCCAACGATTGAGAGAAATTCGAGGTATCGGAGAACTGCCAGTCGTAGTCCAGGCCAGCGTAGACCAGGCCGACGTTGTCATGGCCGCCATCTTCATACTCGTCGTGGCGTACACCCGGGCCCACTTCCACGGTCAGCGACTGCGGCGGGCCGATGAGCAGCTGGCGCCCGTAGCCGCCCACCAGGGTCGACTGGGAGTCGTAACCCGAGAACCGATCCTTGTCCCAGCGTGCCAGTCCGAACAGATAGTTGTAGGTGGAGAGGTTGTAACGCGTGCGCCCGGCGACCAGATACTCCTCCGCCGAGGTCTCGTCATCGTCGCTGGCGCTCCTCGCGTTCAGCTGCAGATTGTAGGACCAGGGCGCGTTGAACCAGGTCATGTCCGCCCCCGCCAGCAGGCTCTCGCTATTACTGTTGCCGCTGATCTTGTGATAGCCAAGCTCGGCCGTGCCCTCGAAGGGCTTTTCCGCCGTGGCCGGATTCTTCATGACATCCAGCTCCTCGAGCTGGGCCTGGGCCATGCCGGCACAGATGAGACTCGCCGCTCCCAGGCCAACGGCCATGATCGCTTTCAGACGCCCTGACTTTCCCTGGGCGGGTTTCCGTCCTTGATGATTCACACTGTCGGCCTCTTGTGGCAGTCGAAACGCGCCATTCGTCGATTTGACATCGGCGCGCGTCATTAGACTTAACCCACGGCAAGGAAACAACCAAACCGCGTTTTCATTCACATTTGCTCCCCGGATCCGACATGCCCTCGAGCGAGCCGGGCGATGAACGGGGCATGCAAGCAGCACTTGACGCCGGGTATAAAACGTCGGCCATAAAAAAGGCGAGCCAATGGCTCGCCACAAACTTCCGTCAATGATTCGTTAGGTCTCATCCCGACGGAAGAGCGCTCGGGGGATGAACCGCGAGATTCGTCGCGCGCCTCATCCTGGAAACTGTCGGCAGGCGACAACGGAACCTGTCCGTTGCCGCCTGCTCGAGATCGCCAAGTTAAGCGAGCAGCGGCCGAACGTCAATATTTATGGAAACTATTTCCACTTTTTTAACAACCCGCACGTCTACGCCATCAGAAGTGGGTTTCGAGGATGTCTCGAACGTCCAGCGTATCGTCCACAAGCAGCATCCGCCGCCACTTGTCGAACGTCAGGCAGGGGTGCGATGTGCCAAAGGCAATCACGTCGCCAACGGCGATCTCGGCGTTCTCGGGAATCTGCAGAAAGACGTGCTGATCCATGATGTGTGTCGTTCGCCAGGCACTGACATCCACGGCCGCGACAGGCGCGCTCGAAGCCGCACCGGAGGTGGCGCTTGCGGGATAAAGCCTTAGCGGCAACGGCAGGTCCGGCTCGTGGCCGATATCGCGCTTGCCCAGGGCGATGATCGCCAACCTCGGCTCCGGCAGCGACTGCACGTGAGCGAACACCTCGAGTGCAGGCTGCAACGCGCCCTCGAGGTTCGGGTCGCGGGCCTTGATCTGGTCCATCGCGCCGGCATAGAGCTTGTGATCGTGCACCACGTAGCAGCCCGGTCGCAGCACCGGCGTGTAGTGTTCGCGCAGTTCTGCTAGGTCAAACGCCTCGGCGATCAGGTCGAACCATTTGGAACCGGAAGCGGTAACGATCGGCGCCTGGCGTTTGAGCACACCGCTGGCCTGCAACGTGCGAACGGTGTCGACCAGCCGCTCACCGTAGGCGCGCACGGCCGCGACCTCGTCACCGCCGCCAATCATGCCTTCGTACCCTTCGATACCCACCAGCGCCAGTGCCGGCTGCTCGGCGATGGCGGCTACCAGGGCGTCGACCTGCGAGGCAGTACGGCAGCCGCAGCGGCCGCCGTCGATACCCAACTCGATCAGCACATTGAGCGTGAGACCTCGTGCGGCAAAGAATGCCCCCAGGTCGCGAACGTTCTCGATCCCGTCGACCACGCAGTAGTACTCCAGCCCGGCGGCGATGGCATCGGCGATCAGCGCCATGTTCGGCCGTCCGACCAACTGATTGACCATCAGCACCCGGTCGACGCCGTGAGCACGCGCCGCCACCGTCTGCACCGCCGTCGCCAGGGTGATACCCCAGGCCCCCGCTTCGATCTGACGTTTGAACAGCTTGGGTGCCATGGTGGTCTTGCCGTGAGGCGCGAGCTTGGCGCCGTGATCGTCCGCGAACCGTTGCATCCAGGCCAGGTTGTGGGTCAGTGGCGCCTCGAAGATCGCCGCCGCCGGCAGCGGGACGTCCGTCAGCAGATTGGCGGGGGTCGAGAGCGGCGTGCCTTTTTCCACGGCCGCCGATGCGTTTCCTGAAGCAGTCATATTGTTCATTGTCTTTCTCCGGATAGGGGTCTCGGCAGGCTCAGTCTGTGTTGGAGAGCATGAAGGACGCTTCGCGCAGCGCGCCGATCAGAGTTTCGCGCCGCGATTCATCGGCATCACGACCGATCGTGAAGCAGAGCGTGGCCCGGGCTCGGTCGGCACCTTCGTGGATCGGCACGGCCATACAGCAGGCGAAGCTGTCGACCAGACCTTCGGTGAGCGCATAACCACGCTGTTGCGTCAGTTCGATCTCCGCAATGAAACCGTCGATATCGATTCGCTCGCCGTCGGGGAGCATGAAGTCCTCATCCGGTACCAGTCCCAGCATGGTTTCCCTGCTCATGCCACCCAGCAGGACGCGCCCGGATGCCGTCCACGGGATCGGCACCTTGACCCCGACTTCGGAGCTGATGCGAAACGGTCTGGCACCGTTTTCGTTGAGCATCACGGTGTACTTGTCGCCATCCAGCATGCACAGCTGGGTAGTCTCGTCGTAGCGCGCCGACAGCTCACGCATGACCGGTCTCGCACGCTTCAGCAGGTCGTTGTGATCCGCGTAGTCGAGTCCGAAATAGTGCATCGCCCGGCCGAAAAAGACCCGTCCGTCACTCTCCGTCTCCAACCACCCCGCTTCACTGAGCAGGTTGATCAGCTCGTAAACGCTGGAGCGGGGCGCGCCCGTCGCCTCCATCAACGCCTTCGGCGTCATCGGCTGACGGTGCAGATGTAGCTGTTCGCACAGGGCGATAACGCGATCGACCCCGCGGGCGCGGGGCGCCGCGGCGCTGGAAGATGTGGTGGTGCTGGAAGACCTGGTGCTGGAATCGCTCATATCACCTCATTGATAGTGCTACGGGTCCGATCTACCCGGTTAGGTGCCGCTGAATGACACCCTTGCGCAGAGCCGGTGAATAGGTGCAGTATAAATTCATCCGATAAATCGGACAACAATCCGATATACCGGACAAACAACAGCAACAATACGAGCCCACTCCCATGAAAACGATCCTCAAAGCGCTGAGCGCCGTTGCGGCGGTCGCCCTCATCCCCTCACTTGCCGCTACCCACGCCCAGGCGGACACCCTGCAAACGGTGCTGGACCGTGGCGAACTGGTCGTCGGTACCGGTAGTTCGAATCCACCCTGGCACTTCACCGACAATGGCCAGACCGTCGGGTTCGATGCCGACATCGGCCACATTCTGGCTCAAGGTCTGTTCAACGATCCCAGTAAAGTCCGTTTCGTCAACCAGTCTTCGGATGCCCGAATTCCCAACCTGCTGACGAACAAGGTCGACATCTCCTGCCAAGGGATGACTGTCACGGCGGCACGTGCGCAACAGGTCGCTTTCACCGTGCCCTACTATCGCGAGGGCGTCGGCCTGCTGATGCTCAAGGGCGGCGACTACGGCGATTACGACGCGCTCAAGTCGGCCGGCAGCGACATCACGGTTGCCGTGCTGCAGAACGTCTATGCCGAGGAGATGGTCCATCAGGCACTGCCGGAAGCCGAGGTCGACCAGTATGAAAGCCAGAATCTGATCTATCAGGCCCTCAACTCCCATCGTGCCGCAGCGGTCGCGACCGACCTTTCGACCTTGAAGTGGTACATGAAGAATAACGGTGATCGCTACGTCGATGCCGGCTACAGCTGGAATCCGCAATCCTATGCCTGCGCCGTGTCGCCCGACGATCAGCGCTGGTTGAATTTCGTCAACACCACCCTCGAAGAAGCCATGTACGGCGTCGAATTCCAGCGCTATTCCGATGCCTTCGAACAATGGTTCGGCGAGCGTCCCCCGGCACCGAAAACCGGCTTCCCTGCCGAAATGCGTTAAATCCCGGTTTTGGCGCTGCCGAACTCATAGGGTTCGGCAGCGCCCTGCCAAACCGCTCGACCAGGCAGACGAACGCTCATGAACTATCACTTCAATTTCGCCCCCATTTTCGATCAGTGGCCGATACTGCTGAGTGGCATCGGTCTTGGTCTGCTGCTGGCACTGGTGTCGATCGCGATTGGCTCCGCGCTCGGACTGGTGGTCGCCTTCGCCAGTCGTGCGTCGAATCGATGGCTTCGCAGCCTGGCCTTCACCTGGATCTCGATCCTGCGCAATTTGCCGATCCTGGTGATCGTGCTGTTTCTGTTCTTCGGCATGCCGCAGTTGGGGCTGTCGCTGGACAAGATCACCAGCTTCATCGTGGCCCTGTCGCTTTACGCCAGTGCCTATATGGCCGAGGTCTTCCGGGGAGGCCTGCTGAGCGTTCCCCAGGGATTGATCGAAGCCGGACAGGCGATCGGTCTGACGTCATTCCGAATCAAGCGCTACATCGTGCTGCCGATCATGTTTCGCAATGCCTTGCCGGCGTTCGGCAACAACTTCATCTCGCTGTTCAAGGACACCTCGCTGGCGGCCACCATCGCGGTTCCCGAGCTGACGTTCTATGCCCGCAAGATCAACTCCGAAACCTTTCGGGTCATCGAAGTCTGGCTCGTCGCGTCGCTTCTCTACATCGTTTGCTGCTATGCCATCACGCTCGTGCTGAGAGCCATGGAAAAACGGCTCGTGCTGGAGAAAACCTGACATGGACTGGAGCTACTTCTTCAACGAGGTCGTGAACAACCGTGACGCGCTGCTGCACGGAACGGCGATCACCTTCGCGGTATCGCTGATCGCCATTCTGGCCGGAACCGTGCTCGGCATCGTGATCGGCATTGCCGTCACCTATGGCAACAAGCCACTGCGATGGCCGGCCCGGCTCTATATCGACATCATCCGCGGTACGCCCGTGCTGGTTCTGGTGCTGGCGACCTTCTACGTCTCTTCCGCCGTGGGCTTCAACCTTACCGCCTTCCAGGCCGGCGCGCTGGCGCTCACTCTGTTCTGCGCCTCCCACGTCGGAGAAATCCTGCGTGGCGCACTGCAATCCCTGTCGCGCGGTCAAATCGAGGCCGGACGCGCCATTGGCCTCACCTTCGGCGGCATCTTCCGCTACATCCTGTTTCCCCAGGCGCTGCGCTATGCCCTACCGACATGGATCACTGCTGCGGTGGAGATGGTCAAGGCGTCGACGCTGCTGTCGGTCATTGGCGTCGCCGAACTACTGCTGACCACCCAGCAGATCATCAGCAACAATTTTCTCAACATGCAGTTCTACCTGCTGGCCGGTGTGATCTATTTCCTGATCGACTTCGCCATCGAGCAGGTCGGGCGTTTCATTGGTCGGCGTCTCGAACAGCCCACCCGGAGAATAGTATGACCCCCATCGTGGAAGTGCGCGCGCTACACAAACGATTCGGCGAGCTCGAAGTGCTCAAGGGCATCGACTTTACGGTCGCAGAGGGCGAGGTCGTCTCGGTCATCGGCGCCAGCGGTTCGGGCAAGACCACCCTGCTGCGATGCCTCAATCTGCTCGAAGAGTTCCATCAGGGCGAGGTACTGATCGGTGGCGAAGCGATCGGCTATCACACGCGGCGTGGCCAACGGGCACGGGTGGGCGAGCATGAAATCGCGCGTCAACGGGCAATGACCGGCATGGTCTTTCAGTCGTTCAACCTGTTCCCGCACATGAGCGCGCTGGACAACGTCACGCTCGGACTGACCAAGGTGCGGGGCATGCCAAAAAACCAGGCGATCGAGCTCGGGGATCATTGGCTGGAGCGAGTCGGCATGCTCGAACGTCGGGATTACCGACCCTCGCAACTCTCCGGCGGCCAGCAGCAGCGCGTCGCGATCGCGCGCGCCATTGCCATGAATCCCAAGGTGATGCTGTTCGACGAGGCCACTTCTGCGCTCGACCCGGAGCGCGTCGGCGAGGTGTTGGAGACGATTCGGTCGCTTGCCCAGGAAGGTATGACCATGGTGCTGGTCACGCATGAAATGCGCTTTGCTCGGGATGTCTCCGACAAGGTCGTGTTCATGGAGGATGGCCGGATCGCCGAGCAGGGCCCGCCCGAGAGATTGTTCATGCACCCGGAGTCGCCCCGCCTGCAGGCCTTTCTCAAGACCTCTTCATTCTGAACTGAACGACATCTACGGGAGCTCTGGGAAGTTAACCGGCAAGTCGCAGGTTTCATACCTTGGGCGGAAAGTCTCGCCCGCGGAGAGATAACAACTTTCATAAAAATAAATTCTAGGTTAGAAAGTACCAGGCAAGTTCGAATCCCGTTTTAAGTCATGCCAAGGAATGAAGTGTGAGCCAGGAAATCGACATCCTGTCGCATATCACCGCTTGCCTGCCCAGTCTGCGCGAGGCGGAGAAGAAGGTCGCCAATCTGATCTTCGACGATATCGACTTCGTCGCCGAGGCGAGCATCGGCGAGATTGCCAGGCGCGCCGAGGTGAGCGATGCCACGGTGACCCGCTTTGCCCGGGCGGTGGCGTGCCGCAACGTGCGCGATCTGAAGACGCGCCTGACCCGGGCGCTGGCTGCCGGTCGCCGTTTCATCCAGGAAGCCAGCGAGGACGACGGCCTGGGGGTGATCTACGACACCGCCGCCCAGACCCTGGCGCTCAATCGCACGCTGATGGAGCAGGCGGACGTCGAGGGCGCGGTGGCGATGCTCGACGACGCCCGCCAGATTCTGGTGTTCGGCGCTGGCGGCGGCTCGACGGTGATGGCGCAGGAGATGCAGTTCCGGCTGGTTCGTCTCGGTTATGCGATCAGCGCCTATACGCAAGCGCTCTTGCCGCGCATGGTCGCCTCGACCCTGGAACCCGACGACGTCGTGGTGGCGCTTTCGGTCACCGGCTACACGCCGGAGATCAATGATGCCGCCGAGCTGGCACGCCAGTACGGTGCTCGGGTACTGGCCATCACCGCGGCCGGTTCGCCGCTGGCCAAGGTCGCCACTATCACGTTGCCGTTGGCGGCTCGAGAGACCGACTACATCTATTTTCCGTCGTCGTCGCGCTACGCCATGATGGCCGCCATCGACATGCTGGCGCTTGGCCTGGCGCTACGCCATCGCGCGCGCACTCGCGACAAGCTGCGACGACTCAAGATCACCCTCGATGCCCACCGCGGCGGCGACAATCGCCAGCCGCTGGGGGATTGAGAACCCGGGAGCCTCCATGCCTCACGATTTGTTGATTCGCCGCGCCAGCATCATCGACGGCAGCGGACGCGAGCCTTTCACCGCCGACATCGCGATCGACGGCGACCGGATCGTCGCCATCGGTGATCTGGACGACGAGGAGGCGGAAAAAGTCATCGATGCCGAGGGGCTGATTCTCACCCCTGGCTTCATCGACGTGCACACCCATGACGACACCAACGTCATCCGCACTCCCCAAATGCTGCCCAAGCTGTCCCAGGGCGTCACCACCGTGGTGGTCGGCAACTGCGGCATCAGCGCCAGCCCGGTGAAGCTGGCCGACGAGGTGCCGGACCCGATGAACCTGCTTGGCCGCGCGGAAGACTTCCGCTATCCGACGTTTGCCGCCTATGCCGAGGCGATCGCCAAGGCACAGCCGAGCGTCAACGTGGCGGCGCTGATCGGCCACACCAGCCTGCGCAGCCAGGTCATGGATCGTTTCGACCGGGCCGCCAGCGACAGTGAAATTGCCGCCATGCGCGAACAGCTGGAAATCGCGCTGGCCGAGGGCGCCGTCGGCATGAGCTCCGGGCTCGCCTACCGCAACGCCTATCACGCCCCCACCGCCGAGATGAACACGCTGGTCGCGGCCGTCGGCCGCGCCGGTGGCGTCTATACCACCCATCTGCGCGACGAGTTCGCCGGCCTCCCCGAGGCGATGGACGAAGCCTTCGCCACCGCCAGGCACGGTCAGGCGCCGCTGGTGATCTCGCACCTGAAATGCGCCGGCGCCGGCAACTGGGGCAACGCGCCCAGGGCGCTGGCCAAGCTCGACGACGCCGCGCGCTCCCACGGCGTGCACTGCGACTGCTACCCGTACACCGCCGGCTCCTCGACGCTGGATCTGGGCCAGGTCACCGACGAGATCGACATCTTCATCACCTGGTCCGACCCGCACCCGGAAATGGCGCGCCAGCCACTGAAGGCGATCGCCGAACAGTGGGAGCTGTCGCTGATGGACGCCGCCCGGCGCCTGCAGCCGGCCGGTGCCGTCTATCACAACATGAGCGAGGCGGACATGCGTCAGGTGCTGTCGCATCCGTTGTCGATGGTCGGCTCCGACGGCCTGCCCAACGACCCGCATCCGCATCCGCGGCTGTGGGGCGCCTTCCCGAGGGTGCTCGCGCATTACAGTCGCGACCTGCAACTGCTGCCGCTGACCGAAGCGGTGCGCAAGATGACCGGGCTTTCCGCCGCCAACTTCGGCCTCACCGACCGCGGCGAGATCCGCGTCGGCGCCTTCGCCGATCTGGTGCTGTTCGATCTCGACGCCCTCGAGGACACCGCGACCTACACTGCGCCGATCGCCAAGGCGAGCGGCATCGAGCTGGTCGTCGTCAACGGCGTGGTCAGCTATCGCCAGGGCGAGGCCAGTGAACATCGGGCCGGACGCCTGCTGCGACGTCAGGTCCGGTTGTCCGCTCGGCCTTCCCGCACCGCATCATGATTTTCACTCGCGTTACCCACCCGATCATCGAAACAACCCAGGAGAAAACCGTATGAGCATCAAACGTTATGGCATCGAGGGCGGCGTCGGCACCGGCGGTCAGAAACTGCCCTTCGCCCGCGCCACCGAAGCGGCCGGCTGGCTGTTCGTCTCCGGCCAGACGCCGATGACCGACGGCGAAGTCGTCGAGGGCAGTATCATCGAACAGTCGCGACTGGCGTTCGCCAACTGCCTGGCCATCGCCGAGGAAGCCGGCTACGGCGTCGAGGACGTCGTCCACGTCACTGCCGTGCTCACCGACGCGCGCTATTTCAGCTCGTTCAACAAGGTGTTCAAGGAAGTGTTCGGCGATCACCCGCCGGCGCGGATCTGCAGCGTTCAGGATCTCGTCGTCGACTGCAAGGTGGAAGTGGACATTAAGTGCTATCGCGCCGATCGCGTTTGATAAATGCCTGCACGGACGCATCGCTTTGTTGCACGGTACTCGGGAACTCGCCTAACCCCCAGTTATGTCTCGCTCCCTGTGTGCCGTGCGCCTCGCGCTGCATTCCGCTCGGCTATTTATCCGATTTGTTCTGGCGCTGGCCGAGGCTTCGATGATCAAGCATCGAAGTCTTGGACGATAAGTTGGCGTAACAGCAAGAAAGGTGGCCGCGCCCCGGCAAGGGCGCGACCGCAGTGAAAAACCCCATGGACCATGACATTCCACACTGCTCCGGTCGCGGCAACGACCGGAACGACAATTATAAGAGGTCGTTATGAACAGTCACGTTTTCCTCGGGACCTTCATCGCCTACGTGATCATCATGATCGCGCTCGGGTGGTGGGTCTCTCGCAACAGCCGCGGCAGCGGCGACGATTTCCTGCTCGGCGGGCGTAGCGTCCCGATCTTTCTGACCATCGGCACCACGGTGGCAACCATGGTCGGTACCGGTTCCAGCATGGGCGCCGTCGGTTTTGGCTACGCCAACGGCTGGGCCGGCGCGCTCTACGGTATCGGCGGTTCCATCGGCGTGATCCTGCTGGCGTTGTGCTTCGCGCCGGTACGCCGCTTCCGCTTCATGACCATGAGCGAAGAGCTTTCCTACTACGTCGGCGCCAACCGTTGGGTGCGCAATATCGTCGCCGTGCTGATCTATATCGCCTGTATCGGCTGGCTGGGCGCGCATATCCTCGGCGGCGGGCTCTATCTGTCGTGGATGGCGGGTATCGATCTGACCACCGCTCGCATTCTGGTGGCGCTGGGCTTCGGCATCTACTGCGTGATCGGCGGCTACATGGCGGTGATCTGGACCGATACCGTGCAGGCAGTGATCCTGTTCGTCGGCTTCATTGCGATGGCGATCATCGCGCTGGTCGAGGTCGGTGGCTTTTCCGGTCTCGGCACCAACATGGACATCGCCTCCACCAGCTTCCTGGGTGTCGACAAGATCGGGGTAGTACCGGCCATCTCCCTTGCCGCCGTCATCGCCGTCGGCGTGCTGGCAACGCCCTCCTACCGCCAGCGGATCTACTCCGGCAATTCGGTCGGCTCGGTGCGCAAGTCGTTCATCATCACCGGCGTTCTCTATCTGTTCTTCTCGATCATTCCGGCGATCATCGGCATGGCGACCCATGCGCTGAATCCCGGTCTCGACAACAGCAACTTCGCCTTCCCGTTCCTGGCCACCGAGATCCTGCCGCTGTGGCTCGGCCTGCTGCTGCTGGTCGCGGGGCTGTCGGCGACCATGTCCAGCGCGAGTTCGGATGCCATCGCTGGCGTTTCCATTCTGCTGCGCGATGTCTACGTGCTGTTCACCGGTCACACCCCGTCGGCCCGCAAGGTCGTCGGGCTGTCGCGGCTGGCGCTGGTCGCCACCATCGGCCTGGCGCTGCTGTTCGCGCTGACCTCCAACAACGTGATCAGCTATATCACCAGCATGATCGCGACCGTCATGGCCGGCATGTTCGTGTGTGGCGTACTGGGGCGTTTCTGGCCGCGCTACAATTGGCAGGGGGCCATCGCCACCCTGATCGCCGCGTCAGCGACGTCGCTGGCAGTGATCAACGTGGACAGCTGGACGGCCTTCTGGGGCAACCCCAGCATTCCGGCGGTGCTGGTCGCGCTCGTGGCCGGCATCGTGGTCAGCCTGGTCACGCCGGCCTCCAAAGTGACTCCGGAGCAGGCGCTCAAGATCATCGACGACGAACGCGAGCGCATGGAGCTGGATGAAGATCCGGCTGCGGCGATCAGCGGCAGCAAATTGGTCTGAGCCTATCGCTTCATCTGACGCTTTCGATGCCCCGCTCTGGCGGGGCATTGTCGTTCTACGTCATGCCATCAACACCCGGATCGCCATCGGTCGCTCGTCGAGATTGTCCAAGCCGCCGCGGTCGACGACCAGAAATTCCCCCTCTCTTTCCAGCACCGAATGAATCGCATGCCAGGTACCGGCGCGGTAGTTGACGCCCTGGCGACCGTCGGTCACGAAGGCGCGAATGGCGGCAGGGTCGATCGACTCTCCCGGCGGCGCCACCACGACGATGAAGCGCTCCTCGTGCAGCGGCATGAACGCCTGGCTGCCCAGCGGGTGGCGTTCGAGCAATTCCAGTTCCAACGGCAATGTGACCGGCTGGCTGACAAACAGGCTGATCAGCGGCCGCGATGGCGTATCGACGATCTCGATCCGGGCCAGGTCATGATGGCGCTGGGTGTGACCGTTGTTGATCGGGAATGACCCACTGGTCCGGGCGTCGATCACGTCGCCGAAGGGCGCGAAGGCTTCCGCAGTCAGCGTCTCAGCCTTGAGTTCCAGCATGATCCATATCCTCTTGTCCCTGTTGTCATCGTATTTTGCCCTAATCGTATACAAAAAAGAGTTTCAGCGCAGGCATCACGACGGCTCGCGTTCCGTCCCGCGGATACTCGGGTTCAACCATGCACCCCAACCGTGCGAGCGTCGTCGCTCTGCCCGCCCATCGTGCAATTCCCGCCCTCATGAGAGATCGAAAACGGGCTTCGGCGACACGCGATCGATCCTGGTTTTCACCGGCCCTCGCGATCCAGACGCTTGATGAATGCCCTAATTATCCACGCGCGACGGATTCCGGTACCACAACGACGACCTTCTACCATTCGTGGATGGCAGACATGGCACGCATCTTGTATACAAAAAATGGAATCACAATCACAAGACGGCCCCGCGGAGGGCACACGCCATGTCGCAGCATCCTCCCGGCTACAGCGATCGGCTCTACAACGCCGACCTGGCGCCAACCACGCAGAACTGGAACTGGTACAACATCCTCGCTTTCTGGCTCTCCGACGTCCACAGCGTCGGCGGCTACGTGGTCGCCGCCAGCCTGTTCGCGCTCGGCCTGGCGGGCTGGCAGGTGCTGATTTCGCTACTGGTGGGTATCTGCATCGTGCAGATCTTCGCCAACCTGATGGCCAGACCGAGTCAGAAAGCCGCAGTGCCGTTCCCGGTGATCTGTCGGCTCTCGTTCGGTGTACTGGGCGCCAACATTCCGGCGATGATTCGCGGTCTGATCGCGGTGGTGTGGTACGGCATTCAGACGTTTCTCGCCTCCAACGCCCTGACCATCGTGATCCTGCGGCTGTTCCCCGGCATGGAATCGCTGGCCGGACCCAGCTTCCTGGGGCTCTCCTACCTGGGCTGGATCAGCTTCATGCTGCTGTGGTGTCTGCAGGCGATCGTATTCTGGCGCGGCATGGATTCGATCCGGCGCTTCATCGACTGGAGCGGCCCGGCGGTCTATCTGGTGATGTTCGCGCTGGCGGCCTGGCTGGTGTGGCAGGCGGGCTGGGCCAACATCAGCTTCACCCTGAGCGATATCCAGCTCTCCCCCGGCGAACAGCTGTGGCAGATGGTGATCGCCGCCGCCATCGTCGCCGGCTACTTCGCCGGCCCGACGCTCAACTTCGGCGACTTCACCCGCTACGCGCGCACCTTCGACGACGTCAAGCGCGGCAACTTCTGGGGCCTGCCGGTCAACTTCCTGGTGTTCTCGGCGACCACGGTGATGATGGTCTCGGCGACGCTTCCGGTCTTCGGCGAAATGATCGACGACCCCATCGAGACCGTCTCGCGCCTCGACAACACCTTTATCGCCGTCCTGGGCGCCGCCACCTTCGTGACGACGACGATCGGCATCAACATCGTCGCCAACTTCGTCGCCCCGGCGTTCGACTTCTCCAACATGGCGCCGAGCAGGATCAGCTTTCGCACCGGCGGCTTCATCGCCGCCGTCGGCTCGATCTTCCTGACCCCGTGGAACCTGTTCAGCAATCCGGAGATCATCCACTACACCGTCGATCTTCTCGCGGCGGCCATCGGACCGCTCTACGGCATCCTGATCATGGACTACTACCGCATCCGCCGCGGGCATATCGATGTCGATGCCCTGTTCAGCGTCGATCCCGACGGCCCCTACTGGTATCGCAACGGCTTCAATCCGGCGGCGGTGAAGGCGGTGGTCGCCGCATCGCTGATCGGCATCGTGATCAACTTCCTGCCGCTGGGCGATCTCGGCCACTTCTCGGTCTTCATCGGCGGCGCGCTCGGCGCGACCTTCTACTCGATGGCGATGCGCCGCGCCACCGCCGCAGCGGCCGTGGCGTCTTGATTCCAAGACCATGCTCTCCGTGAACGCTTCACGAGCTCGTCAAGCGCTTCATGGCCTCATTGAATATCTCGACGTTCTCTCCCTCTTGCCGGCGCCTTCGACGCCGGCTTTTTTCCTTTTTCCGTTGCCGCACGGTATGGCTTCACATTGCGCCACGAAGATTGTATAAAATCTACAATATTGGAAAATTCACACGTTCGACGCCCGCCGGACGTTTCGCAGGTTCGCTCAGATCAGGGGACAATCAGCATGAAGCGCATCCACGTCATCGATTCCCACACCGGTGGAGAGCCGACGCGCCTGGTCATGGACGGCTTTCCGACCTTGCCGGGCGACACCCTGGTCGAGAAGCGCGACGCGCTGCGGGACACTCACGATCACTGGCGGCGCGCCTGCCTGCTGGAGCCACGCGGCAATGACGTACTGGTCGGCGCGCTCTACTGCGCACCGGTTACGCCAGGCGCGACCTGCGGCGTGATCTTCTTCAACAACTCGGGCTATCTGGGCATGTGCGGCCACGGCACGATCGGCCTGGTCGCATCGCTGCATCATCTCGGGATGATCCAGCCCGGCGAACACAAGATCGACACCACCGTCGGTCCGGTCAGCGCCACGCTGCACCAGGACGGCACGGTGACGGTGCGCAACGTACCCGCCTATCGCTATCGCCAGCGCGTGCCGGTGGAGGTGCCGGGCTACGGCGTGGTGCATGGCGATATCGCCTGGGGCGGCAACTGGTTCTTTCTGGTCGGCGAGCATGATCAGACGGTGACCCTGGCCAACGAGGAGGCGCTGACGGCCTTTACCTGGGCGATCCGCCAGGCCCTGGACACACAGGCAATCACCGGTGAAAACGGCGGCCATATCGATCATGTCGAGCTGTTCGCCGACGACGCTGGCACGGAAAACCCGGCCGATAGCCGCAACTTCGTGCTCTGCCCCGGCAAGGCCTACGACCGCTCCCCCTGTGGCACCGGCACCAGCGCCAAGCTGGCCTGTCTCGCCGCCGACGGCAAGCTGGCGCCCGGCGAAACCTGGGTCCAGGCCAGCATCACCGGCAGTCGCTTCGAGGGACGCTATGCATGGGAAGACCAGGCGCAGGGCATGGTGCGCCCGTTCATTACCGGCAGCGCCTGCATGACCGCCGATGCCAACTTGCTGATCGATGAAAGCGATCCGTTTGCCTGGGGCATCACCGCGTCATAGCCGTTCGATAAGTCATTTCCGAAAGTTCATTTCCGAAAGTTCATTCCCGAAAAGCCATTCCGAAAGACATTCACGGATTCCAGAGGACAACCATGAACGACTCCATCTTTACCGGCTGCATTCCCGCCCTGATGACCCCCTGCACCGCCGACCGCACGCCCGACTACGACGCGCTGGTCGCCAAGGGTCGCGAGCTGGTCGATCTCGGCATGCGCGCGGTGGTCTACTGCGGTTCGATGGGCGACTGGCCCTTGCTGAGCGAGGCCGAGCGCCAGGAAGGCGTGGCGCGACTTGTCGCCGCCGGCGTGCCGGTGATCGTCGGTACCGGCGCGGTCAACTCGAAGGAAGCCGTCTCCCACGCCGCGCATGCGGCCAGGGTCGGCGCCCAGGGGCTGATGGTCATTCCTCGCGTGCTCTCCCGCGGTACCGCGCCCGCGGCGCAGAAGGCGCACTTCTCGGCGATTCTGAAAGCCGCCCCCGAGCTGCCGGCGGTGATCTACAACAGCCCCTATTACGGCTTTGCCACCCGCGCCGAGCTGTTCTTCGCGCTGCGTCGCGAGCACCCGAACCTGATCGGGTTCAAGGAGTTCGGCGGTGCAGACGACCTGCGCTACGCGGCCGAGCACATCACCTCTCAGGATGACGGGGTCAGCCTGATGGTGGGTGTCGATACCCAGGTATTCCACGGTTTCGTCAACTGCAACGCCACCGGCGCCATCACCGGGGTCGGCAATGCGCTGCCGCGGGAGGTGCTGCAGCTGGTCGCGCTGAGCCAGAAAGCCGCCAAGGGCGATCCCCAAGCCCGGCGCCTGGCCCAGGAGCTGGAGTCCGCGCTGGCGGTGCTTTCCTCCTTCGATGAAGGCGTGGATCTGGTGCTCTACTACAAGCAGCTGATGGTGCTCAACGGCGACAGCGCCTACGAACGCCACTTCAACGAAAGCGACGTCCTGAGCGATGCGCAGCGCCGCTACGTCGACACCCAGTACGCGCTGTTCCGAGAGTGGTACGCGCAGTGGTCGGCGCAGCTCGACGCGGCGTGAGCCGGTCTTGCAACGCCGGTCTTTCCACACCGGTCTTGCCATACCGATCTTGCCATACCGATCTTGCAACGCTGATCTTGAAGAAAGCACGGGCCTGAAAAGTCGGCGGGAGCCATAGGGATTGCATACAATATCCAGATTCTGCGACACGACGAGACTTCATGGCGACTTTCAAGACCCGAGCCCAGTACGTAGCGGACGATCTGCGCGAACGCATTCTCGGCGGCGAGTTCAAGGGCGGCTCACAGCTGCGTCAGGATGCGCTGGCCAAGGATTACGAGGTCAGCAGAATCCCCGTCCGTGAGGCACTGCTGACCCTGGAATCCGAGGGACTGGTGGAATTTCACGCCCATCGTGGCGCTTTCACCACCGAGCTCTCGGTGGCGGCGATTCGCGAGCTTTTCGATCTGCGCGTACTGCTCGAGACCTACGTGCTGCGCCACGCGATCCCCAATCTGACGGCGGCGGATCTCGATCACGCCGCGAGCATTCTCCGTCAGTATGATGCGGCGCTCGATTCCGGCAGCCAGATCGACAACTGGAGCGACTACAACTTCGCGTTTCATCACGCCCTGTACGCGCCCTCCGGGCTGCCCGAGACGCTGGCCATGATCGGTCAGTTGAATACCAAGTCCGGGCGTTATATCCGCATGCAGCTGGTCTACACCCGCGAGATCGAGAAGGCGGAAGTCGAGCATCGCCAGCTTCTGGAGCTGGCCCGCCAGGGCGATGTCGACAGAACCTGCCAGTTGCTGGAAACCCACATCAAGGACGCCGCGGAAGGTATCGCGGCGGTGCTGGAAAAGAGTCTGCGCAGCGCGTGAGCGCTGCCCGCCCCCCATCGATCTGGTCGTGAGGTAGCGCATGTCGGACCCATCTCATCCTGTTCCGCCCGAGACAGAGAGCAATGCCGACATCATCATTGTCGGGGCCGGTCTCGTCGGTGTCACCAGCGCCCTGGCACTGGCGCGCCGGGGTCACCGCGTGCTGGTGCTGGACAAACAGGAGCCGGGACGTGGCGCTTCCTACGGTAACGCCGGACACATGGCAACGGAGCAGGTCTTCCCGATCGCCGATGCCTCGATTCTCAGGTCTCTGCCCGGCATGCTGATGGATCCGATGGGCCCGCTGCGGCTGGACTGGAAATACCTGCCCCGCGCGCTGCCGTGGCTGACCCGGCTGGTGCTGAACCTGCGCCCGGCGCCTTTTCGCCAAAGCGTTGCCGGTATCCGCGCCCTCAACGAGCGCAGTCTGGCGGCGTGGCAACGCCTGCTGGCATCGGTCGACAGCAGCCACCTGCTGAAGGCCGACGGCTCGCTGCTGGTCTACGAGAAGCCGGAGTCGCACTCGAAGCTCGAAGCGCTCGAGTCGCGCATGCGAGAACAACAGGTGCCGGTCGAGCTTTGGGATAGGGAAGCGATCCAACGCGCGGCGCCGCAGCTCTCGGACGCGCTGCTGGGCGGGCTGTTCTTTCCCGCCACGGGCCACGTGCTGGATCCGTGGCGGGTGGTCACGACGCTGGTGGAAGCCGCCCGGCACGAAGGCGTTCGTTTCGAGCAGGAAACCGTGCAGTCGACTCGGTTGACCGCGAAAGGCGTCGCCGTGACGACCCATGCCGGCGAACGCGAGGCCGGGCAGGTGCTCGTCGCCTGTGGCGCCCATTCGGCAGATCTGACCGCCCAGCTCACCGGCAAGCGCGTGCCGCTGGATACCGAGCGCGGCTATCACCTGATGCTGCCCCGCGAGTCCGACCGCCTGCCCTTCGCGGTCACATCATTGGAGCGCCGCTTCATCATGACGCCGATGGAAACCGGCCTGAGGCTCGCTGGCACCGTGGAGTTCGCGGGACTGGAGGCACCACCCAATATGGGGCGAGCGTGGCAGTTGCATCGCCTGAGCCAGGGCCTGTTCAAGGCCGATCTCGACGCCGAGGGGGCGACGCCGTGGATGGGCTTTCGCCCGTCGCTGCCGGACTCGCTGCCGATCATCGATCGCGTGTGCGACGGCCGCGTGCTGCTGGCGTTCGGCCACCACCACCTGGGGCTGACCCAGTCGGCGATCACCGCCGAGCTGATCGCCGAGCTGGCCGGCCCCGGCGAACACGCCGCGTCCGTCACGCCGCCCTACCGCGACGACCTGCCGTCGCTTGAGCCCTATCGGCTTTCCCGCTTTGGCTGAACAGCGTTGATCGCCGTCAGGACAGGCTGAGCTTCATGTGCCGGTTGACGTCCTTGTAGAGCAGATAGCGGAACGGCGTCGAACCGGCGGCATAGCAGGACTGCGGGCAGAAGGCACGCAGCCACATGTAGTCGCCGGCCTCGACCTCTACCCAATCCTGGTTGAGATGATAGACCGCACGGCCCTCGAGCACGTAGAGGCCGTGCTCCATCACGTGGGTCTCGTCGAACGGGATCACGCCGCCCGGCTGGAAGGTGACGATGGTCACGTGCATGTCGTGGCGCAGGTCTGCGGGATCGACGAAGCGCGTGGTCGCCCAGCGCCCGTCGGTATCCGGCATGGGCGTCGGCGCGATCGTCTGCTCGTTGGTCACGAACGCCTTCGGCACCTCCAGCCCACCGACGAATTCGTACGCCTTGCGAATCCAGTGGAAGCGCACCGGCGCCTCGCTCCTGTTGCGTAGCTGCCAATCGCAGCCCGGCGGCAGATAGGCGTAGCCGCCCGGTGCCATCTCGTGCGTTTCTCCCGCGAGGGTCAGCGTCATCTCGCCCTCGACCACGAACAGCACGCCCTCGGCGCCCGCATCCGGCTCCGGGCGCTCACTGCCGCCACCGGGCGAGACTTCCATGATGTACTGGGAAAAGGTCTCGGCGAAGCCGGAGAGCGGCCTCGACAGCACCCATAGCCGGGTCTTTTCCCAATGCGGCAGGAAACTGGTGACGATGTCGCTCATCACGCCCTTGGGAATCACCGCATAGGCCTCGGTGAAGACCGCCCGGCCATGAATCAGCTGACTCTGAGGCGGCAGACCGCCGTGGGGGGCGTAGTAGGTTCTGTCGGGCGTGTCGTGGCTGCGCTGCGGCATGCTCTCTCCTTGTTCGGGGGCAACCCTCTTCCGTCCTCTCCAGCGGAGCATTGACGGGAAGGTCTCCAGGCCTTGTAACGCTAAGGGGCCAGTTCGTCCAGCGCCTCATACAGCTCGGCCACTTCGCCGATCCTGGCCCTCCCCTGGGCCAGTCTTCGATGCAGCATAGCGTTGGCGAGCAGACTGACCAGGCTCATGGCGCTGGCATAGCTGTCGAACGCCGAGATCGTTTCCAGGGCGCACTCCAGCCGCCAGGTGACCCGATCCGCATACTTGGCCGTGGTCGGGTCGCCGATCAGCAGCACCCGCTGTTCACGAGCGGCAAGCGCTTCCACCAGCGTCTCGAACAGCCTGGGGCGACGGCGAAAGCCGATCAGCACGACCAGCGCGCCGGGCTCGAGCTCGACCAGTTCCTCGGCCAGCGACTGATTGGGCGCCGGCAGCAGACGCACATTGGCGCGCGCCTGCAGCAACTGCTGGCGCAGGTGCAGAGCCACCGGATAGCTGTTGCGATAGCCTATCACGGCAACGGCGGGTGCCTTGTCGAGCGCGCGGACGACCTCGTCGAACAGCACCGGCGTCAGCCCGTCGAGACACTGACGCAGATTCTCCTGCTCGCGCTCGGCGTGCCGGCGGAAGCGTTCGACGCCGTCGTCCAGGGCATCGGATCGGGACGCCAGCGGCACACCGTAATGGCGCAGTTGCCGCGCATGCGCCTTGACCGCCTTGAAGTCGTCATAGCCCAGGCGCCTGAAAAGACGGGTCACGGTTGCCTTCGATACCCCGCTCAGCCGCGACAAATCGGTCGCGCTGTAGACCGCCAGATCCTCGAGATGGGCCAGAATGAAATCCGCCACCCGACGCTCCTGCGGCCCCAGATCCGGGAAATGGTGCTGCAGACGACGACCGATATGCGTCTGTGGGCTCGTTTCCGACATGATCATGGTCACTCTAGAGTACGGAGGCGATGAACTGGCTCAGTTCCGGCGTTTCGGGACGCGTGAACAGCGTCTGCGGATCGCCCGACTCGTGAATCCGCCCCTGGTGCATGAAGACCACCCGGTGACTGACGTCACGAGCGAACTTCATCTCGTGGGTGACCAGAATCAGCGTCATCCCCTCCCGGGCCAGGTCCTCGAGCACCCGCAGCACCTCGCCGACCAGCTCGGGGTCGAGTGCCGAGGTCACCTCGTCGCACAGCAGCACCTTGGGGTTCATCGCCAGCGCACGGGCAATCGCCACGCGCTGCTGCTGGCCACCGGAGAGCTGAGCCGGATAGGCGTCGATCTTTTCCAGCATCCCCACCTTGTCGAGCACCTGCTCGGCGATCCGGCGTGCCTCGTCTCGCGGTGTCTGCTTGACCACCAGCGGTGCCAGCATCACGTTCTCGATCACCGTCTTGTGCGGGAACAGATTGAAGCTCTGGAACACCATGCCGACGTTCTGGCTCAGCTCGCCTGGCGACATTGCCCCGCCGTCGAGGCGCTGATCGGCCAGATGAATCGTGCCCCAGTCGTGACGCTCGAGCTGGTTGAGGCAGCGCAAAAGCGTGCTCTTGCCCGAGCCGCTGCGACCGATGATCGACACCACCTCGCCGGCCTCGATCTCCAGATCGATGCCCTTGAGCACCTCCAGCTCACCGAAGGATTTATGCAGGTCTTTAACGGATACCAGCGCCATAGAGCTTTTTCTCCAGGTGACGGGCGTAGCGCGACAGCGGATAGCAGAGGATGAAGTATCCGAGCGCCACCAGCGCGAAGATGGTGAAGGGGGCAAACGCCGCATTGTTGAGCATGGTGCCGGCCTTGGTCAGTTCGACGAAGCCGATCACCGAGGCCAGCGCGGTGCCCTTGATGACCTGGACCGAGAAACCCACGGTCGGCGGCACCGCGAGTCGAAGCGCCTGGGGCAGAATGACGTGGCGCATCGACTGCAGGTAGTTCAGCCCGAGCACACGGGACGCCTGCCACTGGCCGCTGGGGACGGCTTCCACGCAGCCCCGCCAGATGTCGCAGAGGAAGGCGCTGGTGAACAGCGTCAGCGCCACGCTGGCCGCGGTCCAGGCGGAAACATCGAAGCCCAGCACGGCGGCGCCGAAATAGGCCAAAAACAGCTGCATCAGCAGCGGCGTGCCCTGGAACACATCGACATAGAGCCGAATCAGCCAGCGAATCGGCGTCAACCCGCCCATCCGCAGCAGGGTCAGTAGCAGCCCGACGATCGCGCCTCCGGTAAAGGCGATCAGCGACAGCACCACGGTCCAGCGCCCGGCCAGCAGCAGGTTGCGAACGATGTCCCACAGCGTGAAATCGGTCATGACGACCCTCCCTGGCGAAACGCGAACAGTCGTCGCCCGACGAATTCGAACGCCAGCCGCAGACCCACGGCCAGCAGCAGATAGATCAGCGTCACCACCAGATAGACTTCGAAGCCACGGAAGTTGCGGGACTGGATGAAGTTGGCGGCGTAGGTCAGATCGAACACCGAAATCTGGGACACCACCGCCGAGCCCAGCATGACGATGATGCACTGGCTGATCAGCGACGGATAAACCCGCGAGAACGCCGGCACCAGCACCACGTGGCGAAAGCTCTGCCGGCGCGAAAGCCCCAGTGCGCGGGCGGCTTCATGCTGGCCTTTCAGCGTCGAATCGATACCTGCGCGCAGAATTTCGGCGGTGTAGGCGCCAAGATTCAGAATCATCGCCAGCAGCGCCGCGGCCGTCGCGCTGATCGGCACGCCCAGCGCCGGCAGACCGAAATAGAGAAAGAACAGCTGCACGATGAACGGCGTGTTGCGGACGATTTCAACGTAGCCGCCCAGCAGGCGACTGATGACCGCTCTGGTACCGGTCGGCGAACCATCGCGGACATAGGCGACGAGAATCGCCAGCGCAATCCCGGCGGCGGTGGTGACGACGGTGAGCCACAGCGTCGTCACCAGGCCTTCGAGGATCACGTCCGTGTATGGCAGCAGCGTGGAGAAATCCAGCGTCATGGACGATCACCCGCTCAGGAGGAAAGGTCGTCGGGCAGCGCGGTGTGGAACCACTTCTGCGACATCGATTCCAGCGTGCCATCCTGCTTGGCCTGCTCGATCAGCGCATTGACGCGATCCTTCAACGCACCGTTGTCCTGCGCCAGACCGATATAGCAGGGCGAGTTCTTGATCTGGAAGACCATGGTCGGCGCCCGCTCGGCGTTACGCTCGGCGATCTGGGCCGCGACCACGTTACCGGTGGCGATATAGGAGACCTGGCCGGAAAGAAACGCGGAGATCGTGGTCGCGTTGTCCTCGAAACGCTGGATGGTGGTATCGCTCGGCGCCAGATCGGAAAGCTCCATGTCCTCGACCGAACCACGGGTCACGCCGATGGTCTTGCCGGAGAGACCCGAGGCATCGTCGATCGCCTCCGCTTCTGGCGTACCGAACACGCCGAGGAAGAACGGCGCGTAGGCGTCGGTGAAGTCGATCACCGCGGCACGCTCAGGGTTCTTGCCCAGGCTCGAGATCACCAGATCGACCTTGTCGGTCTGCAGGAACGGGATGCGATTCGCACTGGTGACGGTCACCAGTTTCAGGTCGACATCCATCTGGTCGGCCAGGTAATGCGCCATGTCGATGTCGTAGCCCTGTGGCTGCAGATCGGTGCCGACCGAGCCGAACGGCGGGAAGTCCTGCGGCACCGCGACACGCAGCGTGCCGCGCTGCTCGATGGTTTCCAGATCGCTGGCCTGTGCCGACAGGGCGGCAAGGCCGGCGGCCACGGTGCAGCAGAGTGCCAGCACGAGCTGGCGCGAGAATCGATTCTTGGCGAAAGCGAACATGCCATACCTCCTGAGGGGAGCTTTGTACGTCGTTATGCCGGCAAAGAAACGATTGGCGACTTCTCTGCCGGGTGAGAAACGTTTGTTTCACACTGCTACGTAGCAAGCTTGGCGCCAACCTGGGTTTCAGCGTCGACGATTCAGGGGGTTAGCCAACGATCGAAGGGCCCAGTGCCTCTTCTCGACGACTCGGGCAGAGGGGACGATGATCGAACCAGAGGCACGAATCCTCTCGTTCGCACCATGAAGAAGCACGATTGGCGCCAGATTCGGTCTCTGGATTGGCGCGAAGCGATCGATCCGCTATGCGGCCGGGTGCACCGTCGCCCAGTGGCGGGCGATATCCACACGCCGGGTTATCCACACCCGGTCATGGGCTTCGAGATGATCGAGAAAGCGCTGCAACGCCCGGAAGCGCCCGGGACGCCCGATCAGCCGACAGTGCAGCCCGATCGACAGCATCTTCGGCGTCTCCGCGCCTTCTTCGTAAAGTACGTCGAAGGCATCGCGCAGGTACTGGAAAAACGGTTCGCCGTGATCGAAACCGGTCGGCGAGGCGAAGCGCATGTCGTTGGTATCCAGCGTGTAGGGGACGACAAGATGCTGATGCGTCTGGCCCTGACTGTCCTCGGCCGACATCCAGAACGGCAGGTCGTCGCCGTAGTAGTCGCTGTCGTAGAGGAAACCGCCCTGGTCGAGCAGCAGACGCCGGGTGTTGGGACTGTCGCGACCGGTGTACCAGCCCAGCGGCAGCTCGCCAAAGAGTGACCGAAAGATCGCCAGCGCGCGCTCGAGATGTTCGCGCTCGACCGCTTCGGGCACGTTCTGATAATGGATCCAGCGATAGCCGTGACAGGCGATCTCGTGGCCAAGCGCCTTGAACGCCTGGGCCACCTCCGGGTTGCGCTGCAGCGCCATCGCCACGCCGAAGATCGTCAGCGGCAGGCCGCGGCGCTCGAATTCGCGCAATACCCGCCACACCCCGGCCCGGGAGCCATATTCGTAGATCGACTCCATGCTCAGGTGGCGGTCGGGATAGGCGTCGGCGCCGGCGATTTCGGACAGAAACTGTTCGGAATGGCTATCGCCATGCAGAACGCTGTTCTCGCCGCCCTCTTCGTAATTGAGCACGAACTGCACCGCCACGCGGGCCCCGCCCGGCCAGTTGGCGTGCGGTGGCGTACGGCCGTAGCCGATCAGGTCGCGAGGATAGTCTGGAGAGATCATGCGCAGCGCCTTTTTGTCTTTTGTCGAGATGGCCGTCGTCGCAAGGGTCGTCATCGAGCCTATCGCTACCGACGCCAATGACATCGATACCGGCGGCATCGATATTGTATTCAAAATCGGCTATTTTTGTGGACAAAATAACCCTATCGCGATTCGCTCGAATCGCCAAGGTGCCATGCCATGCAGATCCACGTCATCAATCCCAATACGACCGCCAGCATGACCGACAAGATCGGTGCCTGTGCCAACCACGTAGCCGCGGAGAGCACGCAGATCCACGTCAGCCAGCCGGATAGCGGCCCGGTGTCGATCGAAAGCCACTTCGACGAGGCGATCGGCGCGGTTGGCGTGCTCGAAGAAGTTCGCCGTGGCGAGGCGATGGGCATGGACGCCTATGTCATCGCCTGCTTCGGCGACCCCGGTCTGCTCGCCGCCCGTGAACTGACCCGTGCGCCGGTGATCGGTATCGCCGAAGCGGGCTTTCACCTGGCGACGCTGATCAGCACGCGTTTCTCGGTCGTCACCACACTCACGCGCACCGCGATCATCGCCGAGCATCTGCTCGACCAGTATGGGTTCCGCCATCATTGCCGCCGCGTACGAGCCACCGACCTGCCGGTGCTGGAGCTGGAAAACCCGGCGGGCAACGCTTATCAGGCGCTACTCGACGAGTGCCTGCGGGCCAAGGCGGAAGATGGCATCGGTGCCATCGTGCTCGGCTGCGGCGGCATGGCCGATCTCACCGAGCGGTTGACGCATGACCTCGGCATGCCGGTGATCGAAGGCGTCAGCGCCGCGGTGAAACTGGCGGAATCGCTGGTATCGCTGGGCCTGGGGACCAGCAAGCATGGCGATCTCGCCTTTCCACGGCCGAAGCCGTTCTTGGGCCGTTTCGCCGACTGGGGCGAGTAATCGAATCCAGCCGGAGCATTAACCGAAGATGGCTCTCAAGTCCGGCGCGTCATCGGTGCTTTCTTCAATCGACAGCGACGCCTCGATCGCCTTGAGGTGACGCTGCATGAAGGCGATCGCGCGCTCCTCCTTGCCGGTTTCCAGCAGCGTGATCAGCTCGTCGTGATCGTGGGATTCACAGCCCAGATGGCCGGAGGATCCATACACCGCCAGGATCAGCGAGGACCGCGAGCAGAGCCGTTCGATGAACTCCGCCAGCGGGGTGTTGCCGGAAAGCTCGGCCAGGCGTTGATGGAACTGGGCCGAGAGCTGGATCGCACGACTCTGTTCGCCGGTCCGCAAGGCCTGACGTTCGCTCGATGCCAGCTCGCGCAACGCCTTGGCGTCCGCCGGTTTGAGGCGCCGCGCCACCCATGGCATCAACTGGCACTCGACCAACTGGCGCGCGGCGAAGACGTCTCGCGCCTCCTCGATGCTGGGCCGGCTGACACTGGCACCACGCCGGGGGGTCAGCGTCACCAGGTATTCCAGTGCCAGGCGCTGAAGAATCTTGCGAACGCCGGTGCGACTGACATCGAACACGTCCGCCAGCGCATCCTCGCGCAGACGCGCCCCCGGCTTGAGGCGATGTTCGACGATCGCCTCACGAATCTGCTGATAGATCGTTTCGTGACGCTCGGCCCCGTCACCCGCTTTGCCGGCACCCCGGCTGCGTTTCGCCTTTGCGGGCTCTTCCATGTGATTAGCCGCGTTCGCGCTTCTTGCCATTGTCGTTCGCCCATCCAGCGCCGGTCACATCGATGATTCACGTCGTTAACGATTGTATACGCCCCGCCGTCGGATGACAGCCGCCCGGAGGCAGGTGCTCAGCCCTCCACCAGCCGCCTGGCACTGGCGTTGTGTCTCGCCACCATGCGATCGAGATCGTGGCCGAGCAGTTGGCCGTGCTCGACGCGGCGTACGCCGTTAACGATCGACAGATCGACCTGCGGCGGCTGGCAGAACACCAGCGATGCCAGCGGGTCGTGCAGCGCGCCACCGGCCAGGGCCAGCGAGTCCAGCCGGAAGCCGATGATATCGGCGGCCTTGCCCACCGCGAGCTGGCCGATATCGTCACGCCCGAGCGTGGATGCGCCGCCGCGCGTGGCGAACCACAGCATCCGGCGCGCGGTGAATTCGCTCATATCACCCTGAAGTCGGCCCAGCAGCATCGCCTGGCGCGCC
The DNA here is from genome assembly GCF_003206035.1 of Salinicola sp. CPA57. Lineage (NCBI taxonomy): Bacteria > Pseudomonadati > Pseudomonadota > Gammaproteobacteria > Oceanospirillales > Halomonadaceae > Salinicola > Salinicola sp. CPA57. The sequence goes on from NZ_PZJR01000005.1 coordinate 126,064, forward strand.
TCCGCCAGCAGGTGCGAGCCATCGTTGGAAGCGCTGCCATCGACGCCAAGACCGACACGCATGCCGGCCTGGTGCATCGCCATCACCGGCGCGATGCCGGAGCCGAGGCGCATGTTGGAGCTGGGGCAGTGCGCCGCACCGCAGCAGTGGCCACCGAGGCGCGTGATCTCGTCGGCGTGCGGATGCACCATGTGGGCGAACCAGACATCACTGCCGACCCAGCCCACCTGCTCGGCGTACTCCACTGGTGTGCAGCCGAAGCGCTCGCGGCAATAGGCCTCCTCGTCGCGGGTCTCGGCCAAGTGCGTGTGCAGATGCACGCCGTAATGACGGGCCAGTTCGGCACTTGCGATCATCAGCTCGCGGGAGACCGAGAACGGCGAGCATGGCGCCACCACGATGCGGGTCATCGCCCGCTCGGCGGTGTCGTGATAGCGCTCGATGGCGCGCTGGGTGTCGGCGAGAATCGACGGCTCGGACTCGACCACGCTGTCCGGTGGCAGCCCGCCCTGGGACTCTCCCACCGACATCGAGCCCCGCGAGGCGTGAAAGCGCAGGCCGAGTTCGGAAACCGCCGCGATCTGATCGTCGATACGCGCCCCGTTGGGCCACAGGTAGGTGTGATCCGCCGCCGTGGTGCAGCCCGACAGCAGCAGTTCCGCCGCCGCGATCTGGCTGCTGGCGAACATCGACTCCGGATCGAGCCTTGCCCAGATCGGGTAATGGGTCACCAGCCAGTCGAACAGCTCGGCATTCTGCCCCGCCGGCAAGTTCCGCGTCAGCGTCTGATAGAAGTGGTGGTGCGTGTTCACCAGTCCCGGCAGGATGACCTGACCGCGCGCATCGATAACATTGTCGGCAGGACCGACGAGCCTGGCCGTGACGTCCGGCGTCGGACCGATCGCAACGATGTGATCGTCTCGGACGAGAATACTGGCATCGCGCAGCTCACGGGCGTCGTCGTCGAAGGTCGCGATCAGCTCGGCATCGCGGATCAGGGTCGTGGTCATCAGCTACCCCGGTACGTCGAATAACTGTAGGGAGAGAGAAGAAGCGGGACGTGATAGTGCTCAGCTGGCGCATCGACCGTGAACTGCAGCGGTATGCGGTCTAGGAAATGCCCCGCGCCCGACTGGCTGGCAGGTAAGCCGGATGTGTGGCCGGCCCGTAAATAGTCGCCGGCATGGAACAGCAACTCGTAGACGCCGGCGATGAAATCCTTGCCCTCCAGCAGCGGCGCCTCGCAGCGGCCATCGGCATTGGTGGTGACATCGGCCAGGCGAAGGCGAGTGCCGCCCTCCAACCGATAGAGTTCGATACGCAGATCGCTGGCGGGACGGCCAAGCGCCGTGTCCAGCACGTGCGTGGTCAGATAACCTCGAGGGGAATCGCTCATGATGGCCTCAATGGGATGATGGGCGCGAACGGCTCGAAACAGTGGATTGCCGAGCGCGCCAGGCGTTAGCCTCATTCAATTGCCTTCGTATACAAAGGTCAACCGGAGTCCTCATGACCCTAGCGCTTCTTTCCCCCAGACCCAGCCAGCTGGGCCGCGATGCATTCATCGAAAGTTACGGCGAAATCTACGAACATTCACCGTGGATCGCGGCGCAGAGCTGGGATCGCGGCCTCGGCGAGACGCAGGATACGCCCGCCGGGCTGGCCGAGCGGCTACGCCAGCAGGTGGATGCGGCCTCGGCCGATGCCCAACTGGCGCTGATCCGCGCCCACCCCGACCTGGCCGGCAAGGCGGCGGTCGCCGGCGAGCTGACCGACGACTCCCGTTCGGAACAGGCCGGAGCCGGGCTCGATCAATGCACGCCGGCCGAGTTCGCGCGCTTCGAACGGCTCAATCACGCTTACCGTGAACGCTTCGAATTCCCCTTCGTCATCGCCGTGCGCGGCCTTGATCGTCACGCGATCCTCGAGGCGTTCGAGACGCGACTGCACCACCGGCCGCAACAGGAGCGCCGTACCGCCATCGAACAGATCCACCGGATCGCGCGGCTACGGCTGGAACAGCGAGCGGCCGAAAGTCGTAGCCGATAGCGCACAGACACCACCGGATCGAGCGGTTATCCTGAGCGCCTGATACGGGCGGACACGAGAGCGGCGCGAGTGACGGACAGAGAGCGGAACCGGGCGACTGAACGGCAGCAGGATCAGCAAACAGAACCCAAGCGGCGATCCGTCGGTCGACCGGCGGGCGGCGCCAAGAGCAGCGGCGGGCACAGCCAGTCGCTGGTTCGGGGTCTGACCATTCTGGAGGGGCTGGCCGCGGCGCCGGATGGGCTGGCACTCTCCGATATCGCCGAAGACGTCGAGCTGGCGCCCTCGACCACCCACCGCCTGCTGCAGGCGTTGTTCCAGCAGGGCTTCATCACCCAGGACATCGAGAGCGGGCTGTGGAAGATCGACGTCAAGACCTTCCGCATCGGCAACAGCTTTCTCGAAGCGCGGGACTTCGTCGCCACCGCCCGCCCCTTCCTGCGTCGGCTGACCGCCACCAGCGGGGAAACGGCCAATCTCGGTATCCGCGACGACGGCATGGTGGTCTATCTCGCCCAGAGCGAATCCAAGCAGATGATGCGCATGATCACCCGGCTAGGCTCGCGGGCACCGCTGCATGCCTCCGGCGTCGGCAAGGCGTTGCTGGCGTGGATGCCGCCACAGGAGTTCGAGCAGATCGTCGCAGGACGCACGCTGGAAGGCGAGACACCCAACACCCTGACCGACGTCGACAGGCTACGCGAGCAGCTGGTCGAGATTCGCCGCCAGGGCTACGCCGTCGATCGCGAAGAGCACGCCATCGGGCTCAACTGCGTCGCCGCCACACTGCACGACGAAAGCGGCCTGCCGCTGGCGGCGATCTCGGTCTCCGGCCCGGTGGCCCGGATCGACGATTCCCGCCTGCCCGAACTCGCCGCCCTGGTCGCGGAGACCGCCCGCGAGATCACCGCCAAGATCGGCGGCAAGACCCCCACCGAACCGCCAGCGTAGGTGCTTGGTCCGAAAAGTCGCCGAGCGCAGGCATGTTTCGTTTGGGAACGCTGAATAAATTGTCGAGCAGGATGAAGCGCAAGGCGCACGGAGCGCAGCAACCGGAGCATATTGGGGTATATGTGAGGATTGCGAGCACCGCGCAACGAAGCCGATTCGCCTGCGCAGACATTTATGCAGTGTTTCCTCAGGTATTCAGGATCACCCCGCCATTGAGATGGATAGTCTGACCGGTCATGTAGGAAGACTCCTTGCTGGCCAGATAGACGTAGGCCGGCCCCATCTCGCTGGGCTGACCGGCCCGCTTCATCGGCACCTGTCCGCCGAAACCCTCGACCTTCTCGTCATCGAAGCTGGCCGGAATCAACGGCGTCCACACCGGTCCCGGCGCCACCGCATTGACACGAATATCGCGATCTACCAGTGACTGCGCCAGCGAGCGCACCAGCCCTTGAATCGCACCCTTGGTCGATGAGTAATCGATCAGCGTGGCGTTGCCCTTGAAGGCGTTGACCGACGAGGTCGCGATGATGGTGTCGCCAGCGCCCATGTGAGGCAGCGCTTCACGCACGAAATAGAAGTGGCTGAAGATGTTGGTGGCGAAGGTGCGCTGCAGCTGCTCGTCGGTGATCTGTGTCACGTCGTCCCAGTCATGCTGCTCGGCCGCGTTGTTGACCAGAATGTTGAGCCCACCCAGTTCGCTGCGCGTGCGCTCGACGGCTTCCCGGCAAAAAGTGGAGTCGACCACGTCGCCCTTGAGCAGCAGACAACGCTGGCCTTCGGCTTCGACCAAGGCTTTGGTGTCTTCCGCATCGCGGTCTTCATCGAGGTAGACCACGGCGCAGTCGGCCCCTTCGCGGGCGTAGTGCACTGCCACGGCGCGGCCGATGCCGCTGTCGCCGCCGGTAATCAGCGCCACCTTGCCCTTGAGCTTGTCGGTGCCGCGATAGTCGTCACGAATGAACTCCGGCTCGGGCTGCATGCTGTGCTCGTCGCCCGGCTGATGGGTCTGGTGCTGCGGGGGAAAATGCGATTCTGACATTCCGGCTCCCTCCTGAATGGAATCGAATGAAACGGTGCCTGTGAAACCAGATGCGCGATCGACAGGCCGGCTCGTCGCGGCCTCCTCCAATGGATTGCCACGACGCCCCCTGAGCATAGAGAGCCTGACCGGAATCATTCAAATCTCGATGGCGAACGTTAAGCCAGGTTAACGATAGCGCTGACGCCGCGGAAAATGCGCCAGAAAGGTGGTGGGTATGAAAAAGTCGTTGATACGGACAGATTGGGACAGACAGATGCAGAGGTGTATGGCCGGTCGTCAGGGCGATGTCGCCGCCACGCGTGAAGCCGGTGACGCACGGCGCTACACTATCGCCCGACCGAGGTCGCCAGACTCGGCCAGTTCGCTTTCGCCACCTGCCGCCAAAGAGGTTTCCCGATGCCTTCGCACCTGCTCTCCGTCGATTCGCTCTCTCGCGATGCCGTCGACCATCTGATCCGCATCGCCGAACGCATGGAGCCGATCGCCCAGCGTCGCAAGGTGACCCGCGTGCTCGAAGGCGCCGTGCTCGGCAATCTGTTCTTCGAAGCCAGCACCCGAACCCGGATCAGCTTCAACGCCGCCTTCTGTCGGCTCGGCGGCAGCGTCTGCGATACCACCGGCTTCACGTTTTCATCGATGGCCAAGGGCGAATCGCTCTACGACACCAGCCGGGTGATGGGCGGCTACGTCGACGCCATCGTCATGCGCCACCCCGAGCAGGGGTCGGTGGCGGAGTTTGCCGAAGCGACCCAGGTGCCGGTGATCAACGGTGGTGACGGCCCCGGCGAGCACCCGAGCCAGGCGCTGCTGGACGTCTACACCATCACCAAGGAGTTCGCCCGGCTGGGCAAGCCGCTGGCGGGCGCGCATCTGCTGCTGACCGGGGATCTCAAGTACGGCCGCACGGTGCACTCGCTGATCAAGCTGCTGTCGCTCTACGAACCGCTGCGGATCACGCTGGTCTCGCCGCCGGGGCTGGAGATGCCCCCGCATCTGGTCGATCTGGTGGCGTCGCGGGGACATCGCATCGAGACACGATCCAATCTGGCGGAGTCGTTCGACGACGTGGACGTGATCTACGCCACCCGCATCCAGCGCGAGCGCTTCACCGCGGAGATGTCGGAAAGCTTTGCCGAACTGACCTCGGATTTCGTCGTCGATCGTGGCTTTCTCGACCGCCGCTGCTCGCCGACGACCCTCGTCATGCACCCGCTGCCGCGGGACAGCCGCCCCGGCGCCAACGATCTCAGCACCGACCTCAACGGCGATCCGCGCCTGGCGATCTTCCGCCAGACCGACAACGGCATCCCGATGCGCATGGCGATCTTCGCCCATTTGCTGCAGGTGGAGGATCTGATCGAGAAGGATCTGCGCGACGTGGGTTGGTTCGTGCCGCCCAGCTTCGGTGTCGACGACGCCAGCTTCTAGGGCTTAGGCTGCGCCTGAAAAGTTGGCGAGCGATGGTCAGACAAGGCGAAAATGAGCGAGAAGGCGGAGTTTACGGGGTGTAAATGAGTACTTTGAGCTCATTTTTTGACCCCGCATGGACGAGCGCAGCACTTTTGAGGCAAGCCTAACGGCGCGCCTGCCAGAACAGCGAAAACAGCTCCGACTGGGAATTGACTCCCAGCTTGGCGTAGAGATGCTTCTTGTGGGCGCGCACCGTTTCGACCGAGATCGCCAGTCGGCGGGCGATCTCCTTGGTCGAGCTGCCTCCCAGCATCAGTTGACTCACTTCGCGCTCGCGTTCGGTCAGCGCATAGCGGGAATCGAATTCAAGTGCTCTGTCCGGCAGCGGATGCCAGGGATGGGGGCCAGCCTCTCCGTCGTCTTGCGGTTCGAAATGCATGCGCAAGCGCATCAGCGCCAGCAACCACGGCTGCATCAACGTGAGGCTGCCCAATGCCTGACGGGAAAAGGAACGGGTCGAGCCCAGCGACAGGCACAGGGTTCGGCCCGCATCCAGCGTCTGATTGAAGTGAATCTCGTCGGCGACGATGTTGCGTCGAAAATAGCGCTGATAGTACTCGGTGCGGGTGAAGTGTTGCGGCGCCACTTCCGCCAGTGTGAATAGCCCGCAGCGATCGCGCTCGCAGGCATCGATATAGAACGGATCGAGCAGATACAGGCCGCGCTGATAGTCCTGAAACAGCGCGTCGTCGGCGCCATCGTCTTCGTCGCTCTCGGCGAGAATACGGGGCGGCTGCTGGCGGTCGAAGACCAGCGCCACCCAGGTATCGAAATGCACTTCCCCCGCCAATCGCCGAACCAGCGCCAGCCAGAAGCCGGCACGATCGACGTTTTCCGCCAACTGGCCGAAGGCGCGATGCCACTCCAGGCTCTCCAGCGGCGTCATGTCATCGGTACTTGTCTTCAGCCGGGGTCGATGGGTCATCGTTTTTCTCTTTCAAGCCACACCTTATCGAAGCCACCGTCGAGCTTTTGCGTCCCCCGATCGGGTTACCCCGCTCGCGGGATAGGCAGTGGCGCGGGATTGGGGATACTGGAGGTCAGCGGCTTCCGTCCCAATCACAACTCCCGGAGTGTTCCATGCAGCTTGTCCTGGCACAACTCGCCAGCCGCGAAGGCGACGTCGCGCATAACCTCGGTCGCGCGCTCGAGGTCGTGCATGCCGCCGACGACGGCACTGCGCTGATCGTCTTCCCCGAAACGCATCTGAGCGGCTTTGCCGAACCTGAGCATGTGCTCGACCGCGCCCTGACGCTCGACGGACCGGAACTCGAGGCATTGATCGAGGCCAGTCGCGAGCGCGATCTGGCGATCGCCATCGGTCTGTTGGAGCGGGATGGCGAGATCGTGTTCAACACCACCGTGCTGATCACGCCCGAAAGCGGGATCGCGCTGCGCTACCGCAAGACCCACTTGTGGCCGGACGAACGCACGCTGGTTGAGCCCGGCGATGCGCTTCACTGCCTCGAATGGCGCGGCCGATGCATCGGGCTGCTGATCTGCTACGACCTGGAATTCCCCGAACCGGCGCGCGCGCTGGCTGCCATGGGTGCCGATCTGCTGGTGGTGACCAACGGCAACATGGACCCCTACGGCCCCATACACGCTCGCGCCGCCCAGGTCAGAGCCCAGGAAAATCAGTGTTTTCTGGCCATGAGCAACCGGGTCGGTCAGGGCGCCGGGCTCATCTTCGCCGGCGAGAGCGCGCTGATCGGCCCCGACGGCGAGGCGCTGTTTCGGGCCGGTCGCGAGGAGACGATCCAGCCGCTGCATGTCGATCCGGCGCGCCTGTCCAGCGCCAGGCAGGACTACGACTACCAAGGAGATCGCCGTCTGAGTCTGCAGGGTCAGCTCGAAACCCAGGGCTCGCGGCGCAGTTGGCATTTCGGCTGAACACGGTGACGGCTTCCCGTGTTCATCACGACGACCGCTGTTAGCCGCAAAAAACACGATTCACACAATAACCACAACAGGAAACGACGATGTCGGAAATGAAGAAGACCCTTACCCTCTCCCAGGTCGTGCTGTTCGGCCTGGCCTACATGACCCCGATCATCGTGCTCGGCACTTTCGGGGTACTGGCGGTGGTCACCCAGGGCGCGGTGGCGGGTGCGTATCTCGCCGCGCTGGTAGCGATGCTGTTCACCGCCCACAGCTATGGCCGCATGGCCGCGGCCTACCCCGTCGCCGGCTCCGCCTATGCCTACGTTCGTCACGCCATCGACGATCGGCTGGGCTTTCTCGCCGGTTGGGCCATTCTGCTCGACTATCTGTTCCTGCCGATGGTGATCTGGCTGATCGGGGCGGCCTATCTGAACTCAGCCTTCCCGAGCATTCCAACGGCGCTGTGGCTGCTGGCGTTCATTGGTGTCACCACGGTGATCAACGTGCTCGGCCTGAAGCTGGCCAGCCTGATCAACAGTGCCATGATGCTGATCCAGATGCTGGTTCTGGTGGCCTTCGTGGGTCTCAGCGTGCACTACATTCTCGGCGATCCCACTCAGCCACTGTTCAGCCTGGCGCCGTTTCTGGGTACCGACAACGGTTCACTGCCGGTGCTGATGGCTGGTGCCGCCGTCGCCTGCTATTCGTTTCTCGGCTTCGATGCTGTGACCACGCTGACGGAGGAGACTCGCGACCCGCAGCGCACGCTGCCGCGGGCGATCCTGCTGATCACGCTGCTGGGCGGGCTGATCTTCATCGTCGTCTCCTACTGCGTACAGCTCGCGGCGCCGGGCTTCGACTTCGCCAACCCGGACGCCGCCGCCTACACCATCGCCCGTAACATCGGCGGCGATCTTTTCGTCTCGATCTTTCTGATCGGATTGGTCGTGGGCCAGTTCGCCTCAGGTATTGCCGCCCAGGCCAGCGGCGCTCGACTGATCTACGCGATGGGCCGGGACGACGTGCTGCCGCGACGCTGGCTGGGGACGCTGGGTCGCTATGGAACACCGCTGGGGGGACTGATTCTGAGCGCCCTGGTGGCGCTGCTGGCACTGACGATGGACGTGCTGTCAGCGGCCTCGTTCATCAACTTCGGCGCGTTTCTGGCCTTTGCCCTGGTCAACCTGGCGGTGGTCTTCCACTACTATCTCAAGGAGGGCCGCCGTGGCCCGGGCGATACCCTGCGCTTTCTGGTATGCCCGGCGATCGGGCTCGGCGCGATCGTGTGGCTGCTGTTCAGCCTCGATCACAGAGCGATCATGCTTGGCTCGATATGGCTACTGGCGGGATTGGGCTGGCTGGTGTGGCTGACTCGTGGCTTCCGCCGTCCGACGCCGGAACTGCATATCGACGCTTGAGAAGGCGTATTCGGGAAGGCGGGGTCAGCCCTCGCGGTTGAACCAGCCTTCCAGGATCAGTTGGGCGGCGATGCCGTCGACCCCGCGGTCACGGTAGTTGCCCTTGTGCCCCTGACCCTGGGCGATCAGCTTGGCGGCGCGGGTGGTGCCGCGCTCGTCGACCATCTCCACCGGCTTGCCGAAGCGCCCGTGGAGACGGTTACCGAACTTGCGCGCGCGCACGCTCATGTCGGATTCGCTGCCGTCATCGTGAATCGGCAGTCCGACCACCAGCAGATCCGGCTGCCACTCCTTCAGCAGCTTTTCGACGGCGACCCAATCGGGGATCCCGTCTCGCGCGATCAACGGCTCCAGGCCACTGGCGGAGCGCAACATCTCGTTGCCCACCGAGACACCGATGCGTCGCGTGCCGTAGTCGAACGCCATGACCAGGCGCTGACCAGTTCTATCGACCGTTGCCGACGCCATCAGGCGTGCCCGACGTGGCGGGTCATCAGGTTGAGATCGACCCCGAGGATGCCGGCAGCCGCGCTCAGGCGCTGCTCCGGGGGGCGATCGAACAGAATGCCGGCGTCGCCCTCGGAGATCAGCCAAGAGTTCTCCTTGAGCTCATCCTCGAGCTGCCCGGACTTCCATCCGGCGCAGCCCAGCATCACCAGAAACTGTTCAGGGCCGCGGCGCTGGGCGATCGCCTGCAGGATATCCACCGACGTGGTCAGCGCCAGGCCGTCTGCGACCTGAATACTGGAATCCCACGCATCCGCGTTGCCGCGATGAAGGATGAAGCCGCGATCGCGATAGGTCGGTCCGCCGTTGTAGACCAGCACGTCGTTGTGCGGCCCCGACTCGGATTCGATATCGAGCTGCTCGAACAGTCCGTCCAGGGTCAGATCGGAAGGACGATTGACGATGACCCCCAGGGTGCCGTCATCGTCGTGATCGCACAGATACGTCAGCGTACCCGCGAAGTTGGGATCTTCCAGGTGCGGCATCGCCATCAGGAAATAGTGCTTGAGGCTCTGCATCGGCGTCGGCATGGATGTTGGCCTGATCGTTGACATAGGACTCCATCGGGCTTCGCGCGACGGCCCGGCGATCTTGCCGGGAGCCGTCAGTCGTAGAGGAAATGGGCCATTGTACCACCTCTGCCGAATCCCCTCTGTCGGGCGCGGTCGGATCAGCCCCGTTTTGCCAGCCGCTGGGCGATCGCCGTCATCAGCTGGGCGGCAATATCGGTGCCGCGCTGATCGTCGATCTCGCGCACGCAGGTCGGGCTGGTGACGTTGATCTCGGTGATGTAGTCGCCGATCACGTCGAGACCGACGAACAGCAGCCCCTTCTCGCGAATCATCGGCTGCACCTGTTCGACCAGCCAGTAGTCGCGGTCGGTCAGCTCGCGGGAGACGCCGCGGCCGCCGGCGGCCAGATTGCCACGCGTCTCGCCGGCGCTGGGAATGCGCGCCAGACCGTAGGGCACCGGTTCACCGTCGATCAGCAGAATCCGGGTATCGCCATCCTTGATCTCCGGCAGGTAGCGCTGGGCCATGATCTGGCGCTGACCGCGCTCGGTGAGCTGCTCGATCACCGCGCCGAGATTGCGGCCCTCGGGGCCGATATGGAAGATGCCGGTACCGCCCATGCCGTCCAGCGGCTTGAAGATGGTATCGCCATGTTCGGCCTGGAAGGCGCGCAGCACGGCATCGCGGCAGGAGACCACCGTCGGCGGAATGCAGTGGGCGAACTGCTGCGCGAATAGTTTCTCGTTGCACTCGAACAGCGCTCGGGTCGGGTTGACCACCAGCGTGCCTTCCCGCTCGGCGAACGCCAGCAGGTGCACCGCGTTGAGAAAGTGGCTGTCCACCGGCGGATCCTTGCGCATCAGGATCACGTCGAGCTCGGCAAGCGCCATGGACTCGCGCTCGCCCAGTTCAAACCAGTGCTGCGGATCGCGATACACCTTGAGCGGACGCACGCTGCCCATCGCCCGCCCTTCGTAGAGGTAGAGGTCTTCCTGCTCGAGATAGTGGAGCGACCAGCCCAGCGCCTCCGCCGCCCACAGCAGGGCCAGGGTGGTGTCCTTCTTGTAGGTGATGTCGGCGATGGGATCCATCACCACGCCGAGTTTTACCGTGTCGGATTTCAACGCGCTCGATGTCGACGTGCCTTGGCTCATTGATCGGATTCCCCAAAAGACTTGAATGGGCCGCAGTATGACGCAGCTCACCTCTCATCTACAGGGGGATTGCAGGGGCGATCGAGGTGGGCGGATCGAGGCGACCGATCTCCTCGATCCGCCATCGCACTCTTGCGGGACTCATGGCCAGCAGGAAAAGGGCACCGAAACGACCAACGTATAATGTATACATTGACTGTTTGAGCGCAATCTCCGTAATGAAGAGCATCGGACGATGGACGGAATAGGGACGCTTCGTCTCTCTGCCTCGGCGCCGTCGCTAACCCTGGGTCGCCGTCTTCCGACGGCGCTTGAGGATTCGGCGCCGGTCTCTTCAACAGGCACTGCACCTGACGCCAGTGTCTCGGCGCATCGCTCAGCGAAGTGATGCGCCAACGGATGCCCCTACTCGGAGATCGCCCGCATGACTGCCCAGAGCTCGACGTCGCACCCCCTTCTCGCCAGCCTGCTGACGGCGGTACTCATTGTGCCCTCCGCCAATGCCCTGGCCGCCACCACGCTCAATTTCGCCCACACTCATCCGGTGGAAGACGCTCAGCATCTCGCAGCGGAGCACTTCGCCGAACTCGTCGACGAGCGCAGCGGCGGTGAGCTGCAGATTCGCGTCTTTCCCAGCGGCCAACTGGGCAGCGATACCGCCCTAGTCGCCAGTGCCCGCGGCGGCCAGGTCGATATCGTGCTGACCGGCAATCCTTACTACACCGGGCTGGTCGGTGAACTGAACGTTCTCGATCTGCCGTTTCTGTTCGACAACTACGCGCAAGCGTATGCCGTACTGGATGGCGAGATCGGTCAATCGCTGCTGGCCAAGCTGGGGGATCACGACCTCAAGGGCCTGGCGTTCTGGGAGATCGGCTTTCGCAACCTGACCAACTCCCGGCATCCGGTCAAGACTGCCGCCGATATCCAGGGGCTGAAGCTGCGTACCACGCCCAATCCCGCGCATATCGCCGCATTCGAAGCGCTGGGGGCCAACCCGACGCCGATGCCGTTCACCGAACTGTTCACGGCGCTGGAAACGCGCACCGTGGACGGTCAGGAAAACCCGGTCAGCCTGATCCGCTCGGCCAACCTCTATGAAGTTCAGGACTACCTGTCGCTGACGGCTCATGCCTATACCGCGGCGCCACTGGTGATGAACAAGGCCAAGTTCGAGGGCCTGAGTCCGGAATATCAAAAGCTTCTGGTGCAGGCGTCCATCGATTCCGCGACGTTCGAGCGTGAGGAACTGGCCAAGCGCCTGACCGGAGATCTGGAATTTCTCAAGCAGCAGGGCATGCAGATCGTCGAGGATCCTGATCGTGCCTCGATGCGCGACATCGTCGAAGGCCCGGTGGAGGCCAGCTTCACGGAAAAATACGGCCCCGAGTTGATCGAGGCGATCAAGGCCGCGCGCCCTGCTGGCGAATAGGGCGACGCTGCCCGGTCGACCCGGTTGCAGCGCCAACTGGCCATCGATGTCACGAGGCCGAGAAAGCCTCGATCGATGCGCGAGCGCCTGCGGCCGGTCGTCGACGACCCAGTCCTGCGGTCAGCCAATGTCAGTCGGATGCCTTCGAATCCCCGCAGGCCAAAGACATCGTTTTCGTCTCCCCGGAGAGAATGTTCATGTCCAGAACGCCGAAAATCACGGCTCAACCGGGCTCGGGCTCGCTCCGGACGACGCTGATTCGTCTGTCGCGTGTTACCGAGTGGATGCTCAATCTGCTCATGGTGGTGGCGCTGGTCGCGATGATTGCGCTGGTGTTCACCAATGTCGTGCTGCGCTACGGCTTCAACAGCGGCATTTCGATCAGTGTCGAGCTATCCCGGTTTCTGTTCGTGTGGGTCATCTTTCTCGGCACGGTCGTGGGCCTGATGCGCCATGAGCATCTCAGCGTGACGACGTTCTCCGATCGCCTGCCGCAGAAGGTTCAGGGTGTACTGCGGCGTCTGGTGACACTGGCGATGCTGGGTTGCTGCCTGATGCTGGTCAAGGGCAGCTATGCGCAGACGCTGCTCAACTGGAGCGACCGGTCGCCGATCAGCGGTATCCCGGTCGGCGTCTTCTATCTTGCCGCGCTGATCGCCGGCGTGCTGATGTCGCTGATCCTGATATTCCGGTTGCTGACGCCGAGGCACCTGCAGTCGCTGCCGAAAAACACGGAGATGGCGCCATGACGATCGGACTGTTCCTCGCCTCGCTGTTGGCATCGATCGGCCTCAGCCTGCCGATCGCGTTCGCCCTGCTGGTCAGCGCCATCGTGCTGATGCTGCATCTGGGGCTGTTCGATTCGCAGATTCTGGCTCAGAACCTGGTCAACGGCGCCGACAGCTACACGCTGCTGGCGATTCCCTTCTTCCTGGTGGCCGGCGAGGTCATGGCGCAGGGTGGGCTGTCGAAGCGCATCGTGCTGCTGGCGATGAGCATGGTCGGGCATCGCAAGGGCGGGCTCGGCTTCGTTGCCATCTTCGCTGCCATCGTCATGGCCAGCCTGTCCGGTTCGGCCGTCGCCGATACCGCGGCGCTGGGTTCCATGCTGCTGCCGATGATGCGTCAGGCGGGTTATCCCCAAGGCCGCTCGGCCGGGCTGATGGCGGCTGGCGGGATCATCGCGCCGATCATCCCGCCGTCGATTCCGCTGATCATCATCGGGGTGGCCGGCAGCATCTCGATCAGCAAGCTGTTCCTGGCCGGTATCGTGCCAGGGCTGATCATGGGGGTGACCCTGGTATTGATGTGGATGTTCATCACCCGCAAGGAGGATCTGGTGGTGGCGAAGAAGGCCACCGGTGCCGAGCGGTTGACCGCGCTGCGCCAGAGCTTCTGGGCCATATTGCTGCCGGTGATCATCATCGGCGGCATCAAGACCGGCATTTTCACCCCCACCGAGGCCGGTGTCGTGGCGGCGGTCTACGCCATGCTGGTGTCCACCCTGATCTATCGGGAACTCGATCTCGGCGGGCTGTACCAGGTGCTGGTGCAGGCCGCGCGCAACACGGCCGTGGTGATGTTCCTGGTGGCGGCGGCCAGCGTCGCCTCGTGGCTGATCAGCATTGCCCAACTGCCGATGATGGTGGCGGATCTGCTGGCGCCGCTGGCCGACAGTCCACGCCTATTGATGCTGGCCATCATGGCCATCGTGCTGATCGTCGGCATGGTGATGGACCTGACCCCGACCATTCTGGTGCTGACCCCGATCCTGATGCCGATCGTCAAGATCGCCGGCATCGACCCGGTCTACTTCGGCATCATGTTCGTGCTCAATTGCGCCATCGGCCTGATCACGCCGCCGGTGGGCAACGTGCTCAACGTCATCACCAGCGTGGGGCAGCTCAAGTTCGAGAAGGCCGTGATGGGCGTGCTGCCCTTCGTCATGGCCTATGTCGTGCTGTTGCTGCTGTTCGTGGCGTTCCCGCAAATCATCACCGTGCCGCTGTACTGGCTGGCAAACTGAGGCCCCTCCCATGAGCGAACAGCTCCTGATCGACAGCCATCACCACTTCTGGGCGCTGGATGGCAGCGTGCACTATCCGTGGCTCGAGGATGAGATCGACGATCACTTCTTCCTCGGCGATTACGCCCCGATCCGCCGGCCGTTCCTGCCGGCGGACCTCCGGGCGCTGGTTCCGCCCGGCTATCGCCTGGCGGGCACCGTGCACTGCGAGGCCGAAGCCGCGCGCCGCGAGCCGGAAGTGGAAACCCGCTGGCTGACGCAGCTGGCCGAGCAACAGGGGCTGCCGGTGGCACTGGTCGGCTGGGCCGCCTTTGCCGACCCGGGCTGTGAAACGCAGCTCGATCGCCAGAGGGAGTCGCCGCTGTTTCGTGGCGTGCGCGCCAAGCCGGTGACGGCGGCGAGACCGGATCAGTACGCCGCCACGCTTGGCGCGCCGGGCTCGCTGCAGGATTCGGGCTGGACCCGCGGGCTGCGTCTGCTGGAGGAACGCGAGCTGTCCTGGGATCTGCGGGTGCCGGCCTGGCACCTTGCGGATGCCGCCAGGGCGCTGGAAGAGACCCCCAGCCTGCGCGTGATTCTCAACCATACCGGCCTGCCCTGGGACCGCAGTGAAGCAGGGCTGGAACACTGGCGCGAGGGAATGCGGGCGCTGGCCGCCAACCCCAATGTCGCGGTCAAGCTTTCGGAGCTGGGAAGCCCCATGGCCGCTTGGGACGAGCAGCAAAATATTGCACTGCTCGCCGAGACCATCGACATCTTCGGCGCCGAGCGCTGCCTCTTTGCCAGCAACTTCCCGGTCACCGGACTCAACGTCAGCTACGTGACCTGGCTCGCCATGGTCGAGCAGGCCATCGCCGACGCCGATGCCGGCCCCGGCGCCCGCCAGGCGGTCCTGCACGACAGCGCCGTCCACTGGTATCGGCTTCCCGACCCGCGGATCACGGGCTAGGACCCGCGCTACAGACCCGCTTAGCGAACGCTCGGGCTGTCGCTAAGCCGGTCCCACAGAAAGCGCCACGCCAATGCGCTCAGCTTCGCCCGCTGGGCGTTGTCCGCCGCGCCGCCGTGGCCGCCTTCGGTATTCTCGAAATAGTGGACGTCGTTCGCACCCATCGCCGCCATTTTCGCCATCATCTTGCGGGCATGGCCGGGATGGACGCGATCGTCGCGGGTCGAGGTGGTGAACAGCACCGCCGGGTAGTCCACGCCTTCGCGCAGGTTGTGGTAGGGCGAAGACTCCTTGAGGAAGTCGTCCCAGTCGGCGCTGTCCGGGTCGCCGTATTCCGCCATCCACGAGGCACCCGCCAGCAGCTGGTGATAGCGCTGCATGTCCAGCAGCGGCACTTCGCAGACTGCGGCTGCGAACAGATCCGGATAGCGGGTGATCATGTTGCCCACCAGCAGCCCGCCGTTGGAGCCGCCCTGAATGCCGAGCTGTGCCGGGGTGGTGATGCCAGTGGCGACAAGATCCTGGGCGACGGCGGCGAAATCCTCGAACGCCTTGTGGCGTTCGCCCTGGAGCGCGGCACGATGCCAGCGCGGGCCATACTCGCCGCCGCCGCGAATGTTGGCGACCACGTAGGCGCCGCCACGCGAAAGCCAACTGCGCCCGGCCCCGGCAATGTAGTGCGGTGTCAGTGATATCTCGAAGCCGCCGTAGCCGTAGAGCAGCGTCGGCATAGGCGCCGCCGGCCCATCATTGCCGTTCGTCGAGCCTTCACCGCCGGCCGGCAATACCAGAAAGTAGGGAATCGACGTGCCGTCCAGGCTGGTGGCGAAACGCTGCGTCACCTGCATGCCGTCGGTCTCGAAGAAGCCCGGCGCCCGCTTGATCGTTTCCGCGGCGCGCGCTTTGCCCGTCGATTGGGTCTGTGCCAGATCCATCTTCAATAGCGATGTCGGCGTGAGATAGTCGGTGACGATCAGGAAAACCTCGTCGCTCTCTTCATCGTCCACCGCCGCAATCCCGATCTCGCCGGTGGCGGGCAAGCCGTCCAGCGGACGCGGCGACCAGTCGGCGCCCTGCCCCGGCGTCAGCACCTGCAGCCGGTGTTTGACGTCCTCGAGGATATCCAGCACCAGGTAATGGCGCGTCCACTCGAACCCTTCCAGCGAGCGGTGCGCATCCGGCGTGAACAGCGTGGTGAAATCACGGCCACCGCGCTTGAAACTCTCGTAGTCGATCGCCAGCAGCGCGCCGCTTTGGAAATTCAGGTCGTTTTCCTCGATCCGCCAGTCGTCGCGCAGATGGACCAGCAACCATTCACGATGCACCACCGCCTGCGCCGACAGCGGTACCTCGATGGGGAACGCCTCGCCGTCCGGCATCAGCTCGATCAGTCGCTGCTCGTAGAATGCCAGCGCATGGTGAATGAAGTCGCGTTCGAAACCGCGAGAGCTGTCGTGGAACGCCAGCGCCATCAGGTCCTGTTCGGCGGCCTCGAAGATCGTCTCCGCCGCCGCCATCGGCTCGCCCCGGCGCCAGCGCTTGACCAGGCGGGGGTAGCCAGAACTGGTCAAAGCGCTTTCACCCGAGCTCGATGTACCGAAATCGGTGTAGACGAACACCGTGTCGCGGTCGATCCAACTCATGCCGCCCTTGGCCTCCGGGCGCTCGAAACCGGCCTCGCCATGGTCGTCACGCCCGACCCAGCGCCTCCTGATCAGATCGAACTCGCGGGTCACATCGGCATCCGCGCCGCCGCGGGAAAGCGAGACCAGCGCGCGCTCCCACGGTCCACCCGGCTGCGCCGGCTCCAGACAACTGGCACCGTGCCAGACCCAGTTCTCGCCCTCGGCGGTGTTGAGCGCATCGACGTCGATCAGCACGTCCCACTCCGGCCGCGGCTGGCGGTAGGATTCCCAGGTGGTGCGACGCCACAGCCCGCGCGGATGTTCGGCGTCCTGCCAGAAGTTGTAGTAATGCTCGCCGCGCTTGACCACGAACGGGATCCGATCGTCGGCGTCGAGAATCTCCCGCAGGCCGCTCTCCAGCGACTCGAACTCGGCGTTTTCGAAGCGCTCCAACGTCCGGCGGTTCTGCGCCTCGACCCAGGCCAGCGCCTCGGCGCTGTCGACCGCTTCCAGCCAGCGATGAGGGTCGCTGTCTGTATGATCGACGCCTGTATGATCGACGCCTGAGTGGTCGATGCCTGTGCGACCGTCGCCGGTTTCACCGGAGGCGGAATCGGCGGATTGATAACGATGGAGAGGAAAATGAAACATGCGATGCCTCGATGACAGGGTAACTGCCATCGAGGTTAGCACGCGCGTCCTCGAACGGCGGAAAGGCCGAGGCTGCTCGACATCTTTGTCGAACATTTCCAACGCTTGGTCCGACATGCAAACCAACGTCGTATTTTTCATGACAGCCGTTCGTGCAACCGTGGGAGCGCACCACTCACTCCCGGAGAAAGCCTCATGGACGACTGGACGCAGACCCTGACGGCAGCACCGCTGCTGGGCATTGCCGCGGCGGCGATCGCGCTGCTGCTGATCTTGATCATCCGCTTTCATCTACACGCCTTTCCGACGCTGGTCCTGGTCAGCCTGCTGACCGCATTCGCCACCGGCATTCCCGCCGGCGCCATCGTCGATACCATGACCGACAGTTTCGCCGGCACGCTGGGTTCGGTGGCGCTGCTGGTCGGTTTCGGTGCGATGCTGGGCAAGCTGGTGGAGCACTCCGGCGGCGCTCAGGTACTGTCCGAGAAGATGGTGTCGCTGTTCGGCGAGGCCCGGGCACCGTTCGCGCTGGGCATCGCGTCGCTGATCATGGGTTTCCCGATCTTCTTCGATGCCGGCCTGATCGTGATGCTGCCGATCATCTTCGCCGTGGCCAAGCGCCTGGGCGGCCCGGTGCTGCTCTATGCGCTGCCGGCGGCAGCGGCGTTCTCGGTGATGCACGTGTTCGTGCCGCCGCACCCCGGCCCGGTCACCGCCACCGAGCTCTACGGCGCCAATCTGGGTCTGGTGCTGCTGGTGGGGATCATCATCGCCTTTCCGATGTGGTATCTCTCCGGCTATCTGTGGGGGCGCTTCGCCGCCAGCCGCTTCGACTTCAAGCTGGAAGTGAGCCTGTTCGGCGGCCAGGACGACGACGAAATCGAGAATCCGCCCAGCGTGGGCACGGTCATCGGGCTGCTGCTGCTGCCGCTGGCACTGATCTTCCTCAATACCGGGCTCGACTTCGCCCGCGCCGCTGGCGTGGCCGACAGCGACGCCACCTGGTTCCAGTTTCTCTCCTCGCTGGGCGAGACCCCGATCGCACTGCTGATCTCGGTGCTGGTGGCGATCTACGTGCTGGGCAGCCGTCGCGGCGAAGGCGGTAGCGCGCTGGAGAAGATCGTCGACTCCTCGCTGGGGCCGATCTGCTCGGTGATCCTGATCACCGGCGCCGGCGGCATGTTCGGCGGCGTGCTGCAGGCGTCAGGGATCGGCGATGCGCTGTCGGATTCGATGAGCGACCTGGGCCTGCCGGTGATCGGCGCTGCGTATCTCGTCGCGGTGGTCATGCGACTGGCGCAGGGCTCCGCCACCGTGGCACTGGTCACCGCCGCCGGGCTGATGGCACCGGCCGTTTCCGGCGGCGATTTTTCCGCCATGCAGATCGTCGCGATCACGCTGGCCACCGCCGCCGGCTCGGTATTCGCCGGCCACGTCAACGATTCCGGCTTCTGGCTGGTGGGTCGCCTGCTGGGCATGGACGTCAAGACCACGCTGATGACCTGGACCGTGCAGCAGGCGCTGGAATCGGTGATCGGGTTCATATTGGCCTGCGCGGTCTATCTGATCTTCTAGAGCACTCACCGATACGAGGACAACGATGACCAATCTATTCGATATTCAAGGTCGCCTGGCGCTGGTCACCGGCTCCACCCGCGGGCTCGGCAACGCGCTGGCCCGCGGGTTGGCCGAACGGGGCGCCCGGGTGATTCTTCACGGGCGACAGCAGCATGCGGCCGAGGAAGCGGCCCGCAAACTGGCGTCAGAAACCGGCGCCGAGGTCGAGGCCGTGGCCTTCGACGTCACCGACGCCGATGCCGTGAAAGCCGCCGTCGATCCGTTGATCGAACGTCTCGGCGTGCCGGACATTCTGGTCAACAACGCCGGGCTGCAGAAACGCGCGCCGTTCAACGACTTCGACCCCGCCGACTGGGATGCGGTGATCGCCACCAATCTCTCCAGTGCCTTCTACGTTGCCAAGGCGCTGAGCCCGGCGATGTCCGAGCGCGGCAGCGGCAAGATCGTCAATATCGGCTCGGTGCAGTCGAAGCTCGCCCGGGAAACCATCGTGCCCTATGCGGCTTCCAAGGGCGGCGTGGCGCTGCTGACCCAGGGCATGGCAGCGGATCTGGCGCGCTACGGGATCCAGGTCAACTGCCTCTCCCCCGGCTACTTCCAGACCGACATGAACCAGGCGCTATGGCAGGACGCCGACTTCAACGCCTGGATCGAAAAGCGCACGCCGGCGCAGCGCTGGGGCCAGGTCGAGGAACTGGTCGGCACGCTGATCTATCTCTGCGCCGACGCCTCGAACTTCGTCTCCGGGCAGAACATTTTCGTCGACGGCGGCATGACCTCGGTGGTCTGAATACATTCGCCACAGCGCCACAGCGCCACAGCGACCATAGCGCCACAGCGGGGTTTCACGGCGGGTTCCGGCAGGCGATAGCTTTCCTGCATCGATACAGTCGTCAGGATTCATTGTTGGCTGGCTAATCATTTCCTAGACTTTGGTCTATCTCTTTAGCCACCTCTGGCCGAAGCAGGCCAAGTCAGGCAAGCAAGCCAAGTCAGGCAAGCAAGCCAAGTCAGGCAAGCAAGCCAAGTCAGAAAGGAATCCACGATATGGCAGCACTGTTCGAACCGTTCGATCTCGCCGGCACCCGCTTGAACAATCGCATCGTCATGGCGCCAATGACCCGTGCCCGCGCCAAGGGCGACGTGCCCGACGAAATGGGCGCGCTCTATTATCGCCAGCGTGCCAGCGCCGGGCTGATCATCTCCGAAGGCAGCCCGATCTCTCGTGAGGGCCAGGGCTACCTGTTCAACCCGGGCATCTACGGTCCGGATCAGATCGCCGGGTGGAAGAAAGCGACCCAGGCCGTGCACGAGCGCGGTGGCGTGATCTTCTGCCAGACCTGGCACGTCGGCCGTGTCTCGCACACTTCGATCCAGCAGAATGGCGCCGCGCCGATCAGCAGCGCCGCCAAGCAGGGTGGCATGGCGTTCGGCTACAACGAAGACGGCCAGCCCGACATGATGGCTGCGACCACGCCGCGCGCTGCCACCACCGAAGAGTGCCGCCGGCTCGTCAACGATTTCGCCCAGGCGGCGCTGAATGCGCGTAACGCCGGTTTCGACGGCGTCGAGCTGCACGGCGCCAACGGCTACCTGCTGGAGCAGTTCATCAACGCCGGCCTCAACGATCGCACCGACGAGTACGGCGGCTCGCGCGAGAATCGCTGCCGGCTGCTGCTCGAAGCGATCGACGCCTCCATCGCGCTGATCGGCGCGCATCGCGTCGGTGTGCGACTGACGCCGTATGGCACGCTGTTCGACATGCCGATCTACGACGATATCGAAGGCACCTATCTCTATCTCGCCGCCGAGCTGAGCAAGCGCGATCTGGCCTACGTCCACCTGATGGATCAGGGTGCTCAGGGGCAGGACGGTCTGCCGCGCGAGTTCCTGCGTCGGTTCCGCGATGCCTATCACGGTACGCTGCTGTTCGCCGGCAATCTCGACAAGGCGGAAGCGCACAAGCTGGTCGACGACGGCGTCATCGATCTGCCGGTGTTCGGTCGCCCGTTCACCTCCAACCCGGATCTGGTCGAGCGCCTGCAGAACGACTGGCCGCTGGCCGAGTTCGATCCGGACACTTTCTATGGCGGAGATGCCCGCGGCTACGTCGACTTCCCCACCTACGAGGAAGAGCAGGCGCGTCTGGCGCGGGAAAAGATGCTCGCAGAGAAGTCCTGATCGCCGGATGTGGCCAGACACGCCGACAGTGCGCTGTCCGTTTGGTGTCGGTCAGATGACGAAGGCCCCGCAATCGCGGGGCCTTCTTCGTTGAGAGGCGATCCGGCATCAACCGCCGTTCGGAATTCGCGCCACCACCTTGATCTCGAAATCGAACCCGGCCAGCCAGGTCACGCCCACCGCCGTCCAGTTGGGATAGGGCGGCGCCGGGAAGTGACGCGACTTGACCGCCAGGATCGTCTCGAACTGAGTTTCCGGGTCGGTGTGGAAGGTGGTGACATCGACGAGATCCGCCAGCCCGCAGCCGGCGGCGGCCAGCACCGCCTTGAGATTGTCGAAGGCGAGCGCGACCTGGCGTTCGAAATCGGGCTCCGGCGAACCGTCCTCGCGGCTTCCGACCTGGCCGGAGACGAACAGCAGATCACCGGAGCGAATCGCGGCCGAATAGCCGTGCTTCTCGTAAAGGGCGCTGCGGCTGGCAGGAAAGACCGGCTGCGGCGACTGGGCAGACTGAGCTTGCAACATGGAATGACTCCTCGCGAGGGCGCGACGCATGAAAGCGTCGGGAAATTGACATACGACACGTATATTAATTACGCATACCTCGTGTATGTCAAATTAATATACGCTCCGTATGCCAATGTCCGTCGTCTCGCGATACTCTTCCGGCGGCGTGGAGGAAGCTATCTTGAACACAGGAGGGATCATGACCCGACGCAGTCGCGCCGAAATGCTGGAAGAGACGCGCGCCAAGTTGATCGATGCCGCGCGAGCGGCCTTTGCCGAGAAGGGCTACGCCGGCGCCTCAATGGACGAGCTCACTGCCCGCGCCGGCCTGACCCGTGGCGCGCTATATCATCATTTCGGTGACAAGCGCGGCCTGCTCGCCGCCGTGGTCGATCGACTCGACAGCGAGATGGCCGCTCGCGCCCACGAGATCGGGCAGCGCCATACGAACGCCTGGGAGGGGTTGCTGGCAGAGGGTGGCGCCTACATCGAGCTGGCGCGCGATCCCGAGATCCAGCGCATCGTGCTGCTGGATGGCCCGGCGGTACTGGGAGATCCCTCCCAGTGGCCGAGCCAGAACCGCTGCCTGCTGGCGACGATGACGACGCTGGAGGCGTTGACCAAGGCGGGAATCGTCAAACCGGTCGACGTGGAAGCCGCCGCCCGGCTGATCAATGGCGCGGCGCTCAACGCCGCGCTCTGGGTTGCCGCCAGCGACGACCCAGACGTGATGGACAGAGCCACCGACGCCTTCCGCCAGCTGGCGTCCGGGCTACTGGTGACGCGCGACTGACGGCAGGCTTGGCGATCGTTGACAGCGCCTAGCGACGAATGCCCAGCGCTTCGTGCTGCTTGGCGAACAGGGTCTGACAGCCGCTCTCGGCCAGATCGAGCATGGTGTTGAGCTCGGCGCGGGAGAACGCCTGGGTTTCCGCCGTGCCCTGCACCTCGATCAGCTTGCCGTCTTCGGTCATCACCACGTTCATGTCGGTGCCGGCGGCGCTGTCTTCCGGGTAATCCAGATCGAGCACCGGGGTGCCCTTGTAGACGCCCACCGAGATCGAGCTGACCAGCTGACGGAACGGATCGGTCTTGATCATCTTCTTGCGCTGCATGTACTGCAGCGCCTCGATCAGCGCCACGCAGGCCCCGGTGATCGACGCCGTGCGGGTGCCACCATCGGCCTGCAGCACGTCGC
Organism: Salinicola sp. CPA57; assembly: GCF_003206035.1. NCBI lineage: Bacteria > Pseudomonadati > Pseudomonadota > Gammaproteobacteria > Oceanospirillales > Halomonadaceae > Salinicola > Salinicola sp. CPA57. Next base: position 149,201 of record NZ_PZJR01000005.1, read on the forward strand.
AGTCGACGGTGATGGTGTATTCGCCGAGCTTCTTCAGATCCACCGCCGCACGCAGGCTACGGCCGATCAGACGCTGGATTTCCAGCGTGCGCCCGCCCTGCTTGCCTCGCGTCGCTTCACGGCCGCCGCGGGTGTGGGTCGCGCGCGGCAGCATGCCGTACTCCGCCGTCACCCAACCCTGGTTCTTGCCGCGCAGCCAGCGCGGCACGCCGGCCTCGACGCTGGCGTTGCACAGCACCTGGGTATCCCCGAAGCTCACCAGCACCGAGCCTTCGGCGTGACGGGTAAAACCGCGGGTCAGCGTGACCTCACGGGGCTGATCGGGTTGTCGTCCACTCGGGCGCATGAAAGCCTCTCGATCCAAAACATCAATGACAGAAGCGCCACACTTTCGGCGCTCCACAGCAGGCCGGCCATTCTACACGGGTCAGCCGTACATTCACGGCCAACGGGCGGCGGCCAACGCCGTCACGGATGGGTTACACTCGACCGATCAGCTCGACGATTCAAGGAATTCCCCATGCCCCATAGCATGACCGCGTTCTCCCGCCAGACCCGTGATGCCGACTGGGGCAGCCTGCAGCTCGAACTGCGCTCGGTGAACCAGCGCTACCTGGAGCCCCACTTCCGCCTGCCCGACGCCCTGCGCGATCTCGAACCGCATTTCCGCGAAGCGATGCGCCAGCGTCTCGCCCGCGGCAAGGTGGAGTGCTCGCTGCGCTTCGACCCGGCCGAAGGCAACGCCGCGCCCGGGATCAACGCCGATCAGCTCACCGCGCTTTCCCGGGCGCTGGAGCAGGTCCGCGCCCAGCTGCCGGAAGCGCCGATGCCCAACGCCCTGGAGCTGCTCGCCCACCCCGGCGTGATGGCCACCCAGCGCCTGGATATCGATCAGGTCAAAACCGCCGGCCTCGAACTGTTCGACGCCGCGCTGAAGGATCTGGAAACCGGCCGCGCCCGCGAAGGCGAGCGCCTGGCGGAACTGATTCGCGAGCGCCTGAGCGGAATTCGCCAACAGGTCAACCTGGTGCGCGAGCACCTGCCATTGATTCTCGAGCGCCAGCGCGCGCAGCTACTGGAACGTCTCGAAACCGCCAAGACCGAACTCGACCCGCAGCGCCTGGAAGCGGAAATGGTGATGATGGCGCACAAGGCCGACGTCGCCGAAGAACTCGACCGGCTCGAAACCCACGTCACCGAAGTGGAGCGTCAGTTGAAGCAAAAGGGCCCGATCGGCCGGCGCCTCGACTTCCTGATGCAGGAACTCAACCGCGAAGCCAACACGCTTTCCTCCAAGGCCATCGTCACCGACACCACCCGCTGCGCGGTGGAGCTGAAGGTGCTGATCGAACAGATGCGGGAGCAGATTCAGAATATAGAGTAAAATCCACCGACATCTGGAGCAATCCTTAAATCGCTGAATTTTCTATTTTCTTTATGCCACACCGTCCACAGACGTCTATCAAGGTCCCGTAAAATCCATCTCCAACTGGGGGGTAATGTGGGTAGTAAACCCGTTGCCTCCTCAGCCCATCTCCGTCAATATCGAATGTACTACCCACCCTCCTAGCATGCTGACACTCGCCAAGCTCGCAGGACGTGGATCCAGTTGGCCCCGGACTGTATTCGGAGAGGTGATGGGTAGAGCTCAAATACTTCACCGGGAAGGGATAACGATCGTGGGAAGCCTCAACGCCAAGAAAGTGCAGTCACTCGTCAAAGACGGGTCTTCAGGGAGACATAGTGACGGTGGGGGGTTGTATCTGATGGTTCCGAAGAAGGGAGCGCCTTACTGGATGCTGCGCTACTCCCTGCTCGGTAAGCGTCGAGAAATGTCTTTAGGCAAGCAGGCGCACCTCTCCTTGGCAGAAGCTCGGTCCAAGGCACTGGAGCATCAGAGATCTCTTCATGCAGGTGTCGATCCCATCGAATCACGTAAGCAGGAGCAACAGGTCTCGATCAGAACCGTGAACGACCTGTTCGCTGACTGGTATCCCGATTTGGAGAAACGTCTCAAGCATCCCCACATCCCAAAGCGCGTGTACCGTAAGGAGGTGGAGCCCAGCATCGGAGAGCGGGAGATCGACGCGGTCACTCCGATGGATGTTCGAGACATCATCAGGAAAGTCTCAGCCAGTGGACGGCCCACCACTGCCAACGACACGCTGATGTATCTGAAGCAGCTCTTCAATCATGCCGTTAAGCTGGGGCTGATCACTTACAACCCGGCCTCAGCGTTCAACGTCAATGATGCTGGAGGCGTAGAGAAGAGCCGTGACCGTGCGCTGACGCTGGATGAGATAAGCAAAGTCTTTGCGATATTTCGCGAAAATCGCTCGAGCTTCACTCGGGAGAACTATCTCGCCTGCGCTCTACTGATCGTGTTGGGAACAAGGAAAACCGAGCTGACCGAAGCCAAGTGGGACGAATTCGATTTGGTACGCTGCCGATGGGAGTTGCCCGGGGAACGCAGTAAATCGGGCGTCGGCATGATCGTACCTTTGCCGCCTCAAGCCGTCGACTGGCTTCAGGAGCTTCAAGTTCGCGCCTGCGGCTCTGAGTTCGTGTTTCCGAACCGGCGCAGCAGCAAGCTTCCTCACATGGGTAAAGACACGTTGAATCACGCTATTGCCAAGCTTTTCGGTCGAGAACCGGGCAAGCAGCAGCCGAAGAACCGAATGGGCGACATACCCGTATTCACGGTCCATGACCTACGCCGCACGTGCCGAAGCCTGCTTGCGTCGGTGGGCACTCCCGCGCATGTTGCAGAGCGATGCCTCAATCACAAAATGAAAGGTGTCGAGGGAATCTACGACCGCTACGACTATTTCGAAGAGCGTAGAGTTGCGACTTCTCGAGTTGCGTCACTAATCAAATCAGCCATTGATAGTTAGTCTCGTTTTTTATTAAGAGTTGAGACTCATCAAATTGTCTCGCCGCCGCACCATAGGAGCTTCACAGAGCCGTATAGCCACGAGCAGTTCAACGGCGGCGAAGCCAAAACGCCTTCACATGAGACCAAACTCTTCCTGATAGGCTTTTTTAATTGCCCTCTCTAGAGTTTTATAGAGCTTTTCATCATTTTCGCTGGCCAACCGGTTCAGCATTTTCTTGACATCCGCCGCAATATAAGTATTTAGCGGCGACCTACCTTTTTGTTTTTCACGATATACCTTTTGGTCCCATGCTTTCTTAAATTTCAAAATGAAATATTCTTTAGCGTCTGAATCAACATCCCAGAAAGTCAAAAAAGCAACAATGGACCGATATTTTTGCTTATTACCCAGCGGATCTATTTCGTATGGAAGCACAGGAATACGTTGCTTTGATGATGCCTTTTTTAAATGCTCCCATGCCCAATCGCACTGATTTGTATACCGGTTATCTAGCCACGATAGTTTAAGCTTTTTCGCCAACAGGCCTGAACAAACCTCTTTCAAACTTCCCATCAATTTTCTTTTATAAAAAATGTCTACATTCCAAATGTCGAAAAAAGCCAAAATCTCATTAAGCCTATCATCAAACTTGACAAAGCTAGAACCAGGAAATGCCACCTCCACTCTGCTAAAAGCGAGCGTAGCATGCTCATCGAAGCCGCCCAATTTCAAACCGCACTCATCATTAATCTCCTTATCACTAAGATCATTTAGAACAATCCACACAAGGTCAGAAACCAAATCCGAATTTTCGATCCAGTTAAATTCTTCATGTTCCAAAAGAGACCTATCTCGATCTTTTTGAAGCCATTTAATCATTGAAGCTGCTTGGTCTACGGGAAATCTATCGAGGTAGCTTTTGATACGCTCGCCAATCAGCTGATGCATATAGCTGATGGCTCCGGCACCGAATCCATCAGGGCCCTTACCCTTGACCAAGAGTGTCTTGAGCTCGGACATGGTGACGATGCCGAGACGCGCGGCATGCCACTCCGGCGTGCCCTGCTCTACTGTCAGTATCTGCATGATCTTTTCCTCCTCGAAATACAGGCTATTCGGCGAGGCAGTGCCCGCCGACTGATCAGTGATGTGAACTGGACTGCGTGCGCTTCTGTAGGGAGGCACGCAGCTTGTCGAAGTCGTTCCGCGGGACTCGGCCCGCGTCGCCATATTTGCCGGCGAACCACTCCTGCGTGGCGGCCGGGCAGTCAGCGATGAGCTTCTTGATCTGAGCGGCCTGGAAGGTGGTGACGAGTTTCACCGTCGCTGCGGAGAGGCCGTTGTCGTCCTGGCCCCGAGTGGTAATGTTGAGCAAGGCGCAGAGCACGTAGCGCTTGCCGTAGCTGGTCGAAGAACCGAAGGCCTGCACGGCATTCTTGCTGCCGCTCACGTCCGCCGGCAACAGCATGCTGGTCTCTTCACGATGCCCCTCGCGATGCATCAGCACCCCCGTCACCTGAATCCCCCGCTCCTGCGTCTGGATCCGGAAGCTCACCGCGAAACCGTGGCGCTGAAGGATGGGCCGCACCGTGTCGACGATATCCTCGAGCGTGGCGTATTGGCCGTTGTTGGTTCTACCCCGCTCTTCAATACTGGGTAGCTCGGTCTGCATGGCCGCCATGGCGGCGCTATAAGACATCAGCGCCTGGCGATCGAGCACCCGCTCCTGCATCTGCAGGAGCCGCTCCATCTTGTCGATATCGACATCCGGGTTGAGCGACGCGCGCTCGATGACCTGGATAATGGCGGAATGGGCCTCGCTCTTGCTCACGGCGACGGGTTTGGCAGCCGTCGTGGATGACTGTCTCGGCATGATGAGACTCCTCTATTGGTAGGCTTTGATCACGTCGTCGATCTGCTCCGGCGGAACCGGGGTGAGCTCGACGGTGATGCGGTAGATGCGGCCCCGGCCCAACACGTGGGTTTGGGTCTTGCACTGATCGGTCTCGAGCATTTGTCGCGTCAGGCGCGTCAGCGATTGGCAGAGATCGAGTGTCAGCGATGATTGGTTCATCGGTCCTTCCTCCGGGCATAAAAAAACCCGGCCAGAAGGAGCCGGGTCATGATGAGAGGCGCACGCAGCAAGCAGTCGTTAAATTCGATACCTAGTGGTCGCCAGCAGCAGTCAGGTGGTTCGAGGTTACTCCACGCCTGCCTTGACGCGTTTGTTGGCCTGAACGAACGCCGTGATGGCGAAGCCGATACCGTAGAACGTGGCGAACATGCCCCACCCGGCGGCGGCCTCAAGATCGCTCTCCAGGCAAGCCAGCACGATCAGGAGACATAGCGGGAAGAACACCATCCCGATGATGGACATGACTTTGACGGTTTTCATACGAGTTCCTTATTGCGCTTTTTTAGTGTGAAGGCGCCCAGTTCGTTACCAGGCGCTACGGCAGTTGTTTTCGGGGCTATCGAGCGGCGGTAGCGCACGCTCCATTCCCGCCGTGGGCAGTTTCGAGCGGACGCCGTCTGCGCTGATGTACAGATTGTTGGCTTGACGCAGCGCCTCCCAAAACGCCGGGAAGTTGGAACCGCAGGCGCGGCAATCGGTGAAGAAGGGGTTGGACCAGCGCTCACCATCGACGATGACGTCGAAACCTGGATCGCCCGAAAGCGTATCGGAGCCGTAGTGCTGACCATTGATCGTGGCTTCAGCGCTCACGTAGCCCTCCGTCGAGGGCTCTCCTTCATAAAGCTTCGGACATGAGACGAGCAGTGCATTGTTGTTGCCATCGTCGACCCAGTATTCGCTGGCCCCCATGCCGAAACCACTATTCCACTCGTAGTTATCGGCAAATGCGGGGCTGCCCAGGGCGCCACAAAGTAGCGGCACCCAAAGCCATGGGTTTTTCATGGTTGATGGTTCCCTGAATGAGATTTTTCGTTTGAAAGCCTGATCCCTGACAACGTTACACATCCTTACGAGTTGGATGACAACCCAACAGGGTGTTCATGTCAAGGCGATGATACCCAACCATTCAGGTTGAATGGAGGGCTTCATGACGGACGAGGATTCAATAGCACTGGCCAAGCGAATTGGCCGTGCCATTGCCCGAGAGCGCTTGCGCTGCGATCTCAAGCAGAGCGATGTCGCCGAACGGATGAGATTGGGCAACGAGGCCGTCTCCCGCATCGAACGTGGCATCGTGCTTCCGGGACTGGATCGGCTATTCCAGTTCGCCGAGGTCTTTGACTGCGAGGTCAGCGACCTGCTGAGCGAAACTAGCCCGCTCGCCCAGGATCGTGCCAAGCATCTGGCCAACCTGCTGGAGCCGCTCAGCGCGGAAGACCGCGAGTTGGTGACCGGTCTCATAGAGCAGTTAAGCACGCGCCTTCAGTACCCGAAGAATCGCGAGGCCAAGTGAGGGTCAGTTCGTTCGATTCTGTCGCGAGCCGCAACGCAGGCAGAGGTATTGCTGCCCCATGAAGTGATGTCGGATCACGTCATATCGAAACGACGCCACGCTTTCTTTCGACGCAGATACTTCGTTCACGCCGGCCAGACACACCCCCAACTCGGGAAGTCCGGCATCGCTCCTAGCCGAGCATGTTTCCTTGGACTGGTTTCTGGCCGCCCGCCGAATGCCCCGAGCCAGACCAGCGAAGATGCCAAGCACCACCACCACGCCACCTGCCTCCTCTCGCGATATCAATACCCGTGAACCACAAAGCAAGCAGTGCCTTGTCACTGTCGTCATGAACGGGTCTCCAAGAATGGTGGTTGTCCCCAAGGTGAAAGCTGGCACCGGCGACGCCCTTCAGGGCGAATACGCCATCGCTCTTGCTTCGTGATGGCGTATTCGCACGTTGACAGAAACTCATGTCACCAGCTCTAACGCGGCACTCAATGCCTTCTGCTTCAGCTGTGCGCCATGGCCGAACCACGCCGAGTCTATGCGATAGTCGTTGCTCCGCGCGCGCTTCTCGTGATCGACGTACTCGGTAACGGCGTTGACCAACCCCCAGGCGGTATCCCGAGCCGTGCATAGCTCGGAACCCCGGCCCTTGCCGTTGTACAGCGCCGTCACTCGCTCCAGTGCCCGCCGATTGGAAAGCGTTGCGGTATCACTGATCGGCGTCGAGATGTCACACAGCACCGATTGGAACCAGCCTTCCGCTTCGCGCTGGGTGACCCGTCGCTCGGCCAGCGTCTTAAGCCGCACCATGAAGTCGTCCCAACGCGAGACCGAAATCCCCAGCTGCCGTTTAACCTGGCGGGCATTAAAGCGAGTGCTGTGCGGCACCTTCACGCTTTGGCTGGCGCCATCTACCGCGATGCTCAGCGTGTTGTTGCAGACCACGCGGACGGTAGTGGGCGTGGCCACGGTGGCCAGTGACCCGTCGCAGGAAGTCGCCAGCAGTAGGTAATCGCCGATCGCGTCCACGCCTTTGAGTGAGGTCGTCAGCCCGCTACGCGCGAGCGCCCAGAACTTCCGCCCACCCTTCAGCACACCGGCCGTCTCAAGTTCGTAGCCGGCGTGTTCGGTCAGGTCACGATAGAACTCCAGAATCTCCTCCGGCTGGACCACCCGATAACGTTGCGACACCACGGACAGTGGCGCGCGGGTATCGGATCGGTAGAGCACTTTCTGCTCGGGGAAAGCGTGGATGGTGCCGAGTCGCTCTTCTTCGCCGTCGACGTAGCGAACCGGTGCTTCCTGGATGCGCCAGTCGAGTCCGGCCTCGCGGCGCCACACTTCCAACGGTTGAGCGGGTGAAAGGCGATTGCCCAACCCGTGCCAGGGCGTGTCGCCCACATAGGCCATGGTTTCGAGTTCGTGTGCCATGGGATGACTCCTGTTTTGAGAAGGTATAAGCGACATAGGGCCCGCCANNTGGCGGGCCCTATGTGAGAAAGCGTTGAGTGAGTTACAGCGATAAATTCGGGGGGACAACCTCGTTGCGGAAGGTATGCCCACAATCGAGGCACTCGCGGTTATCGAGTACCCGCTCGTCGAGCTCGCTGCCAATGCGCGCACCGGTCATACCACCCGCTGCACCTCCGGCCAGCGCGCCGAACACGGCACCCGCTACGCTGCCAACAGTGATTCCTACGGGGCCGGCCCAAGCCGACAGCAGCGCACCAGTTTGGGCTCCACTCCAAGCCCCTGCCGCTCCGCCAGCGGACCCCGCGGCGATACCCGCGCTACTACAGACTTTTCGCCCCTGATGGCGAAGCAAAACTTCGGCCGAGCCGCAACTCGGGCAAATGACTGCCATGCGTACCTCCTGACATTGAACTTCATCTGATAAGGAAGCGATGGCTTCCCGACTTCATGGAGATAGTACAGAGCTAAAAAAAGTTTAAATCGTAACCTGACCTATGCATTTTCACGAAAAGTCGAGCTGCGAGGACCCGAAGGCCTGAATACGTATTTTTTTAGGTAAAAGACAAATGAAATGAGAGAAAACAGCGCACAACTTTAGAAGCCCGAGGAATAATAAGTTTTTATGAAACCCAGATTTTCCAGAGCCATGTAAAACACCCCAAAAAATGGGACGCTTCGCAATCATCGCTTTGCTCATAAAGGTAACTAAATTACGGATACAGTAATATATAGCTAATCACCTTACGATAGAACAACACTATTCAGAAAACACATTCTCAATAAGGCACGGGATAGACAAAAGGATTTAATCACGATGTTTCACACAAAGTTCAAGCGACATCAAGAGCAAAAAAACCTGAGATTCACTCATGAAGCTTACTACCGAAATTTCGATCTAAGCGGCAGCGGTAAAACCCCTCTTATCCTGAATTATCTGGAACGAGCCTATCTGACGCAATGGCGCGCTATCAACGACTACGACCGTGTGCTGGCGCTACGTTTCGATCTAAGATTTCCCTACTGGATGCCTGAGAGCGAATTAGGTAACGACAACCAGAAAATCAGCTTATTTCTTCGCCATCTTAACCAAGAAATCAATGCGGCCAATACCAAATATAGTACGGTCTTGAGATACGTCTGGTGTAGAGAGCAAGGGAGTAGTGATAAACCCCATTACCACTTCATGATTTACCTGAATTACAACGCGTTCAGCAGAATGGGCAGTGTCCAGCCTACACGGGGAGGCGGATACGAGAGCAACAACATGTACCACCGTATTTCCAGAGCATGGGCCAAAGCACTCAATTACATGTCTTGCGATGTTTTGGGATTGGTAGAGCCCGGTAGGTCGGAATTCGGTGGCGACTTCTTCGAGGCCTGCCTGCATCGTGATGATTGGATGTCCCAAAATGATGCGTTTGTTCGAGTCAGCTATCTATGCAAAGCACACACGAAGCCTTTCGGCCAAGGCATTCACTTTTTCGGCACCAGCCGTGTCTGATCACGCAGTCTCAAATTCCCTGGAATATTAGCCTGCCACGAGATAGTTCCATCATGATCGACGAGGTCGAGCATTCCGGCGCGCCGGATCGGCTTCCATCCGTACCAGTAGCGCCGACTTTGGCGGCCAGTTCCCCGTCAAGCAGACGCAGAGCTGGCATCGCGCCACGGGCTCAATCCCAGCATCTCGCGCGAGCTCGGCATCGCGCATATCGACCAGACCGACGAGAGCGAAGAGAGCGAAGAGAGCGATATCAACTTCCTGACCCGCCTGGCGGAGCGTTATGACGCCATCGCAACGGTGAAAGCGGGGAATCTGCTATTCATCCGCGCTGGCCAGTCGACGACAGCAAGCGGCCTCGAGATCCCGCCGATCATCATCCGCCGGCAAGATGTAGACCACCACCGCTACAACGTGACCGATCGCGATAGCTATTCGGGCGTGGTCGCCGCGTAGCACGACACCGACGGCGCCACGCGCCGCGATGTCATCGCCGGATCCGATGACAACCCCAAGCGCCTGCGGCCCATCCATGCGAGCGAGGAAGACGCCCTCGCAGCTGCCAAGGCCGAATGGCAACGCCTGCAACGTGGTAACGCTGAATTCGGCCTAACGCTCGCCGAGGGACGCCCGGGCATCTACCCGGAGACGCCGGCGCGATGCGTGGGCTGGAAACGCGAGGTCGAGGAAACCGAGTGGCTACTCACCGAAGTACGCCACGATGTCGGCGATGGAGGGTACTCCAGCGAGCTACGGTTCGAGATGAGGCCGTGAGCCTGATTTTGCGGGTTCAGGCAACTGAGTCTCCAGCGCGAGGCCAATGATCTCGACCTGGTAGCTGTACCTCACCGTCAGCCGTCTCATGACCAAAGTGGCCAGGGAAAGACCCAATACAAACGACAGCCCCCAAACGGCCAACCAGTCAACGAAGTTCGCCGCAGTGATTTCATGGCTGAAGGTTCTTGAGAAGATATTGAAGCCCCCTACTCTATCCACGAGATTCAGAGAGAGAAACAGAAGCGAGAACGCGGCGGTTTGGGATCCGAACAGAAAGCTCATGCGTCGCTCCATTCTCGATACCCGTGTCTGCAGCCAGAGCTTCGTGTAGGAGAGAACCTCGGAGGGGAATTGCCCAATGGACTCCACGATGTCTAAATCGTGTTCGAACGCGTTTTCCAAGTCCCTGTAAACAATGTGATTCCATCGCCGACAGTACCAAATGAACAATACCAAGGGCGACAATAGGGACAGCGTCGTGATCGCCATGCTTGCGAGCCCAACCCACAAGGCGAAACCAACCGTGCCAGCATCGAGCTCTCCCAACCATTCCTGATAGGCGGCCAGCCCCGCCAGGATCGAGAACAGAAATAGACCCAGCCCGAGAGTGAAATTAGAGAAGGTGGAGACACACTGCTCGAACGGTTGGCGATGTTTGTACGGACGGTAGATCTCCATCCGATCGAGCTCGGACAGAAGCTGCTTGCAAGTTTCCAGGGACATTGAGTTAAGTAATTGTGGATAAGATGTGGACGCGCAGGAATAAATCACGCGCTAATCATGGAGTTGTCATCGGGCGGCGGATTATTCCGCAGGTGATCCTGGGCTTCTCGAATAATCTGGTCTTGATTCTCCATTCGAGGCTGGCACTTATCCGCCCACGGCCTACCAGGGTGCAGAACATCCCATTTTGGACGCAGGCCAGCGTGGCGGCCCTTGCCCGGATCATGGTTGCCAAAGCCATCGATCAGGTGGTTCCAGACCGGAGAAAACTTGGCGATCAACAACGACTCCCCCAATGGAATCCAGATGTCGTCGACCACCAGAAACCGATAGAAGAAATCATCCATGTCGAGATTGTCGACCTTGGCGATGCTTTTCTTATGATCGTTCAAGCGCCGGTAGAGCGTCTCGGTCGAGTCCGGTGAAAGTTTGCCCTTTCGAGCCCCCTCCGGCACGGCCTTTCCCACGTAGATCGGAGCGCTGAAGGTGTCGCCCCGATTGCGCGAGGCGATCTCGTCGTAAGCGGGAAAATCCCCCGTGTAGTAGATCGCGTAGACGCCGGCGCCGCTGAACTTCGACAGCTCCCCCAGGGGACGCACCGGCTGACGAAGCATGGCCTGCCCGACACTCTCGCCCAGATGCTTTTTATCGAGGGGATTGAACGGAACGATGTTATCGGTCATGCCAGCTTCCTATAACGCTGGTTCGCCAGTTGCCGCAGTTGAGTGAGCGCGAGTTGCTCCGCGACGGAGCAAGCCACCGCCCGCCCCAGGGCAACGGGAACCGCATTGCCTAGCTGGCGCATCGTTTCTCCCCACGCGCCATGAAACACATAGCTATCGGGGAAGGTCTGCAGCCGGGCCGACTCACGCACGGTGAAATAGCGCACGCTGCCATCGTCTCGCACCATCATGTTCTCGCCACCCGGCACGCCATGATCTCCGGCTTTCAACGTCTTCGATGGCAGATCGAGCGGGCTGCCCGTGTGGCCAGGATAGACACGGGCCCCATCCTGGAACTTGTGATTCCAAAAACTCTTGGCTCCGCGCTTGCGCGGATCGGGCACGTCCTGAAGTGCATCGCGAACGGTCCGCCATGGCTTGCGATCTAGCGGGATAAGGCTATCCGACAACTTGCGAATACGGGACTCGGAACGCGCCGGGCGTGCCGGCCGTTTTTTCAGCGAGATTCCGTGCCGGTTCCAGTACTCGCCCGTGACCCATTGGGAGTGAAGAAGCGCATCCTGCGAGTGCGTCGGAGTGGGGAACGACCACTCCGCGCCCAGGTCGGCGCGAAAACCAACGATGAAGACACGCTCGCGCTTCTGGGGCACGCCATAATCGGCGGCGTTCACCAGCGTGGGCACCACGTTGTAGGTCAGCCCGTTGAAATGTTGCGCCCCGGAGGTCTTCTCTTCCTGAAGTCGCTTCAGGTGATCGGCCCACGTCTCGCCCTCGCGGCGTGCCACCTCGGGGAACTCGAGCTGAAGCAAGATGTACTGGTAGTAGTTCGCGAAGCTTGAGCGTGTCAGCCCCTTCACGTTTTCGATGATGAATGCCTTCGGTTTCAACCGGCGCACGACGTCGACCGTGGCCGGGAACATATCGCGGGAATCCCCGAAAGCCTTGTGCCGTCCGCCCATGGAAAAGGGCTGGCAAGGCGGCCCACCGGCAAGAAGGTCGATATCCTCCGGCACTCCCGACCAATCGAACTCCCGCACGTCGCCCGACCAAAGAGGCCAACCCTGGACGAGGGGAAAGCCATTGTTACTGTTCTCGCGAATGGTATCGCAAGCCCAACGGTCCCACTCGACCACGGCCAAGGACTCGAAGCCCGCCAGGGATACCCCCATTGCCAGGCCTCCGGCGCCCGCGAAGAGCTCAACCGATTTCATCATGATCTACTTCCGCTTCGTTGAGGAAATCACGCACGCGCCGCGCCGTGTCTTCCGGGGTGGATAGCTGGCATTCCCAAACGATCAACACTCGCCAACCCATCTCCTGGAGGCGAAGCTGGTTGCGCCGATCGCGCTGCCGGTTCGCCTCTAATTTCTCGCTCCAGAAGGATACCCGGCTCTTGGGTAGTCGGGCCAGCTTGCAGCCCTCGTGACGATGCCAGAAACAACCATGCATGAACACCACGGCCCGTCGCGAGGGGAAGACCAAATCCGGCTTGCCGGGCAAGTGCTTGGCATGCAACCGATACCGAAACCCCATGGCGTGCACCATTCGCCGTAGCTGCATCTCCGGCTTGGTGTCCTTGCCCCGCACACGGGACATGCGCTCGCTCCGTTGGCTACGAGTCAATGTATCCGCCAAACGATCCTCCATATAGCCATGCGTCCCACCGCCATCTCCGCGCTTCGATTAGCATCACGCTATGTCACACTAGCCCAATTCACGGTTGTGGAGCATTGAGATGGACTGCGTAAGAGAGCTAGAGTTTGATTTGCCAAAACACCTCCTTGAAGAACTAGTCACTAACTTCGACGAAATGCCGAGTGGCCCCCTGACTCTAAAAAATGCCTCCACGGCCCAAGAAGCGCAGGGCGTCTATCAGATTTTTCACAAAGGCAATCTGGTATACATTGGTAAAACCTCTTCGAGCAAAGGGTTAAAGTCACGTTTGCAAAGGCATGCTAAAAAAATTACGGATCGAGAAAATCTAGCCATTAAGGATGTTCAATTCAAAGCTATTCGAGTTTATGTTTTTACTGCCGTAGATTTGGAGAGACTGCTTATATCCCATTATAAAAAGCCTAGTGAAACGACATGGCAAAATAAGGGATTTGGGTCCAATGATCCCGGCAAAGAGCGGGATACAACAGCGTTGAAGGATGACCATTTTGACATGCAATTCCCCATCGACCTGAATAAGCGGATAGACTTCTCCGGCGTAAAAATCACAAGCGCCGAAGATCTTCTAAAGCACTTGGCCAGCAACACCTCGTATCTAATTAGATACGAAAAAGAAAAAGGCAAAAAAACTCCTCACCCGGATTTAAAGCAAGCAAAAACAAAGTTGAACGCTAGCATCTACAGCATCAAAGACTGCCTAATTATTCTAAAACAATCGTTAAGCACAACATGGCAAATAACAACTTTCCCAGGGCATGTGATAGTTTATAAAAACAATAAAAACTACCCCCATGGCATTCCAATTTAATTTTCTGAAGCTGGTTGCTGGTCTTAGCCACATACCTTCGCGCCTGACCGACCACCACGCCCAGCAGCATCTCCTCTCGCACGAATAACGACTCACGGCCGTGTAGCGGTATCAGCCGCACGCGGCCGCCGATGCGCCAGGCTCGCGCCAGCAGATGCTCCCCCTCCACTCTCGCGATCGTCAGATCCTCGTTGCCGATCATCCGGTCCTCGTCCGCGATCAGCACATCACCCTCGATCAGCGGGCCGTCGAAGCCGGCGCCCGCTTTCAGCTCAACCGCGAAACAGCTCGGCGGGAAGCTCCCCAGGTCATAGCCCATCAACGCCGGATGCCCCAGCCCCATCATCAGCGGTCCCAGATATTGCACCTGCATGACGTCCCCACGTATGCAAAATTTTCATTATCGGCCCGAGCCGCGCCGTGGCCGGCCTCGTTCCGTTTTCGTCCACCGGGCTACCAAAGAATCATTTGCCCGGCGCTCGCTTTTCAATAAATACTGTATACCCATACAGCATTTCAAAGGAAGGCGAATGCGCTATGTCCAACGTCAAACTGCTCGGCACCCTGCGGCCGGATTCACCCCGCCTTGAGATTCCCTGCCCCGACGTGCTCGCCCGCTGCGGCATCGCCGGGTTCGCCAGCCCGGCGGAGGACTACGCCGGCCGGTCGTTCGATCTCAATGAGCGCTACATCAAGCACAAGGCCGCGACGTTCCTGTTCCAGGCCGTGGGCGACTCAATGGAGGAATACCGCATCCAGGAAGGCGACTACCTGATCGTCGATCGCTCGGTGACCGCCCGCGCCGGTCACATCGTGCTGGCGTTGGTGGAAGGCGAATTCATGGTCAAAAAATGGATCGAGCGAGGCCAATGGCAACTGCTCTGCTCCGGCGGCAACCGCTACCCGCCAATCCCCCTGAACGGCGTCGAGTCGCAGATCTGGGGCGTCGTGCGCTCCAACCACATCGAGTTCCCGGTATGATCGCCATCGTCGACTGCAACTCGTTCTACGTCAGCTGTGAACGGCTGTTCCAGCCCCACCTGAACGGCAAGCCCGTCGGCGTCATGAGCAACAACGACGGCTGTGTTATCGCGCTCAGCAACGAGCTGAAGGCGCTCGGCGTCAAGATGGGCACACCGGCCCACTACCTGAAGGAACAGGTCGCCCGCGGTGAGATCACCCTGTTCTCGAGCAACTACGAGCTCTACGGCGATATTAGTAGCCGCGTACAAGCGGTGCTCGAGGAATTCAGCGCCGGCATCGACCCGTATTCGATCGACGAGTGCTGGGTCGACTTCTCAGGCTTCGCCCCCGGCCAGCTCGAAGACCACGCCCGCGAACTCCGGCGCCAGGTGAAGCAATACACCGGCATTCCCGTGTCGATCGGCGTCGCCCCCACCCGCACGCTGGCGAAAGTCGCCAACCGCGCCTCGAAGAAGATCGCAGGCTTCGGCGGTGTCTGCGTGCTCTACCCCGATAGCCCCCAGACCCAAGGCCTGCTGCAGCGCTGCGAACTGGGCGACATCTGGGGCGTCGGCCGCCGTCTCGCCGAAAAGCTCGGCAACCTGGGCATCATCACCGCCTGGGATCTGCGCAACCAGAACGCCAAAGATATCCGTCGGCGTTTCTCCGTCACCCTCGAACGCACCGTGCTCGAGCTGCAGGAAGTCGACGCCATCGAGATGATGGGGATGGACTTCGCCCGCGAGCGGATCATGACCAGCCGCAGCTTTGGCCGACTCACCAACGACAAGGGCGAGATACGCGAGGCGATCCGGCAGCACGCCCAGCGCAGCGCCGAAAAGCTGCGCAAACAAGGCTCGCTCTGCCGCGCCGTGCTCGTTTTCCTGCGCACCAACCCCCACCGGCAGGATCTCGCCCAGCACAACCCCAGCATGATCATCGAACTGGATAACCCCACCGACGATGGCCGCACCATCGTCGGCGCCGCCATTCAAGTACTCGAATGCCTGCACGCGCCGAACAAGCGCTACATGAAAGGCGGCGTGATGCTGATGGAAATCTGCGATCGCGCGACGGAGCAGCTATCACTGCTCAACGCGCCACAAAGCGATTTCGATCGGGAACGCAGCGAAAAGCTGATGGGCGTGATGGACGAGCTGAACCAGAAGATGGGGCGCGGCACCGTCAGGATCGGCACACCCAGCGCTGGCGCCGCCTGGCATCTGCGTTGTGCGAATCGGTCCCCGAGGTATACGACGAGGTGGGAGGAGATACCAAGGCTAAAGGAGCTATAACACGTCTAAAGGTATGCGTCACTCTGGCCGATAACTCTCAATACAAACCAAACTGAGATATCTGTCATGAGTGAAAAATTTTTCCAAATTGGCGAAACAAGAATAAAAGTGTCAAATATAAAAAATTACGGAATTTCTGAAGAAGTCCCTGACGAAGCGAAAACTTTTATTGGAAGAATTGCATCTAACTTCGAAGTGGAAAAAAACCCAACGACTTTGTGGGGGCATTTCAAAAAAGGTGCGATGGAAGGATTAGCGCCCCCTACAAAAAGACATCTCTATATCACCACCTACCAAAATGATAACTTCAGGTTCGACAGTAAAGAGCATGATATAGAGCAGAAAATAAAAGAACTGGACGCCCTAGCATGAGTAATCGGTGAAAAATTTATTATACGCCATCAGCGATATGAATCAGTGAATGTTCACCCTCGCCCGGCTTGTTCATGCGGGTCGAGACGGCCCAATGCGTGAACGCCTCGGCCGGCACGTGGCGCACGAACCGGCGGATGGTCTCGCGGTCGGTGAGATCCGGATCGAGCCAGGGCTCGAGGCTCCCGTCGGTGAGTATCAACGGCATGCGGTCATGAACATCTGCCGCGGAGCCGCGGGCAGGTTCGGTGATAATCGCGACGCCCGGCTTGCCATCGGCGCGCTCGGTCCAGATAGCGGCGAAGAAGAACGGCTCCCGATCCTCCCGGCACAAAAAATGCGGCTGCTTGGGGCTTGGCCCGGGTAGCCACTCGAACCAGCCGTCCGCCGGGATCAGGCACCGGTACCGCTGGAACGCCGCCTGATAGAACTTCGAGGTGGCTACCGTCTCGACGCGGGCGTTGATCGGCTGCGGCGCTGTCTCCCCCGCCCACTTCGGCTTGTAGCCCCACCACACGCTATCGAACGTCAGCTGCGGGTCGTCCGCCTGCCGACGAATCGAGGAGATCCAAGTCCCCGGCGCCACGTTGTAGCGAGGGGCCGGCGGGTCGTCGACGCGAAGCTCACCGATGCGGTGAGCGAAGCGCGGGTAGGTACTGTAGAAAGAGAAGCGGGAGCACATAACGTTTTGATGTCCAGGGGCCTGCCACGGGATTTTATCTCCAGCGTCTACTAAAGTCCGACCTAACTAGAGGATGAACCACGAAATGCGCGAGGTTTACCGAAAAGTAGATCATCGACATCCTAGCCGTAGTCGAACATCCCTGAAGAGCTCGGCGACTTCAAGGCCCCCGATCGCTAAGTGATTGGGGGTAATGATTTAGGCGAATGTGAACCAACCTCCCGATGGTGATCTGATGGGCTGCAATATTGATTGCAAGATTCGCGTTCTGAGTGTCCATACTTACCGAGCGTTAATAGTTACTAGCGCGTCAATCGTCTCCAGTGCACCCTCCATGTCCAGCATCCGCGCAGCAAACTCACTGCAAAGAAGCGAATCCGGCAAGAATCCATCGTATTTTTCAAACTGCTTGTTCTCCGCGAGCATAGCGAGCTCATCGGCTGGGATGGGGGCCGACTTCAATATTGTTGTCAGGACGCCGACAAGTTCGTCAGCAGGACACTCCTGCACTGATACCCCAACCCCTTCCCGTTCAGCTTTGAGACCTTGCTGACTAAGTAGCAGGGCAATCGTATTGAGGACCTGGTCGCTCTCCCAGGGCAGGATGAGCGTCTGTGGTCCCTCTTGGAGAATCGGCTGCCGATCGAGATCCATCTCACGGAAGAACGCGGACCCTTGAGCAAATAGCCTTTGGCCGCCTCGATTGAGAAAACCCGGCGCTTTACCGTCGCTATAAAGCTGACGCATTCGCTGGCGAATCTCACGTCTAACCATTCCGCCTGACCCTCCGAAGATGGGCGGAGCCCCACCAGCGGACGGTTTGAGAGCAATAACCTTGCGATCATCATCGATATCGACGATCACCCAACGACGACCGGCGAATACCAACATCCCCCCGGTCTCGATGGGGCTATCGATCGGCAACATCCCAATCATCTTGCTACCATGAAATAGAGTAAATTCTTCTGGAGCAGTGAACGCGGCGTAAAATTCGTAATGATTAACTATTCGCTCACCAATAGGGCCGTGCAATAGCAACCCGCTTTTAGCCTGAACTAGCAATTCCGCTTGCCCCATCGCTTTGAGCAAAGTCGTGAACTGTACTTGGCTGACGTGGCGGAAGGTGCCGGTTTTGATCAGTACGCGCCAAATGTCAGCAGCTGTAGCACCGCCATATTGAGCGACGAGACTAAGAATCTGCTGCACCAGCGTCGATAGGTGCAAATATCCTGTTTTCGGTGGTTCGCACCATCCTTCAACGAGCAACTGCACCATTGCCGCACTTTGGAACACACCAGAACGCAGTCGATCGAGATAAGCCGTCTGTGGGGTAAGCTCGGCTTCGATCTGGTAAATCCGCAGTACCGCAGGTTCCCCACGTCGACCAGAACGCCCCAGGCGCTGACGTAGGCTAGCCACTTCATGAGGAACATCGATCTGAGCAATGCTAGTCACGCTGCCAATGTCGACTCCCATCTCCAGCGTGGAGGTACACACAGCCGTCAGAGGTTTGTTACCTCCCTTCAGGCTCGACTCCACATGATGACGAAGATCCTTGGACAGTGAGCCATGGTGCACGAAGAACTCTTCCGGTAGCCGCAGATCCTCACACTTGCGCCGCAGAAGCTCAGCATATAACTCCACGTTTCTCTTGCTGTTGGCAAAAATGAGGTTTGACTGCCCGCGAAGGTTGTCAAACAGGTGGTCTCGTATCTCTAGCTGGTCGCCATGGGTGATATCCTCGATCGCTACCTCTCTTCCCCGGCTAGCTTGGGCATCGGCTTCTTTGCGATTCAGTTTAGGCGCTTGGCGTTCATAGCCTCGTAATTGAACCTGCAATTCCTGGTGGTCACTGCGCGAGACGATCGTGACGCACGACGCGCCATCACCCGGCCGTAACTCTTCTGCCGCTAGTGGCAAGTCACCAAGAGTGGCGCTCAGGCCTATACGAGGTATACGCCGTTGGAGAGTAATTTCGAGTCGAGCCAATTGCGATTGAAGTTGAATACCCCGCTCAGTACCGATGAAGGCATGCCATTCATC
This sequence comes from Salinicola sp. CPA57, assembly GCF_003206035.1. NCBI lineage: Bacteria > Pseudomonadati > Pseudomonadota > Gammaproteobacteria > Oceanospirillales > Halomonadaceae > Salinicola > Salinicola sp. CPA57. The sequence continues at coordinate 168,490 of NZ_PZJR01000005.1, forward strand.
TATAATTACGCGACCCAGCCCTGCAAAAAGCCTCGGAATTTCTGTTCCCGTGCGAACGAACAACGCTTCAAGAGACTCGGGAGTAATCAGCAGGATGCCTCCCGGTGATTTACGGAAGCGTTTCTTGTAGGACGCGGAGATGTCTCCATGCCAAGGCGTCAGGCTCACGTCGGTGGCTTCGGTCATCAGTTCGAGCCGCTGAAACTGATCATTGATCAGCGCTTTTAGCGGCGCCACGTATAGCAGTAGTGGCGCAGGCGTAGCACCTGCATCGCTTGCTGTGAGCAACTCGGTAAGCGCCGGCATGAAAGCGGCTTCGGTCTTGCCAGAAGCTGTGGCGGCACTTAGAAGGATATCCCGCCCACCGTCCAGCATGGGAGCGACGGCCTGTTCTTGCACATCGCGTAACTCGGTCCAGCCTTGACGCCATATCCAGCGCTGAATTCGGCGATCGAGGCGATGAAAAGCACTTGAAGCATTATCGCTCATCCAAGCCTCGCTTTCAGAGCTTGAAAGATGTCAACGAGTCATCATCGTCCTGATCAGCCCTGCCCGGTCTCTCCCCTGATGCCAGAGTCCTCTCTCCAGTCTCAGCAATAGCGGGATCAGGCATATCGGGGATTTGATCGGCCGTCTCGGGAGCGATCTGTACGCGGTCAATCAAGCGATCCCACTGCAGAGTCGGGTTCTGCTCCAGTAGCGACAAAAATTGCGTGAATTCCTTCACTGAATTCCGTGGCGTCTTGAAGTAGGCATCCCCAACCTGGCGATGACAGTGATCCAGGAAAGCTTCTATGCCAGCATCGGGTAGGAGATCCTCGCCTAAATCTCCTCGAGCAAATACTCGGCGGACTTTTTGCAACAGTAGGTATAGATCTTCCTGGCTCAGATTTGTTAGGCGAATCACTGGTCCCGACAGGTCAACCAACCCCTCCCGCGCGAAACGGTTCTCGACCAACCGCGATTGAAGTGCCTCGTAGCTATAGAGCCCACGACGGGGGTCCATCAAAAACTCGGGCGTGCCACCAAAAAGCACACCCAGACCATCGGCACTACCCTGTAGGGCATCGTTGACGATGCCAAGGATTTGCTCGTAGTTGGCGTTCCTGGCTTGGCTGTTGGAAAGCTTGTAGAGATTGACCATTTCATCGAGCGTCACCAGCAGGCCATCGAACCCGGCCAATCGCACGAAGCGCGCCATTAGTTTGAGGCTCTGATAGACGTTCGAGTCATCAATGATGATTCTCACGCCCAAAAGCGCACGGGCTTCAGTTTTCGTGCTGTATTCACCGCGAAGCCATCGAACTGCCGCCTGTTGAAGCTCGGTATCGTCGTTGTCGTGCCCACGCCAATAGGCCTTGATGACAGCTGCGAAGTCGTATCCTCCGTGCATCTCCATCAAGCTGTTGAGCCCAGCCTGGATGGCGTTTTCAGGCGTCGTGCCGTTCGCTTCAGCCTGCTGTAGAGCCTGTGTAACAAACCGCTCAGTCACACTGGCCAGCGCACCGCCATCAGGTTTGGCGCGAGTCGCCATATTGCGCATCAACTCTGCGTAAAGCGCGCGAGCTTGTCCTCCCGTGGCGTGAATGCGCCGATCCGGCGTGAGATCAGCCGACACCGTCACCAGCTTTTTTTCTCTCGCAATTGAACCAACCAGATTGAGGAAGAACGTTTTGCCGGAACCGTACTCTCCGATAACGAACCTTACGGCAGACCCTCCGTCGGCCAATGCGTCGATATCGGAAATCAGCGCGGTAATTTCGTCTCTTCGACCAACCTGGATATGCTGCTGGCCGACACGCGGCACAACCCCCGCACGCAGGGAGTTCAGGATGGCGTTGCGTTCTCGGTCCCGTAATCGGCTCATCCTTTCATCTCCTCAAGTATCTCGCTGTCTACGACCAATACACCATCTTCTTCCTCAAGTACCGGCGCATCGGTCTTTTCATAAGCTACTTCATTAATCGTATCGATAGCGCCCGCCAACAAGACGCCCAGCTTTCCTGCGAGACGCTGTGCTTCTATAGTTGTCAGCCCTTGTTCACAATCTGCGATGGTATCTAGAAGAGATAAATGGGCATCATCAAGCCCCGAAATAATATTTTGTGGCTCAGAGACTATCTGCGTATCTGGCGCAACAGGCATGACTTCGGGTGTGCTAGGTCTGGACTGATATCTACCGGTCGACTCTGTCTTATCGCTGAAGATGTTGCTCAGTACTCCAGAAAGCTCTTCGCTTTCTGCCCGTTTTCGATCAATCGCGTCACGGTCGAGAGGCTGACGCATATCAGCATTTCTCGCAGATTCAGTACCCGAGGCTGCTGCAGGGGCCGGAATACTGAAACTCCGCGTGGCCTTATTCGCTCGGCGGACAGTCACTGGTTCAGCCATGGCGCTATGGATTCTGGCATAGAGCGCATCGGGGTCACGTCCGAGCAGTGTTGACGCACGACGTAGCTTCTTGATCTCATCCGTGTCTACTACACCATCGGCACTCGCCAAGCGGATGAGCAAATGCTCCAACTGTTCACGCTGAAGTTCGTTCATCTCATCAACATGACGGCGCATACCGCCCAGAGTCGATTTTCGCTCGATCTCCCATTGGAAATAAGCCAGGAGGTGTCGACGTTCGTGCTCGCTCACTGCGGGGAGCTGGTCCAGATAGTCATCGACGATAGCGTGATGACGCTCGGTGAGGCTGTTGCCCTGACCATGCAGTACAAAGCCAGCGAGCCGGAGGACCAAAGAGGCCTGCGAAAAATTGTCTGAAGGAGGCAAGTGGTCTCGATGATCGATCGCGAAGATGATGCAGCGACTATCCTGATAGGGTAATACACGGGTATACCGATAATCTGGCTCTAACCCGATACCAGCCGTTTCGAGTATGCCTGCCAGCGCTATCATTCCCTTAGCGGTAGGCTTGGTATTCATCTCGATGGAAAGGTCTTCAATCAAGTCCCCCAGCGCAATTCTCGGGTACTTCAGAGTAGCCAGCTCTTCCTTGAGAGTCGCTTCCAGAGTCATGACGGCTTCACTCTTACGATCGCCCGCGAGCATGGCCGGCAATTTGGTCAGCCCCTCCACAGAATCACGTCGATCAGGATATTTGCCGACAAATCGGCTGTAGGCATCCAATTGGCTACAACACTCATCCACTAGGGCTGCGATTGCCGTTGACGGCCGCTTCAAGATAGTGACGTCGGGCAACTGAGTCGTGATACTTTGCGCGGGGATGCCTGAGCTTGCGGGTCGATAAGATGGAGTTAAAAGCGTTTTGTTGGGTTTAATAGTGATACCCGAACCATACCGCTCTGCGTATAGCGCCGAAAACAATGCTTTGAACTCCTCGGGGCAACGCTCTGCTGGCGCTCTCAAACGGAACTGCGGGTCTTGTATCGCCCAGGCGTATGCCCAAGGAGCAGGAATCGGCTTTCCTTGGGAAGAAAAAATACCAAGATCGACGACCAGCCGACTGGGTAGGCCTGTACGCATACCAGTGAAAGAAGGTTCATCGCTAGGTTCGTCCAGCGTACCCCGAAGAACGGACACGTAGTCGATTAAGCGAGTCGCGTAACCGCTGAAGCTGCCATGACGGCCGTAACGTACGAGAAGCCGCTCGACCTCAACAACCAGTGCCTCGTATTCTTCATCGGAGACGCAACCCGCCGAAAAGTCCACCAGCAAGCGACGTTCAAGGCCATAGAAGTAAAGGAAAACGTACCCAAGCGCTACGTCTGGGTCGTCTTTGCCGGACGCTAAAAACGAGAGATATTCTGCTCTTGCTGCAGGACTAATACGTTGATAGCTGGGCCAATAACCAAGCGAATCACCTGGGCTGTCCGACCAACTTTTTACGACCTTGGCGCTTGGATCAATGAGGGCGGGTTCCAGGCTCCTCGTGTTGCTGGCGGCCAGTCCACGCCCAACGTACAGCCACCCTCCTTCGATTTGGACGCCAGCGATAGTTGTTGAGTGCCCAGCGGGAATCCAGCACTTATCTGGTGTCACATTGTAATCAATGTCTGGCTCAGCCCAGCTATAGCGGTCAAGGCCTCCGGCCCGGATGCCTGGCGACGCTTCGGCTTCTGATGTTTCGCGGAGATAAACTGAGAGCTGCTGATTGACTCTATTCTCTTGAATACGCTCACGTTTTCTCTGTCTCGCTTTCCACGCCCAAAGAAGCCCGATTCCTACCATGATCCAGAGCCAGATAGACACGTGACCCCCTAGCTAGAATTTTGACAAACCTTCATACCTCCAGAGTAACATTACTTTACTCTCATTGATTTCCTCTATTTAACCCTTCGGTCCCCAATCATCGGATTCGCCCCTTGTACCCTGCCGGCGGCGCCTTTAAAGCTTTTGGAGCCTTAGCTATGGATGTGGATTTGAACAGAGAGGGATCAACTTCAAACACGCTGACGGCGACCTGTTGATTTCCATGTACATGTGCAATGAGTCGATCGTGCTTGGGTAGAGGTACCTGTGCGGTTGAGCCACCGAACTCACCCGAGTTGGCGAGGACCACCGGCTGGTACATATGGAAGTGCAGCGCCGCCACCATGTTGTCGAACGTCTGAACATCTTGGTTTAGCGCTGCGACCAAGAATATGTCTGACCTGTCGCGAAGGTCGGCGACGAGGTCCAAGTCTGTAGAGTCATAGCAAATAGCCGCTGCGATGCGCGTGTGCGACTTAGCCCCAACTGGTAGCTCAACCAACGTCACATGAGGCCTGTAACCTTTCACCCCCATCTTCACCTCATCCTTCGTCGGATGATGCTTGCCCTGCCACACGTACTGGAACGCCCGGCCGTGGCCCGGGGATTCAGTTCGAATCAGCCAAAGGCCTTGATTGACGGTACCGCCCGCTTTGTCTGAATGAAGAAACGTCAAGCCGGTGAAAATATTGGCTCGCACCTTGTCTGAAAGCCGTCTCAGCAGGAAGACGTGCTCCGGATGAACCGCCAGCTCGGGGAACAGAATGACGTCGACTACGGGATCATCGGTATCGTTGGATACTGTCGCGGAACTTGCCGATGCCCAGGTCTTGAGCTTCTGATGGGTCAGCCTGCAAACCTCGGCGAGATGGCGGCGATGCTCGGACATAACGCCCGGCGTCCAGTGCGTTGGATCCTTGTCATTAAACTCCTCTCGGCGCGGGCGCATCGGCTGAACGATGGCCACGCGTAGCGGCCGGTCTTGCAAGGGCTCATGGTCATCGACAGGCACCACGTACATCGGGGTCTTGCTTCGGCGGCCAAACAGCCCCCTCTGCACTTCCATGCGCTCTTGAACAAGCGCCAGCAGTTCGGTAGTGGTCTGAGCATCGCCCGCTGCCGATGCAGCATTAGCGCGGAACTCAACTCCAGGCCATTGCAGGAGCGTCGAAAGCAGACTGGAAAGCCACGGTGATACTGGCCCTGGCTCTTCCAACAGCCCGCGCCCAGAATTCAAAAGGCCGAAACGGCGCTTCAACCAGGTGCTATGCAGCCCCCTGTAACGGCCAATCTCTTCTGTGACAAGGTAGCGACGGCTCGTGAAGTCAAATTCGCCGGTAAGAGCTGAGCGGAGGATGCGACCCATCCCGTAAAGCCAAGCTTTTTCAGGTACCACCCAAGGAGGGCTAGCGTACAACGGGTTCGTAACATCACTGACCTTAATTGACACCACTTCCAGGAAGTCAGGCTGCTCGGGGAGTTCCGATAGCCTCGACCAATCCTTGCATTGAAGCTCAATGTCAGCGGCGCTTGCCCCTTTGGACAACTGCTCCTTCACTTCGGGGTTGCGAAGCAACGCATCAGCGAGCATGAGCAGAGGGTTTTCTTGACCGAAAAGGTTGTCTGGCTCGTTGATTAACCTCAACAGAGACTGTTTGCCCTTCATCTTGGCCGGGTGTTTTCGCGAACTGCCGGGACGCTTTTGAGTTTGGATCAGTGCGGCTGGAACAAACTGGCGCCAGTTCGATGCGCGTCGCCCCTTCAGCGCGGCCATCAATAAGTCCGGACGGCTCAGTGCTACGGCATGCACAACTGCTTCTCGGATCCCTTCGTCGTCCGTCCGCCGGAGCCCTTCCGACAACCACACACCGAAGCGTCGCACATTAGGCTGCAATTGCTGAGCCACGATGGCTAGAGGTATAGCATCTTTTAGCTGGTCACCTTTTGCTGGTTCGAACAGCGCCGCGCGTTGCAATGCCGCATACGTTTGCAGCTCGGGGGCAACTTCGATCACTGCGGCGAGCGAAGCATCACCAATGGCCGCTAGATAAAGGCGAGCCTGCTGGCGTAGGTACCAGGGCGATGACAGCCGTTCGGTCAATACGCGGCGAGCGATTCCGCCGAGATCCTCACGGTAGCCCTGAATATCCACACCATCCGGATACTCTTCTTTGTCACGGAAGCCAGTCTCCACTGCGCCAGCTCGCAAGAGGTCGGCCAGAACGTACTCCGCCACGCGCACCTGCCTGCGCTGGGCGGTGTCCAAGCCCCCAACCACGTCAAACAATTTGATGTTGAGTGCTTCGGTCACTGGACTCAACAGACGGGGGTGCGGAAATAGGTCCAGACCACACCGCAGCAGCAAGACTAGCGCGGGGTTCTCGGCCCAGCACTTGATGAGCTTGCGCGCTGTTGACTCGAACTCATGCGACAGCACCACGCCCTGTGTCACTTGGTCGCTAATGGTCTCAGTTGAACCGGCTGGGCTTTCGAGGTCTGTCATAGCTAGCCGGTGCCGCATCAGTTGGGCAATGCGCGTCGAGACGAACCGCTTCACGGTGTCGTCTCGTACGTCAGTGTTAGGCACAGCGACCGTCGCCAACGACAATCGAGAAGGTTTGGGAGCTGCGCCGCTTTCAATCTGCTCAGACATTCCCAGCAACCCGTCAAGGCCGCCCGCCGCCTGCGCCAGAGACTCCAGATCGAAGGTGCCGCTCAACTGTGCGTTGAGCATCTCCATTAGGGCCGATACATGGCTCTGCGATGAAATCGCCAAGTATGGGGTAGCCACACATTTTTCCAACGACAGCTTAAGTACCCTTTGCGCGCTGATGCGGTCGCAATGTGTTGCCAAGGCCGATTCCACATGGCATTTGACATGCTTCAATACCGTGGCTTGGCAGAGTCCACCAGTCCCGCTCTTGGCCTCGACAACAAGACGCATGTCATCGACATACCGACAGTAGTCCAGCAGCTTGACGTCGTCGCCAATCACGGCACCTTCGGCTGCAGACTTCTGCATGTCGCGGTCGAATCTAACAAGATAGGCGTTAGCAAAGAATCCTGAGGCGACTAGTCCCTGGGGCAACCCGAGCTCAAGCTCTCCACGTTCTCCGCCGCGGATCAGCTCTGTTTCTCGCTGGTCTTCGGAACGCCACTGCCAAGATAGGATTCGTTCAGCTCGCTCCCAGAACGTCGCGTCCGCTGCCGCCGAGTCAGGCCGCCCGTGTTCCGTCTGGTGCTCGCCTTCTAGGAACTTCAGCTCCGCGAGCAACGCGTCGCGATCGACATGGTCAAAGAACGACTTGATGTCCAGAGATACCACAAACAGCTCCCGCCGTGGCCGCAGCTGAGGTGCCAGTTCAGCACAGACGCGTCGAGGTCGCGCGAGGAATGTCCGGTAGTCCTGAAAATACTGGCGATAAGTTCTGCTGTTGCCCCAGGAAAACTGAGCCAGAGGCCGCACGCCAGCATTTGTGACCCAGGTGCAGTGTAGGCGGTTGCCGTAGCTCACTACGCCACTTGTGCGCATTTCCGCTACATCAGTCCCTGACGTATTGCCTTGAGCCGACTCCACAGCCTCCGCCAGACACATCATTACCGTCGTTGCCAAGGTCTGATCACGAATGGACAGGTGGGCCAATGGTCGCAGCTTCTGGCGCGGCTGTTCCTCTTCTGCCTGCTTCGCAGTTCCTTCTGCCTGATCTAATTCGCTGGGTGCCCAGTCCTCAAACGTCGGCTCAATGCCTGAGCCATCAAGGTCAAGGGCCGACAACTCGTCGGTGGAGCGAAACCACCAGCGTGAGTTCTTGGGCGCGGGGACGAGCAGCAAGTCCCTCGGCAGAAAATCGACATGGCAGACCTCTTCCGCCCAACACACCAGTTGGTTTTCTAGATCGATGGCCGAAGCATCCAGCTCTAGAACATCCGCATACCAGTTGTGCCGGCGGATATAGGTGTGCGACTTCTTCCAGGCCTGTGAGAGTACAACTACATCACAGAGCTTCTCGCCTCGTGGCGGGAGCTCTCGATATTCCTCTTTGACAATAGACACCCAGCTCCCCTTTCGTTGTTATTGCCCTCGCCCCAGAGCTTCTGTTTGCACAAGGAATCAGGCCAAAGCACATTCATGCAGTTCAAGCGTGAGCTACCCCTTAGATAACAGTGCCCGTTTGCGCAGGCAACCACTCCAGCACCACTGGCGAGTGGCACATCGTCGAGTTCCTCGGGCGGCGCCGAGATCGGTGTGACGATGAAATGGAACAGTACAGCGCCATCCTTGCCCAGCGGCTCGGATCGCGAGAACATTAGCGTATGCACGATGTCGAGGCCGTTGATCGCTGCACAGCCTGACCTGCCAAAGCATCTTGCCTCCACCGTCGGTCAGTGCCAAATCTTACACCAGCTCTCTGGGTAGTAGAGCGGGTAGTATTTTCAAAAAAACATAGAAATAAATTATTAAATACCTGATTTTATTGAATTATTTTTATCAATCTACATTAAGATTCAGAATCTGGAGTGAAGACGCCAAACTCGGTAGCGACAGAATCAGCAACTTCAAATAGACTAAGTCCAACGAACTAAGTTATCGGCCTGCCCAATGGAAACCGTCAACATTCACGAAGCGAAGACCCGACTCTCTCAGCTTCTCGCCAAAGCCGCGGAAGGAGAAGGGTTCGTCATCGCCAAGGCCGGAAAGCCAATCGCCAGGGTCATGGCCATCGATAGCCCGGATGCCGGGCAGCAAAAACGACTTGGCTTCATGAAAGGCCAGTTCAAGGTTCCCGAAGATTTCGATCGCATGGGCGAGGAAGAGATCGCCGACATGTTCGGAGCCTGAAATGAACTTGCTTCTCGATACCCATGTGCTGCTGTGGGCAGCGGCGGAGCCCGACCGGCTCTCCGATGAGACGGCCGGGCTCATCAACAATCAGGACAACAAGGTCTATTTCAGCGCCGCGAGTCTTTGGGAGATCGTGATCAAAGCCGCCCTTGATCGCCCCGACTTCCAGGTAGATCCGCACCTCCTACGCCGTGGCCTGATCGAGAACGGCTATCTCGAGCTACCCATCACGTCTCAACACACCTTGGCGGTCAGCCATTTACCGGATATTCACAAGGATCCGTTCGATCGAATTTTGGTCGCCCAGGCCGAGTCCGAGGGCTTTCTGCTGCTGACGGCGGATGAATTAGTCGCGCGTTATCCGGGGCCGATTCGGCGGGTCCATAAATGACTGATTGGGCTAGCGCACTTGTTGCTTCATCGAATGTGGAATCCCGCACTACACACCAAACGAATCGTCGCTGAGTCATTATCATGCCCCAATCGTCTTGGAGCGTTATCGAAGTTGAAGCCATCGTTGCAACGTATCGGCAAATGCTCGTCGCCGAACTGAGCGGACAGCGCTACAACAAGAGCCAACTCAATCAAGCGTTGATGGAGCGCCTCGAAGATCGCTCAAGGTCTTCCATCGAATACAAACACCGCAATATCAGCGCCGTGTTACGCGATGCAGACTGCCCCTACGTGAACGGCTACAAACCCTTGAGCAACTATCAGGGCATGCTCGTCGAAGCCGTGGAGCGGGTATTGTTGGGTAGCGAACTCTTCGATCGCGCCGCACGCTCGGCCGCCGAGCGCCCGGCCGTCGATTCAGCCGAGCCATCCAACGACGCCATTGTTGTCATGCCTCCCGAACCGTCGCGGCCGCGACATGAAATCAACGAGAAGCCTGCCCCGTACGAGCGGCGCCCTTTCAAACGAGACTATCTCGCTCGAGAGGCACGAAACCGAGAACTCGGTCTGGCCGGTGAGCGTTTCGTGGTCAGCTACGAACAACATCGCTTAACGCAGGCCGGCCATGCCAAGCTGGCCGACAAAGTCGAACACATCGCCGAGACGCAAGGCGACGGCGCGGGCTTTGACGTGCTCTCTTTCGAAGCGGATGGCCGGGAACGATGGATCGAAGTCAAAACGACGGCATTCGCCATAGAAAGCGCCTTCTTCATCTCGCCCAATGAACTAGCCTGCTCGCGCTCCTACGCCGACCGCTACCATCTTTTCCGCCTGTTCGACTTCCGGCAGCGACCACGCATGTTCTGTTTACAAGGTGATCTGCACGATCAGTTATGGCTCGAAGCCAATAGCTATCGTGCGGATATTCGCTAGCCTTCGTAAAGATCCACAGCTTCTTGATGGCTAAAAGTCGTTTATCTAGCCAAAGAACAACCAAGCTCGTGTTCGCTCGTTTCGAGGTTGGCGCAATTCGATGAATCTTCTGTAAGAGATCGGATATCACGCCACAAAACACCAGGATACGCTTTGTGATTTTCATCCCCCCTGCAATAGACTCCGAAACTACAGAAGAAGTAAGGGATGTCTAATGTTCAATCCCGGCGACGGGATGATCCGCCTGGGGGACGCCAGCAGTCATGGCGGCAAGGTGATCACCGGTCAAAGCAACTACATCGTCCACGGTAAGCCGGTGGCAGTCGTCGGTGACAAGGTCACCTGCCCGAAGGATGGCCACGGCAGTGTCTGCAACATTGTGGAAGGCCATCCGACACTCCGGATCAACGGCAAGCAGGTCGCCTTTCAGGGCTGCCACACCTCCTGCGGGGCCGCGCTGGTGTCCTCGATGGGCGGAACCCACATGATCGGCTCCGAGGAGGCGAAAAGTCCTCCGGTTCCCAAGCCCGTCTTCTCTCCCGCTGCGGCGGCAGCCGGCAGGGTGATGAGCGACGAGACTGCAGAGAAAGAGAGCCAGCCAAAGGTCGCGCCGGGGTTCCATGTCGTTCGCAAGGCCGGCTACCTCGATCAGATCAAGAGCGACCTTCTGCCTTCCCCATCGCCTAATGTCGATGCCATGTTCGAGCGGCTCAATACCCACTTGCCGGACTACGTGCTGCCCGGCTCCCTGATCGTGCTCAGCGACCCCGAGAACCAGATGTGCATGGCAGAAGAGAAAACGCTGCAGGATCAGGCACGACTGGCACAGCAGACGGTACAGAAGCTCAAGCCGGAGCAAGCGCGGGTCATGATGGACAACTGGGGCGCGATGATAGAGTTGGAGAATGCCGCCAACGGCTCGCAAGATCGGGCTTCAGCCGCGGGTGCGAATGATGAATTGGCTCAAGACATCAGTGATGCGTCGACCAGAATCGGCGTCACGACAGCTACCCTGGACCCTCTCAAAAGCGCGACAGCTGAAGCTCTCGATCAATTGGCACGACAGTGGGAGGCGGGGACTGCCAAGGTTTCGAGCTACCTCGACGGCAAGATGAGCCAGATGAATAACGCGGCCCATCACTTCATGGATCGCTCGTTCCAGCTCGCGGAAGAAGCCCGGGACCTCAAGGTTAAGATCGGCGTGGCAGCCGAGCATCCACTTCACAGCGTGCGCCAGGCCATCGAGGGCATGCCGGAGTTCCGCGTCCCGACCGTCGGTGATGGCATCAGATTGGCGGGGAGATGGGCCAAAACACTTGATGTGACGAACTACCTCGCCATTGCGCTCGACTATACAGCGACGGATCTGGCCGTCGAAAACGCCTGTAACGATGCGGTAGATATTCAGACATGTCGCCAAGTTCAGTTCGAAGAATATGGAGGATTTGTCGGCCGCACCGGCGGTGGTGCCATGGGTACCGCCATGGGAACCACGACAGGAGCTCGCATCTGTATGTTGGGAGTTGGCTTGAGCCCGGGTGGTAAACTAGTTTGTGCCGCTTTGTTTAGTGGAACCGGAGGCTACGCAGGCATGAAAGCTGGCGACGCACCCGGGCGTCGGTTAGGCAGTACTATTTACGAGGTCGTTTATGGCAATGATGAGGAGTAACAGGTGAGCCTGACAACGACTGAAACCCTGGTGACGTTAGCCGGAGTTTTCTTCGGTCTCTGGACCTTCGTCATAGCGATTCTGGGGATACTGGCCGCCCCGATTATCATCGATAGAGTGGATCGAATACTGGGAGGCATGTATCCCGAGGATGAGATCCTGTTCAAGGGCTACCCCCTCTCGTTCACGCGGTTGGGCACGTATGGACGCGTCATTCTGTTTCGTAACACGCGCCGGTATCAGCGCAAAATCTTCGAAGGGCGGCCCGATCTCGTGAACGCAGTGGAAACAATGCCTCGTGGGTTACGGCTGTGGCTCGTATGGGTTCACGCCCCTCTAACGTTCACGGGCTTTCTATTTTTCATCTTCGGCTGGCTTCTGATGTACCTGGGCTAATGAACGGCTCGGTGGCCTTCGGAGCTCTGCTTTTCACAGCGGTAGGGCTTGGGATACTGGCCTTGCTGCTGGTCATCGTGGGCATGATCCTCGCACCATTCATCATCGAGAAAGTCGATCGAGCGCTGGGGCCGCTGGCCTCGGAGAAGGAGCAGTTTTTCAAGGGGCTGCCACTGTCAGCCCATCGAATGAGTAGCTATGGCCTCAAGGTGCTATACCGCAATACCAAATGGGGCCAGCGTCGGATCTATCTCGAGCGCCCCGATCGAATTCACGCCGTCGAAAGTGCCCCTCCGTGGGTCCTCAACGCGGTGACGTGGATCTATGCCAGCTTCGTGATCGTCGCTCCGATCGCCTTTCTGCTGGCCTTTGTCGTGATCAGGATTCACGACTCTGGATGATGCGAACAGGCCAAGATGAGTAATTATCCCTGGGAAACCATTTTCGCCCTGGGCTTCGCCTTGTTCGGCGGGCAGGCTTTCCTGCTCGGCCTAACCAGCATCATTCTCGCCCCTCTGCTGATCAATAAAGCCGATGAGCACTTCTCTTGCTTCACACAGAAAAACGAGATCCTTTTCAAGGGCTACCCGGTCTCGTTCGCGCGCATGGGACGCTACGGTCCGACGCTGATGTCGAGAGCGTTTCCCCGTGCGGCGGCTCGGAACTTCAATGACAGCCCCGATCGACGCCAGGCGATCGAACACTCCCCTCGATGGCTGCGCATGGTACTGATGTGGATCTAAGGAGGCTTCGGCGTTGTTGCGATCTTCGCCGTGCTGTTCGATTTCGCGATGAGCCTTGCAGGGAAGTGATCAACTACAAGTGATAGCTGGTCCACTTCATAGACCAACCCATCCCACGGCGTGAAATTTGAGCGGAATCGTCGTCGCGAAGTTCACCGATATGATGAGCGAATCGCGGTGAATCACGTTACAGGTCGACACAAAAGCGCCTGACCGCTATTTCATCTTTGAAGCGAAGTTGAAATAGCGCTGCCCGCAATTTTAACTTTGCGCCATCGCATCAGCGCCGCCCTGCTCGCATCGCCATGGGACCAACAGCACATCACGACGCCCAAAGCCCGTTACTGAAGTCAAAACCACTACCCACCCTAGACTATCGACGTAGAACCATCCCGATATTGACCGTGATCGGCTACCCTTGCGTCCTTGGCTTGCCGCCGTGAAGCAATATCTTTCGATCTCCAAGGATGGCTCTCTTGTCGACTTCCGCGATGCCCCGCCGGGGCGTTCTGACTCTTGTGGCGCTGCTGCTGGTGGCGCTCAACCTACGCCCGGCGCTGACTAGCGTGTCTCCGGTGCTCGGCAGCATCGCCGAGGCGCTGGCGCTATCCCCTAGCTGGCAAGGCATTCTGACCACGCTGCCGGTGCTGTTCCTGGGTTTGGCGGCGCCGCTGGCGCCGCAGCTGGTGCGTCGTATCGGGCCGGAGCGGAGCGTGTTCGCCGCGCTTGTGGTATTGGCGGTGGCGCTGCTGGCGCGGCCCTATGTTGTTACAACGGTCGGCACGGCGGGGCTGTTTCTGGGTACGGCGGTCGCCGGTGGTTGTATCGGAGTCATCGGGGTGTTGCTGCCGGGCATCGTCAAGCGGGACTTCCCCCGGCGCGTCAGCATCATGACGGGGCTCTACACCGTGGCGCTCAACCTCGGCGCTTCCGCCGCCGCGGGCACCACGGAGCCGCTGCGTCAGGAGTTAGGCGGGCTGTGGCAGAACGCTTCCCAGGGGGCTTCAACCGGCCCCTGGCAGGGTGCGCTGGCGTTCTGGCTGCTGCCGGCGGTGATCGCCGCCCTGTTCTGGCTGCCGCAGCTCAAGGGCACCAAGCCCGTTCGCGTGCCCGTCCGTCGCGGCGCGCGTCTGCGTCACGATCCGCTGGCGTGGCAGGTATCTCTGTTCATGGGGCTGCAGTCGTCGCTGGCGTACATCGTGTTCGGCTGGCTACCGACGATCCTGCAGGATCGCGGCCTGGCGGCGGTCACCGCGGGGCTGGCGCTGTCGGTGTCGATTCTGCTGCAGGTGATCACGGCGATCCTGGCACCGTGGATCGGCAGCCGCATGCGCGACCAGCGGGCGGTGCTGATCGGGGTGATGACGCTCACCCTGATCGGGCTGCTGGGCTGTCTCTATGCACCGATCGCGAGCATATGGCTGTGGATCGTAGTGCTGGGTCTGGGCCAGGGCGGTACCTTCAGCATGGCGTTGACGCTGCTGGCGCTGCGCGCGCCGGATGCCACCACCGCAGCCAGCCTCTCGGCGATGGCCCAGGGCATCGGTTACACCCTGGCGGCGATGGGGCCGCTGCTGGTTGGCGTGCTGCACGACTGGAGCGGCGGCTGGAACGTGGTGGGTTTTCTGGTGAGCGCGATTGCCCTGGCCGCGCTGGTCATGGCGCTCGGCGCCGGTCGCGACCGTCAGGTGGCGTCGACCTCTGGTGTGGACTGACGGCGCAGATTGATGGCGTGGACTGAAGACGCAGACTGATACTCAAGCCGACGAACCGGATCGCCGGAATCGGTTACCCTAGAAACGAGACCCAACGAACCAGGAGATTCGCATGCCAGCCAGAGCCATCAGCCTCGAGCAACAGCAGCGCCTGATCGAGATCGTGCGCGATGCCGCCAAGACCGAAATTCTGCCGCGCTTTCGCAATCTCTCCGAAGACGACATCCGCTCGAAGAGTGCGCCGGACGATCTGGTGACCGACGCCGACCAAGGCGCAGAGCGGATGATGACGGCGGCGATCCGCGGGTTAATGCCGGAGGCGACGGTGATTGGCGAGGAAGCGGTCGCCGATGGCAGCGCCAATCTCGACGACATCGCCGGTGCCGAGCTGGCACTGATCATCGACCCGGTCGATGGCACCTGGAACTTCGCCCGAGGGCTCAATCAGTTCGGGGTGATTCTGGCGGCGACCAGTTTCGGCGAGACCATCTTCGGCCTGCTCTACGATCCGCTGGCGGATGACTGGATCGTCGCGCGCCATGGCGAGGGTGCCTGGTTCGGCCGCCCCGACGGCACCCAGCGCCAGCTGCAGGTGTCGGACACTGACAAGTTCGACGAGATGGTCGGCTCGACCTCGATCCGGCTTTTCGCCAAGCCGCAGCAGTATCAGCTGGCGGCGACCTTCCCCGACTTCCAGCGCATGATGGCCTTCGGCTGCGCCTGCCACGAATATCGCACCATGGCGTTCGGCTTCGTCGACTTCATGCTCACCGGCAAGCTAATGCCATGGGATCACGCCGCGGGGCTAATGATTCACGCCGAGGCCGGCGGCTACTCGGCGCTACTCGACGGCACGCCCTACCAGCCGACGATCCATCAGGGCACAGTACTGGCGGCCAGCTCACGGGCGCATTGGGAGCAGCTGCGCGAGAAGTTCAGCTTTCTGGTCTGAACACGATCCGGGCGTTTTCAACACCCAAGACGACGAAAACCGGCGCCGAGAAGGCGCCGGTTTCCTTCTGTCGTCGACAAGAACTGCTGTCGATCAAAAAATGATCACTTCGGCCGGATCAGGGAATGATCTTCTCGGCGCACGGGTGCCTCTTTACCGGTGATCACACCGAAGGAAAAATCTACATGTCCGAGTTGCCCGCTCAAGCTGTGCCTTTTGCATCGTAGAAGGCAACTCGTAGTCCTGGCCTGTCCTCAGAAACAAGAATACTGATGCGATAGCTTTGCCAACTGCCCCGAGCATCGCGAAGCGTAATGTCCGTATCGCCGATCCGATAAATTTCGGAATCATCCCACCATTCCTTAGCTTGCTGAACGGCTTGCAGAACCTCGTTGAGGATAGAGCCCAAAATCGGGTTCTTTCCGCCCGTCAGATAATCGTGGCGTGCCTTGAGCAGGACCAGTCTTGCCGCAAGCTGCCAGTCTTGAATTATCCTCCGGTAATGATCGGAAAAAAATACAATACGAAGCATGTTCGGTCGCGGCAACTTGAAGTCTTCGAACAGAAGACTGGCCGCCTCATTATGCGCGAGAATATCCCAGGAACTGTTCATGATATAGGCGGGTTGATCAAGAGAATCGATCATTCTTATGAACGACTGAGGAAGCTCATCACTTTCAAATCCATCCGCAAATTTATCGCGACCAGCCAGTGCAAAAAGATGCTCTCTTTCGGCTCGATCGAGTCGAAGCCCACGTGCCAATCGATGCAGAAAATCATCCGACACCGCTATGTCTCGCCCCTGTTCAAACCAGGTATACCATGTCAAACCGATACCAGCCAAAGCGGCGACTTCCTCGCGACGAAGGCCACTGGTTCGGCGGCGGCGCGCTTGCGGCAAGCCAAGCGATTCTGGAGATGTACGTTCGCGACATTTACGAATGAAATCCGCAAGTGCTTCTCTGGACGGTACGCGTGTTAAACGATCGGATGCCATTCTCACCCCTCAAAGCATTACCCGGGTAATAGCATAAAAACTATATTGTAACACTAAAAATTGTGGGTAGGATGTCGTGGACATGGCTAGTGGCTGAAATGCAAAACATTGGGAGGATGAATGGAATGCTACTCTACCAGTTTCAAAAGGGGACGAATCCGCGGCGCGTCATCATCTACCTGAACGAAAAAGGAATCGACGTTCCACGATATGAACTCGACTACGCGGGAGGAGAGCACAAGTCGCCCGAATACCTCGCGATCAATCCCAGCGGACGAGCTCCAACCCTCGTCACGGATGAAGGTATGTCGATTACAGACTCGGCCGCGATTGTCGAATATCTCGAGGATCTCCATCCCGAAAAATCGATGATTGGGGTAGACGCTATTTCTCGCGCAAAAATACGTTCGCTTGAACGTCTGGGAACCGATCTGGTGGCCCGGTCTCAACTTTGGCTCTGGAATATCACCCGATCATTTCCTGCCATGGAGCCGTCGCCTTCATTGAAGGTCGCTTCCAAAATCTTGGTATACGTCACAGAAATATTGGATGTTCTGGAGGCAACGATCGGGGATAACGAATTCTTGGCAGGAGACAGGCCTACAGTAGCAGACTGCACAGTATTTCCGATTTTTCAAACCTGCCGAGAGCGGTTCGAACTACCCTTCGGCTCCGCTCATCCGCGCCTTGACCTCTGGTATAAGAATTTTCGCCAACGGCCGAGTGCCGAATACTAGGAAGTTAGTCATTTGAAAAAATCGAGAGCTATGACCTGCGATTCGGAAACTCTAAGGACACACAACGTTGCCGCCGTTGTTCCCATAAGGCCATCCAAAATCAGAGTGGCAATCGTCATGATTATTTTCGTTTATCCCATTGTGACGCTCTCACTCTATGCTTTGGGTTCTCTGGCCGAAAGTTGGGCCTTGTGGCATCGGACACTGGTTCTGACGCCGATCACGGTAGGACTTATTGTATTTATTGTGAGACCGTTGATAACAAAATACTTTGACTGGTTTCTACAACCTAACTCGTAAACCTGATTGGTTATCTCGAAGGAGATCCTAAGGCAAGCTTAGGTCCTGATAAAAGAGTGAAGCATCCATATCGTGGCGGCGACCAGGACCAGGATGCGGACTCATGAAACCGCATCCAGATTCTGGAACAGGCGACAAGGACAGCGACCAGCGAGAAGTTCGCGTTTCTGGTCTAAACGCGATCCAGGTTTCCGCGAGTTCATGACGACGAAAACCGGCGCCGAGAAGGCGCCGGTTTTCTTGCTGTCGTCGACAAGAACTACCGTCGATCAAAAAACGATCACCGAGACCGGATCAGGGGATGATCTTCTCGGCGCGCAGGCGATCGAACAGGTCGAAGAACGCCGCTCGCGTTTCGCGGAAGTGGTCGAAGCCGAAGTCGCGGGACTTGGTGGTGTCGTTGACGCACTCCTGATCGCGGCCCAAATCGGCATCGGTGTGCCACCAGGAAGCGAGCTTGCTGACATCCGGCTCGACCAGGTCGTGCTTTTCGGCGATCTCGCGCCAGGTCGATTCGGCACCGGCCATCTGCGTTTCCAGCGGCTGCATCGTCTCCGGGTCGTCCGAGGCTTCGGGCCCCTGACTTTCCAGACCAAAGTACTCGCCGATCTCGCGCCACATCCGGCGCCAGCGGAAGACATCGCCATTGACCGTGTTGAAGGCCTGATTGGCGGCGCCCGGCGTGGTGGCGGCCCACTCCATCTGGCGCGCCAGCACCAGCGCATCGGTCATGTCGGTGAGCGCGTTCCACTGCGTCTGCGAACCGGGATAGACGAACGGCTGGCCGGTCGCCTGGCAGATCGAGGCGTAGACGGCGATCGTCGTGCCCATGTTCATGGCATTGCCGCGGGCGTAGCCGATCACGGTGTGCGGGCGGTGCACGTTCCAGGCGAAACCGTGACGCTCAGCGGCTTCGAACAGCACGTCTTCCAGTGCGTAGTAGAAGTTGTCGCCCGGCACACGCGGCTCGGATTCGCGGAACGGCGTCTCGATGCGCCCGCTGCCATAAGCCTCGAACGAGCCCAGATATTGCTTGGTGCCGGTGACCAGTGAAGCGTGATCGAGCTTGTCGCTGTCGAGCGCTTCGAACAGATTGCGCATCATCTGGCTGTTGGCTTCGACGTTGGCCTTCTCGTTGTCGCGGCGAATCCAGGTGCAGTAGAAGACGTGGGTGATCGGCAGGCCGGCCAGCGCCTGTTCGGTGGCGGGCTTGTCCAGCAGGTCGGCGGCGACGGGAATCACGCCGCTCTGCTCAGTGGGCCGACGAGAAAGGCCGTAGACGGTCCAGCCGCTGGCCACCAGGTAAGACGCCAGATTGCCGCCGGTAATGCCGGTCGCGCCGACGACGAGTGCAGTCCCTTTACGCATGATCGATGACCTCCTTTCGAGTCAGGGAGTCGAGTCAGGAAGATCCGGTATCTCGCCGGATCGATGGACGCAGTCTGGTAGGCTCCGATCGTTGCTACAATCGAAAGCGTCGCAAATCTTTATTGCGCCAGACGCAACCTCAGACATTTCAAAGCCATGGGTTTCAACGTCGTGAATCTCAATTCGCTGGATCTCAACGCCCTGCGCGTGTTCGAACGGGTCGCGGCCACCGGCAGCTTCACCGCGGCCGCGCATCACTTCCACCGTGCGGTCTCCTCCGTGTCCCGTCAGATTCGCGGGCTGGAAGAGGCGGTCGGGCAGCCGCTGCTGTACCGACATACCCGTGCGGTCACCCTGACCGAGGCGGGAGAGCGCTACTACGAGGAAGTGCGCGAGATTCTGGAGCGGCTCGATCTTGCCACCGAAGCGCTGACCTACCCCGACCCCGAGCCGAGCGGCGTGCTACGGATCAATGCGCCGGTCGCCTTCGGCCAGCGCCAGATCGTGCCGCTGCTGCATGCTTTCCAGCGTCAGCATGCCGGTATCACCGCCGAACTGCAGCTGAACGATCACGTCGTCGACCCGGTGCGCGAGGGTCACGACATCACCTTTCGCGTCGGCGATCTGGCCGACTCCTCGCTGGTGGCACGCCGCCTGGCACCGATGAATTACGTGGTGGCCGCGGCACCGAGCTACCTGACCGCGAACGGCGAGCCGCGGACGCCCGAGGCGCTGAGCGATCACAACTGCCTGCTCTATCAGGGTGAGATGGGCCGCCAGCGCTGGTATTTCCAGGCGCCGAACCAGAGCGGTTCGACCCCGTTCGAGGTCGCCGGCAACCTCTACAGCAACGATGCCGAGAGCCTGCTACGCGCCGCGCTGCTGGGCCAGGGTCTGGTGCTGTTTCCAACTTGGCTGATCGGCGATGCGCTTTCGCGGGGCGATTTGGTCCCGCTGCTCGAAGCGTGGCGCGGCGAGGTCATGCCCGGCCGCCGCGACATTCACGTATTGACCACCGAACGCCGCCTGCGAACGCGCAAGGTGCGGGCGTTTCTAGACTATCTGCGGGAATCGCTGGAGCCACAGCCGGCCTGGGATCGGTGGCGATGATGTCGCTATTTTGAGCAATTTATTTCTCACCAATGGCGAGAAAAACATTTGATGAGCAAAAAATAGCTCACCCACAGTCGGACATGTTAAATTTGAGCAATAATTTACCCAGCACACTCGATATGTCACTGACGATACAGTTGTTCCATCATGGCCAATGGCACGATGCCGCAGAACTTCAGATCGACGATCCGAAGGCGGGTCGACGCGGCACGATTGCGCTGGGCTACTCGACCGATTACGCCATCGACTGGATGGGCCGGGATGACGAGCACGCCTGCAGTCTGAACTTGCCGGTCGAGCTGATGCTCCTGTATCGCCGGACGAACTGGTTCGCCATGCTCGACGACATCATGCCGTCGGGGGCCAGCCGTCGTTACTGGGTCAATCAACTGGGGCTTCAGTCACTTCCCCCGCATGAGCAGGATCACGCCTTGCTGGCCCAAGGCACGATAGCGCCCGTCGGCAATCTGCGAATCAAGCAGGCGCTGTCCCAACTGCCGGCGGGTAGCCAGCTGAAACACCATCGATTCACGCTGGACGATGTCGTGGAACGCCATACCGACTTTCTGGAATATGCCCAGCAGGTGGGCGCTGCCGGCGGTGGTGCGACCGGCGCTGGCGGCGAAGCACCCAAACTACTGCTGCGTCGCAGCCCGCAGGATGAGATCTGGATCGATACCTGGCAGGACGACTCCCGCAATACCGATGCGCATTACCTGGTGAAATTCCCCCGCGGCCGCCGCTCGGACATCGATTGCGACATCCTGCGCGCGGAGTATTACTACTATCACGAGCTGCAGGCGCTGGGCGTCGATACCATCGATATCCGCGGTATGGAACTCATCGAAGGGGCACGCTACCCCAGCCTCTGGCTGCCTCGATTCGATGTCGATTTCATCGAAGGAGAACGCACACTCTTCGGTCTGGAGTCGCTTTATTCGCTGCTGGAGAAGCCTCCGGGCACTTTCCTCAATCATTTCGAAGCGATCGACACGCTGGTTGCCAAGTGTCAGCAGCAATATCGCGTCAGAGAAATGGGCGAACCCTTCGACGTTTCCTGTTTCGTTGCGGAGTGGGTCAAGCGGGATCTCCTCAACGTCGTTTTCGGCAACTCGGACAATCATGGCCGCAATACCGCGATGATCAAGCGTCCCGATGGCCTGTGGCTGGCGCCGGTCTATGATTTCGCGCCCATGAAGGCGGACCCCGAAGGCATCATGCGCACCACGCAATGGGGCGCGCCCTACGAAGAAGGCGGCCGTTTCGACTGGCAAGGGATCGCTCAACGGCTCGATCCGCTGGTTCCCGCCGACGACCTGCTCGCCGAGCTTCGCCAGCTGGGAAGACGATTGAAAGGCCTGAAGGCTCGCCTGCGGCAGCGAGGCGTGCCGAATTCGATTCTCGATCTGCCCACGCTAGGGTTCGACTATCTCGACGAAAAACTCGATGCCTGGGGGCTGACATGAGCCGTCTTTCTCCCCAGGAACGCGAAGCGCTGCTGTTCGATCTGCTCGACCAGCTGTTCGAGGAAAAAATCACCACGGGAGCGCTGTTGAAACGACTGCGCCGGGAGGTTCTGGAGATGAACCAGACCCGCTATGCCGCACTGGCGTCGGTGAGCCGCCGGACGCTCTCGGCCATCGAGAACGACAGCGGCACCCAATCACTGGGTTCTCTCAATCGCGCCTTTCGCCCTTTCGGGCTCAGCGTGGGGTTGCTCCCGCGTGATCGATCGACCCGCCAGCGTCTGTTGACGCGATCCTCCACGTGATCACCTTCATAGCAAAACCTAATTAGCGATTGAGTCGTGCGCGATATAGATTGGCTACATGACGACACGCAACGACACCGACGACGCCTTGGCTCTCGAATCGCAGCTCTGCTTCGCGCTCTATTCGACGCAGCTGGCGATGAACAAGCTCTACCGCGGCCTGCTGCGCGAGCTCGATCTGACCTATCCCCAGTACCTGACCATGCTGGTGCTGTGGCAGCGGGACCGGCAGACGGTATCGGAGATCGGCGAACAGCTGTACCTGGATTCGGCCACGCTGACACCGCTGTTGAAACGGCTGGAAGCGGCGGCGCTCATCACCCGGCAGCGCTCGCGCCAGGATGAACGCCAGGTCGAGATCGCCTTGACCGAGAAGGGCCGTTCGCTGCGCGAGCAGGCCAAGGCGATCCCCCATGCCGCCGGCTGTGCGGCCCAGTGCACGCCCGAGGAAGCCGCCCAGCTGCGCGACGCGTTGCATGGGCTGCGTCAGCGACTCGACACTCAGTGAAGCGTTGGCGCGTTTAATAGAAGACTATTTTCAACCAGCTTTTTTACCCCAATAGATCGCGCGCGATTAAATAGACAGCGATCTTTAACCCGCAAGGAGATTCACCATGTCACTCGATAAAGTCCTCTACCGTGCCGAGGCGACTGTCACTGGCGGCCGCGACGGCCGGGCCACCGCCGCCGACGGTGCCATCGATCTCAAACTGTCGACGCCCAAGGAATTGGGCGGCGCCGGCGGTGACGGCACCAACCCGGAGCAGCTGTTCGCGGCCGGTTATTCCGCCTGCTTCATCGGCGCACTGAAACTGGTCGCCTCGAAAGAGAAGGCCAAGCTGCCCGACGATACCCGGATCCAGGGCGAAGTCGGCATCGGACCCAAGGGCGAGGGTTTCGGCATCGAAGCGACGCTGACGGTGAAGCTGCCGGGCATGGATCGGGAACAGGCCGAAGCCCTGGTCGAGAAGGCCCATCAGGTCTGCCCCTACTCCAACGCCACTCGCGGCAACATCGATGTGACCCTGAACGTCGAAGTGTAGGCATCGCCCATCTTTGGCTGAAAATTGACGGCCCGGGTCATCGAAAGATGGCTCGGGCCGTTACATCTTTGGTCGCAACACGGGTCGAAATAAGACTTTCACCGGATATTTATCGATTTAATTTCAAAAAGTTATCGTGACATGCAAAAACGCGATGCGGGCATAGCGATAACGCAATAGCCTCGCGCCGCCGGCGCTGACTACCGTGTCGACTCCAACAATCAAGGGATTCGATCATGGTCGCGTTTCTCATAGCCATGGCGGTGACAGCGTTCGCCGGCACGCTGGTCATCAAGAAATACCAACCGCAGACCGTGCTGCTGCTCGCCGGGCTTGCGCTGTTCGTCGCCACCGCGCTGTTCTTCCCCGCGCAATCGGTGCTGTTCAAGGAGACCGAAACCAGCGGCTGGGCCGGCTTCGATATCTTCGAGTTCATCCACCAGATCATGTCCTACCGCCTGGCCGGGCTGGGGCTGATCATCATGGCCGCCGGCGGCTTCGCCAAGTACATGGACCATATCGGCGCCACCCAGGCGATGGTCAACATAGGCACCCGCCCGCTGGCGCGGATGCGCGCGCCCTATCTGGTTCTGGCGCTCGGCTATGCCGTGGGACAGGTGTTGAACATCTTCATCCCCAGCGCAGCGGGGCTCGCCATGCTGCTGCTGGTCACGCTCTACCCGACGCTGGTACGCCTGGGCGTCAGCAAGGCGTCCGCCGCCGCGATGATCGGCATGACCTCGGTCCTCGACCTGGGGCCGGCCTCCGGCACCGCCAACCTGGCCGCGCATACCGCGAACATGGACGTGGCGATCTACTTCGCCCAGTACCAGATTCCGGCGTCGCTGTTCATCGTGCCGATCATCTGCGTGCTGACCTACTTCAGCGCCAAGTATTTCGATCGCCGCAGCGGACACGTGGTCGATCCCGACCCGACCGCCCACGCCATCGCCGATGGCGAGACGGAGGCTCCGCGTGTCCCCGGTTTGTACGCGCTGCTGCCGATCCTGCCGCTGACGCTGATCCTGATCTTCAGCAAGCTGCTGATCCATCAGATCGAAATCGGCGTGGTGACGGCGATGATCATCGGCGCCGTGCTGGGCCTGTTCTGCGAGATGGTGCGCAAGCGCCGTGAGCTACAGGCGGTGTTCAAGGGCTTCATGACCTTCTTCCAGGGCATGGGCCAGATGTTCTCCTCGATCATTTCGCTGATCATCTGCGCCGAGTTCTTCGCCGCCGGCCTCACCGCGATCGGGGCCATCGACTTCATGATCGGCGCGGCGCAGGGCGCGGGATTCGGTCTGTTCGGGATGACCCTGGTCACCTGTCTGCTGGTCGCGGTGACCGCCATCCTCACCGGTTCCGGCAACGCGGCGTTTTTCTCTTTCGCCGGCCTGGCACCCAACGTCGCCGCCGCCACGGCCGCCGGCCCGGTAGCGTTGTTGCTGCCACTGCAGTTCACCGCCGGGATCGCGCGGTCACTGTCGCCGGTTTCCGGGGTGATCATCGCGGTCAGCGAAGCCGCCGGCTGCTCGCCCATCGATATCGTCAAGCGCACCGCAGTCCCGCTGATCGGCGGCCTGATCGTGCTGTTCGTCTATACCGCGCTGTTCGTCGGCGTCAATTGATCCTCGATCTCCTGCGAATCGACCATGAGAACCCACTATGAACGCTGAGCTGCTCTCCGATTCGGCCGATGCGCTGCCTGATTCGACCGACCACCTCTTTTGTCGCGATGCCACCTGGCAGGCTTGGCTGGAGGTCGAACGGGCGCTGGCGCTGACCCAGGCCGAACGCGGCATGATTCCCGCTGCCGCCGCGGCGGAAATCGAGCGCTGCGCGACCCTCGATCAGCTCGATCGCGAGGCGCTGGCCACGGACATCGAACGCACCATGTCGCCGGTAATGTCGCTGGTGCGGGCGCTGGCCGAACGCTGCGACGGCGACGCCGGCGGCTACGTCCACCTCGGCGCCACGACGCAGAACATCATCCTCACCGGCAAGATGCTGCAGCTGAAGCGTTCGCATCGCTGGCTCAAGGCGCAGCTCGCCGCGCAGCTCAAGTGTCTGGCGGATCTCGCCGAGCGCGGTGCCGAATGGCCGTGCGTCTCGCGCACCAACCGTCGCCACGCCCTGCCGATCACCTTCGGCTACAAGGTCGCCGGCTGGATGGAGGAGCTGGAGCGCAACGTCGAGCGGCTGGAAGCGGTGGAATCCCGCGCCTTCGTGCTCACCTTCGGCGGCGCCAGCGGCGCCATGCACAGCTACGCCGACGAAGGCCAGCCGCTGGCGGAAGCGCTGGCGACGCGGCTGGGCCTCGGCGTGTCGCGCGTTCATTCCCGCGCCGCCATCGACGGCCTGGTCGAGTACATCACCACGCTGGGACTCTACGCCGCCGGCTGCGAGCGCCTCGGCCAGGAGCTCTACACGCTGATGGCCAACGAGTTCGAGGAAGTCAGCGAAAACCAGGGGGATGAAGTGGTCGGCAGCAGCACCATGCCGCACAAGTTCAACCCCAAGTATGCCGTCAACCTGCTGGCCGAGGCCGGCGAGCTGCGCAGCCTGGTGGCGCCGGCGCTGGAAACCGCGCGCCCCTCCCACGAGGGCGATGCGTCGTGCAATTTCCGCCTCTACAAGCTGCTGGATCAGGCTGGCGCGCTCGCCTATCGGGTCGCTGCCACCCAACACACGCTGCTGACCCGGCTGGCTCCCCGCCCCGAGCGGATGCGCGAGATCCTGATGGCCAACGCCGCGCCGCTGATGTCCGAACACATCATGCTCGAACTGAGCGACGAGATCGGCCGCCAGCGCGCCCACGATCTCGTCCATGAGGCCATCGTCGCCAGTCGTGACGGCGATCTCTCCTTTGCCGAGGCGCTGTTCGAAAACGATACCGTGCGCCGCCACTACGGCGACCGGGCCGCGCTCGACCAGGCCCTCGCCCCCGGGCACTACACCGGACAGAGCCGCCAGATCGCCCTGGCGATGGCGGCCTCGGCCCGGCATCTCGCCACGCGTCTTGCACGCGCTTTCGAAGAAGAAAAAGAAGAGGAAGGATCATGCCAATAACATCAAGACGCTCTCTTCGCCTCATGCTGGCGCTGGGCGGCCTCGCTCTGTCGCCGCTGGCGCACTCGCAGACGTCTCAGGTATCAAATACTTCTCAGACCCTGGCCACGGGCAGTCATGAATCGACCTTCACGCTGCCGGACAGCCAGCGCCAGATCGAAGTCGCAAGCTACGTGCCCGAGGGCGCCGATGCCCGGACACCGATCGTGTTCGTGCTGACCGGCCTCAAGCGCAACGCCGAGGATTATCGCGACGCCTGGATTGACGCCGCCGACGAGTACGGCTTTACCATCGTCGTGCCACGCTTTTCCAAGCAGGACTATCCCGGCGTCGCGGGCTACAACCTGGGCAACCTGGTCAGTGCCGACGGCCAATCCAACCCGCCCGAGGCATGGTCGTACAGCGTCATCGACGGCCTCTTCACCGATTTCGAGCAGGCCGGTCAGACCGAACGCCAACGCTACTACCTGTTCGGTCACAGCGCGGGCTGCCAGTTCGTCCACCGCATGCTGACCTTCGTGCCGCAGTCGCGGGTCCAGGCGGCGATCTGCTCGGCGGCGGGCTGGTGGACACTGCCCGACACCGACAACGAATGGCCCTACGGACTCAAGGGTGCGCCGGTCGAGGTCGACCGTGACGCCCAGCGCCAGCTCGCCGGCCTCAATCTGCTGGTGACCGTCGGCGCCGAGGATACCGACCCCTGGCACAAGTACCTGCGCCGCAGCTACCAGGCGATGGCCCAGGGCAACAA
Organism: Salinicola sp. CPA57; assembly: GCF_003206035.1. Taxonomy (NCBI): domain Bacteria; kingdom Pseudomonadati; phylum Pseudomonadota; class Gammaproteobacteria; order Oceanospirillales; family Halomonadaceae; genus Salinicola; species Salinicola sp. CPA57. The sequence continues at coordinate 195,501 of NZ_PZJR01000005.1, forward strand.
CCGGGTCGAGCGCGCCTGGATCTACTACAAGACCGCCGAGCAGAAGGCCAACCGCTACGGCTTCGACTTCCATTGGGCGTTCCAGACCGTGCCCGACGTCGGCCACGACAACGCCGGCATCGCCCCCTTCGCCGCCGAGCAGTTCGCCGCCTTCGAGCGCGACGGCGCCTTCGATGTCGTCACTCCGGTGACACCGCCGGATAGCACACCTCAGCGCTAGCACTCGCCTTCGCATCGCATTGTCTATTACTGCCCCTCGTCCGCTCGGCGGGCGAGGCAGGGAACCTGCGTCCGTGTGACGGTCATCGCCGCGCGAGGACGCGCTCCACCAGCAACTCCCCACAACATGAAAAACGAACAGGAGTTCACCATGAACACGCCATGCCACCGCACTACACCCCGGCGATCCCGACTCGCACGCGCGCTCCCGGCCCTTTCAACAACAACGCTTCTATCGACAACAACGCTTCTATCGACAACAACCCTGCTCTCGATAGCAACGCCTGTCGCGGGCACCTGCACTTTGGCATTGACTCTGGCGCTCGCCGCGCCAGCCCAGGCCGATTTCCTGGCGGACAGTACCGCTTCTCTGGAGCTCAAGAACTACTTCATCACCCGCGACTATCTCGAGGGCGACAGGGACGACAACAAGCGCGAGGAGTGGGCGCAGGGCTTCCTGTTCCGGGCGGACTCCGGCTTTACCGAAGGCCCGGTCGGGTTCGGCGTCGATACCATCAGCATGCTGGGGGTGAAACTCGACTCGAGCCTATCCCGTTCCGGCACCGGCCTGCTCAAGATCGACGACGATGACCGCGCCGAGGACGATTACACCAAGTTCGGCGCCACCGCCAAGATCCGCGCCGGCGACAGCATACTGCGCTACGGCTACCTCGAACCGCGTCTGCCGTCGCTGCGACCGAATGCCAGCCGGCTGTTCACGCAGTCGTTTCTCGGCACCCAGATCACCTCGACCGACATCGACGGGCTGGAGCTGACCGCGGGCCAGCTCAACCGCACACGCCAGCGCGACGAGACCGACTACGAGCCGATGGCGCTGAATCGCAAGAGCGGCGCCTATGGCAAGGCCACCAGTACCCGCTTCCAGTTCGTCGGTGGGGAGTATCATCTCGGTAAGCGCGGGCGGCTCGGCTATCACTACGCGCAGCTGGAAGATATCTACCGCCAGCATTACGTTGGAGTGAGCGACGGCATCAATCTCGGTTCGGGTCGGCTGGGCGCCGATATCCGTTATTTCGACGCCAGCGAACAGGGCGCTGCCGAGGCCGGCGAGGTGGACAACCGCGCCGTCACCACGCGGCTGCGCTATCGGCTGAACGGACACACCTTCAGTGGTGGCTATCAGTCCCAGTTCGGCGACACCCCTTTCACCTACCTGAGCGGTACCAACGTCTACCTGTTTTCCCAGTATCAGATCAGCAACTTCACCGAGACCGACGAGCGGGTCTGGCACGCCCGCTACGACTATGAGTTCTCACGATTCGGGCTGCCGGGACTGACCTTCATGGTTCGCTACGCCATGGGCGACCAGGCCAGCGTCAACGGCTTCGACGGCGAGGCGCGGGAGTGGGAACGGGATGTCGATATCGAGTACATCGTTCAGGGCGGCTGGCTCGAAGGGTTGTCACTGCGCTGGCGCAACGCCTCACGCCGCGCCAACTTCACCCGCGACGTCAACGAGAACCGCATCCTGCTCGGCTATACCCTGAAGCTGTAATACGGTCGGCCCCGGCACCGCCAGGCGGCCCTGTCCGACTCAGGGGAGCAGCGTCACACCGTCATGGAACGCGCGGTCCTGCTGGCCGCGTGCCTCGAGCGTTTCGCGCAGTGTATCGATGAAGCGCCGCGCGATGGGGCGCTGACCCGCCGGCGGCAGGATACAGGCGTAGGTCAGCTCGGTGGCGGGGGTGATCGGGCGCATCACGGTGCCGCCGCCCTCGTTGTCAGCTCCCGCAGTGGCACCGCAGCAGGCCAGATCGAGCAGCCCCAGCCCGAATCCCGCTTCGACGAAGCGCGGCACCAGTTGCGTCGAGCCGACCTCCAGTGCGATTCGGGGCTTGCGTCCGATCCCGTCGAACAGTCGATCCAGCCGCTGGCGCCAGATCTGCTGCGGCTTGAGCGTGACGAAGGGCGAATCGACCAGTGCCTCGACCGGCACGCGTTCGAGCGCCGCCAGCGGATGGGTCGCCGACATCAGCACCTGGGTGGTCGCCTGCAGCAAAGGCTCCACTGCCAGCTCGACGATGGCGTTCTCCACCGGCAACGAGAGCAGGCCGACGTTGTAGCGCCGCGATCCGACCTGGCGCTCGACGTCGAAGCGACTGCCGATATCGATCTTGCAGTTGAGCTCGCGGCAGCTCTCGCGCAGCCGGGCGATCGCCGCCGGCAGCAGCGTGGCGCCGATGGGCGCGGAAGTGATGATGCGCAGGCTCTCGACCGTCTGCTGGCGGATCTCGCCGGCGATGGTAGGGATCTCCTCGACGGCGTTGAGAATGTGCTCGGCTTCTCGATAGAAGCGCTCGCCTTCCAGGGTCAGCAGCAGTTTCTGATGGGTACGCTCGAACAGCGTCAGCTTGAGCTCCGCCTCCAGCGAGGCGATCAACCGGCTGGCGGCGGGCTGGCTCAGGTTGGCCGCCTGCGAGGCCGCCGACAGCGAACCGTGCAATACGGTCAACCGGAAAAGTCTGAGAGCCTTGAGATTCATGGGAGGTCAACGGCGCCAATGGAGCGAAGCGAAGAGCCTACCAGAAGCCGGGAGAGAGACACTGCCGCTTTGGTGGCAAGCGGCGTGACGCCGAGGCACGAAGCACGAAGCACGAAGCACGAAGCACGAAGCACGAAGCACGAAGCACGAAGCATCGTCTCCGATCAGCGCCCAGCACGATCGACGTGATCAACGATTCAGAATGATCGCCGTGATCACGCCGGTGGCAACAGCCGCCAACACGTAATCGCCGTCGATGTTCAGCCAGCGGTGTCCTCGCGGCGGCTCCCGCAGGTGGCGAGCGTGCCAGTCGCGGACCCAGTAGCGATCGTCCCGATAGTAGTGATCGGCAAGGTGGCCGCCCTTGTACCAGCCGCGATGATCGTCGCGATCACGGTCGCGACCGCCGCCATGTCGGTCATGGTGATGTCTATCATGATGACCGTGGTCGTGGTCGTTGCCACGACCATTGCCATGACCGTGTCCATTGCCATGGCCCGGATTGGCCTGGGCGATTCCGGCGGTGCCCAAGGCGGCAATCATGACGCCAATCGTCAGTGCACGATGTTTCATGGAAACCTCCTTATGTCGCCGTCCCCACGAAACGGAAAGAAACGAAACGAACAGCGAGTGAGTCAGAGAATGCACCAAGCTTGACGCGGCAATAAGAAAACAGCGTTCACGAATTGTGCAACTCGCGCCTGTCCCTCGCCGATGAGCGGTGTCCGCCGAAAAAGTCGGCCCATGGACCGCAGCGGCTCGCACTTAGCGTGCTAAGATCGCGAAATCCTCCTCCTCCGCCCGGACTTGCCGACGTGTCAGTGACCGCCCCTCGAGCCGCAGCACCCACGCCTTGGCCCACCATCGTGCTGCTGGCGATGACCGCGTTCTGCGCCGCCGCCACGCAACGAATTCTCGATCCGATCCTGCCGCGTCTCGCCGAGGTCTACACCACTACGCTGAGCGCCGCGTCCTGGGCGATCACCGCCTTCGCCATCGTCTACGGCTGTCTGCAGCTGGTGCTGGGGCCGAGCGGGGACCGCTACGGCAAGCTGCGCGTAATCTCGCTGTTTTCCCTGCTCGCCGCCGTGGCCAGTCTGCTGTGTGCACTGTCGGGCAGCCTGGCGACCTTGATCGCGGCGCGCATGCTGGCCGGCGTGGGGTGCGCCGCGGTGATCCCGCTGGCGATGGCCTGGATCGGCGACAACGTGCCCTACGAGCAGCGCCAGGCAGTGCTGGCGCGCTTCCTGATCGGGCAGATCGGCGGCCTCGCCTGCGGCCAGACATTCGGCGGACTGGCCGCGGAACAGGATTGGTGGCAGTGGCCGTTCCTGGCCTACACGCTGATGTTCGCCGCCGCCAGCGGGCTGCTGTGGTACCGCGCCGGCCGTCACGAACGGCCCCGGAAACGGGAACGGGAATCGCTCGGCGTAAGCCTGCGTTACGTGCTGCAGAAGCCATGGCCGCGGGTGGTATTGATCACCGTGTTCTTCGAAGGTGCGGCGGTCTTTTGCGGGTTCGCGTTCGTGGCCAGCCATCTGCACGTCGCCGGTGGATTGCCGTTGACCGAAGCCGGGCTGATCCTGGCGGTGTTCGCTCTCGGGGGGTTGAGTTTCGCGCTGCTGGCGCGACGGCTGGTGCCGAAACTGGGCGAGAGCGGGCTGTGCCAATCGGGCTGCGTGCTGATCGCGATCGCGCTGGCCGCCATTTGCCTGAGGCCGACGCCCAACGTCGCTATCGTCGGCTGCTATCTGTTCGGGCTGGGATTCTACATGCTGCACAATACGCTGCAGACCACCGCCACCCAGATGGCGCCGGAGCGGCGTGGTGCGGCGGTGTCGCTATTCGCCACCGCCTTCTTCACCGGGCAGTCGCTGGGCACCGCCATCGGCGGCGGTATCATTGCGCTGTCCGGCACTACACCGACCCTGGCGCTCGCCGCGGTCGCGGTGCTGCCGGTCGGCTTCGGCTTCGCCCGGCAGCTCCGTCGCCGTGACCGCGCGCTGACCGACTATGCTGCCTCTGCCGACCCGACGATCAGGTGACTGCCGTGACCGCGACTCTTGTTCATCCTCAACAGGTTCTCGACTTCTGGTTCGAGGAATTGACCCCCAAGGACTGGTTTCGCAAGGACGGCGATCTGGATCGCGCCATCGCCGCCCGATTCGGCGGCACGCTAGCGGCCGCCGCGCGTTGCGAATGCTGGCCGTGGCGCGAGACGCCTTCCGGCAGACTGGCGGAGATCCTGGTGCTCGACCAGTTTTCGCGCAACGTGCATCGCGATACCCCGCAAGCTTTCGCCCAGGACCCGCTGGCGCTCGCTCTGGCGCAGGAAGCGATCGCCGCCGGCGATGACGTCAGGCTGCCCACACGGCAGCGAATCTTCGTCTACATGCCATTCATGCACAGCGAATCATCGATCATTCACGACCGGGCGACCGCGCTGTTCGACCAGCCCGGCATGGAGGAGCAGATTCGTTTCGAGCGACGCCACCGCGAGATCATCGAGCGCTTCGGGCGCTACCCGCATCGCAACGCGATCCTGGGTCGAGCGTCGACACCGGACGAGACCGAGTTTCTGAGCCAGCCGGGATCGGCCTTTTAACGGGCCTTGAGCAGGCGAACTTTCTTTTCGGTCTTTAAACGCGCGCTCATGCGGCCCTGCCATTCATCAGGCGCCAATCCATGACGCCGAAGTTCATGCTGCCGCTGTTCGGCTTCTGCGTCGGCTGGCCGGATGCCGAGCCCGATCTCAAACCGCGCATGCCGCAGGCGATGCTGGTCCACGAGAACCGCTACCAGCCGGTCGATCCCGCCGTACTGGCCGATTACGATGGTCAGATCACGCGCTACTACCAGCAGCGCGGCAGCCATCAGCGAGCCGAGATCTGGAGCGCGATGATCCAGCGCCTGATCATCAAGGAAACGCGGCCTTTCATTCTCGACTATCTGCACCAACAGGGCTGGGCGACGCGTTAGCCCCGGCCAGACGTCAACTCACGATGAAGCCCACGCAGGCGGCGGTCGCCAGCCCCATCACGCCGTTGAAAATGCGCCACGCTCGGGGCGTCTTCAGCAGCTTGCCGATCGCCATGCCAAACCCGGCCCAGCATGAGATGCAGAAGAAGCCGACGATCTCCATGAACGCCGACAGTACCAGGGCGTTGGCGAGCAGTGAGCCGCTGGCAGGCATGAAACCGGCAATCAGCGCGATCCCCATCACCCACGCCTTGGGATTGACGAACTGGAACACCGCCGCCTGCCAGGCGGTCAGCGGGCGCGCCCCTTCCTTAGCGGTCAGGTCCGGCGGCGGTGCGATGGCGATCTTCCACGCCAGATAGAGCAGATAGACGGCGCCGATGATCTTGAGACCTTGCTGCAGCAGCGGGAAACGTTCGAACAGCACGCCCAGCCCCAGCGCCACGGCCATGAACAGCACGAAGCAACCCGCCATGATGCCGAAAATGTGCGGCAACGTGCGGCGATAGCCGTAGAGCGCACCGGAGGCGGTCAGCATCACATTGTTGGGGCCGGGCGTACCGCACATCGAGACCGAAAACAGCGCCACCGAGAACCACCAGCCAAGCGACATCACTGGCCACCTCCGGCATTGCCGCCCGGCTTGAGCCTATCCGACGCCGCCCAGGTGAGCGTGAAGCGACGATTGCGCGCGCCCCGATTCTTGATGCTGGCGACCTGGATCGGGCCGATCTCGGCGGTCGAGGCGACGTGGGTGCCGCCGCAGGGTTGATAGTCGATGTCGCCGATACGCACCATGCGAATCTCGCCGGCGCCGCGCGGAGGGGCCACCGACATCGTCTTCACCAGCTCGGGATGCGCGTCGAGCTCGGCTTCGCTGATCCACTCGCTGGTCACCGGATAGTCGGCTGCGATCAGCGCATTGAGCCGCTCGCTCAGCTCCTCCTTGTCGAAGCTGGCCTCGCCGAGATCGAAATCGAGCCGGCCACGATCGGCACCGATGCTGCCGCCGGTGACGCCATGGGGAACGATCACGGAGAGCAGATGCAGCGCGGTGTGCATGCGCATGTGGGCATGGCGATGCGCCCAGTCGATCTGCTGGGTGACGCTCTGCCCTGCCTCCAGCCCATGGTTCGGGTCGAGCAGGTGGTGGACCTGTCCATTGTCGCCCTTGCGCGTGTCATGAACCGTCAAGGTGCGGCCATCGGCGGTGATGAACACGCCCCGGTCCCCCGGCTGTCCGCCACCGTGGGGGTAGAACAGCGTGGCGTCGGTTACCACGACACCGTCATCCCCAATTGCCCCTGTCGTTGACCCTGTCGTTGACAGCACGGTCGCCAGGCTTTCCCGAGCGTAGGGCAGTTCGCGGAACGTCAAGACGGTAGACATCGGACACCTCTTCAGAGAATCAATCGATACCCGGGAATCATTTTTCATAAATCGTATGGGTACAATTTGTTGACTTTGTGGCTTTAAAGCCGAACAATTCGAGCATAACCGCCTTATTTATTCGGTCAACTCGATTATTGTCACCATGACAATCTGGATCCCTCGACTCCCCGGACATGGCCCCCGCTATCGCGAGCTGGCCGACGCCATTGCCGCCGCCGCTGCCAGCGGAGAACTGCCGGCGGGCGCCAAGCTGCCACCGCAACGACGCCTGGCAGACGCCCTCGGCGTCACCGTCGGTACGATCACCCGTGCCTACGCGCTCGCCGAACAGCGCGGCGTGGTCAGTGCACGCGTCGGCAGCGGTACCTACGTGCGCGACGCCGGTGCGCCCCACCAGGCGTTCGACCACGTCCGTCGCGCCGCGCCGGACAGCGGCATCGTCGATCTCAGCCTGTCGCTGCCGCCGCCCCACCCACAACGCGAGGCATCGCTGGCCAATGCGATGCGCTCGATTCAGCACGACCCCGAGCTGCTGAGGGCAGCCATCGATTATCAACCCGAAGCGGGCCAGCACTGGCAGCGAGAGGTGATCGCCGGCTGGCTCGCAACGCTGGGACGCGCCGTCCCGGCGGATGAGCTGTTGATCAATCAGGGCGGCATGCACGGTATCTACCTGAGTCTGAGCGCCCTGTTGTCGCCCGGCGAACGGCTGGCAGCCGAGCGCCTGACCTATCCGGGCCTGATCAGCGGCCTGCAGCAACTCTCGCTCAAGAGCGTGGCGGTCGCCCACGACGAGGAAGGCATCGATATCGACGCGTTGGCCCGCGCCTTCGAGCAGCAGCCGTTCCGCGCACTCTACGTCATGCCCGACTGCCACAATCCGACCACCGCGCGTCTTAGCGAGGCACGCCGGCGGGCGCTGGTGGCGCTGGCGCGGGAGCGTCAGTTCTGGCTGATCGAGGACGACATTCATCCTCAGCTCGATGCCGAGCCGGTGACACCGCTCTACCGGCTGGCGCCCGAATGCACGGTGACACTGTTCTCGGTCGCCAAGGTGCTTGGCGGGGGGCTGCGCGTCGGTGCCATGCGTGCGCCACTGGCGCTGCACGGACGGCTGACGGCGGCGTTGCGGGCCCAGAGCTGGATGCCGCCACCGCTGATGGCGTCACTGGTCTGTCGCTGGATCGAAAGCGGCGATGCCGAGACGCTGCTGCGCTGGCAGCGCGACGAGCTCGAGTGGCGTTTCGATCATGCCATGGAGAGGCTGGGGGAGTTCTCCCCGCGCGGTCGCCGCGGTGGGTTCTATCTATGGCTGCCGCTGCCGGGCGAGCTGCGCACCAGCCATGTGGTCGCTCAACTCCAGGCGCAGCAGGTCAACGTCAGCAGCGCCGAAAGCTTCTGCCTGGGCAGTGTTGCCGCGCCGCAGGCAATCCGCGTCTGTATCAGCGCCGCCGAAAGCCGCGAGGCGCTGATGCGAGCGCTGGAGACGATCGCCTCGACGTTGGGTGACCCGGATCCGATGCTATGGCAGACCGTGTAGATCAATAGCCCAAGCTCGTATCGACTCGGTTCTCGAGCGGCCGGTCGTCGAGATAACGTTCGACGTTGGCGAAGAAGAAGCGCAGGCAGCGCGGTACGTAATCGGCGTCGTAGAGTCCGCTGTGCGGCGTGACGATCAGGTTGCGCGTGGTCCAGTAGGGCGAATCCGCCGCCAGCGGCTCCTCCGGGAACACGTCGAGCACCGCACCGCGCAGTTGACCCGCTTCCAGCCGTTTCGCCAGCGCGGCCACATCCAGCACCGGGCCGCGGCCGATATTGATCACCCCCGCGCGCGCCGGCATGGCCGCCAGTTCCGCCTCGCCGACGATATCGCGAGTATCGGCGGTCAACGGCAGCGTGATCAGCAGAAAATCGGCGCCCGCCAGCGCTTCCTTCAGCCGGCTTTGCGGCAGACTGACATCGGCGAGGGCGTGATCCCGGCCCGAACGGCTGATGCCGATCACTCTCAGGTTCAGCCGCTTTGCCGCCTCGGCCGCGGCGCTGCCCAGCGCACCCATGCCCAGGATCACCACCGTCTTGCCGTCGATGGGCTCGATCGCAGTCTGCGCCCAGTGTTTCTCGCGCTGTTGGGTCACGAAATCCGGCAGCCGGTTGTTGAGCATCAACAGTGCCGTCATCGAGAACTCCCGGGCCCGCACCTCGTGATTGCCCTTGGCGTTGGTCACCAGTACCTCGGCGGGCAGGCGGTCCAGGGGAATTCGATCGACCCCGGCACTGGTGATATGGATCCAGCGCAACCTGGGCGCCCGTGCCGCCACGTCGGCGATATCCAGCTTGCCCACCAGAATCAGCACCTCGGCATCGGCCAGCGCCGCATTCAGCGCAGTCTCGTCGTGGCTGAAACTTAGCGTGATACGCGATCCCAGACCCTCGAACTCGCCCAGAATGTCGAGTACGCGCTGATCGGCGAAGTCCTTCGACTGGCGAAAATCGGGGTCGGTGTAGATATGGATATCGAGCGTGGTGGACATGGGCATTCCTTATGCGGTTCACGTCGGGTCGGGCATGGCATGACAATCAGGCAGATCGCCGGATCATCACCAAGGGTTACCGCAAAATCCCCTAGCCGGCAAATCGTCACTCGCCGAATCGATTAGAATCGGATCACTGCGTTCACGCCCGACTTCTTGCCAAGGACCTGCCATGCCTGCCCTGATCCGCCGCCCCTTCGTCTTCCTTCGTCACGGCCAGAGCACCCGCAACCTCGAACGCCGCATCGGCGGCCAGCATGACGTGGCGCTGACGCCGCAGGGCGAAGGCGAAGCGAAGCGCGCAGGCGAGCTGCTGGGGGACATCGACTGGTCGCTGGCGGTGTCGAGCCCGCTGCAGCGGGCCTACCGCACCGCCGAACTGGCGCTGGGCCGCGCACCGGACCGGATCGTCGATGGGCTGATGGAACGCCACTGGGGAGACCTCGAAGGCCAGCCGATTCCCGAGACGATCCCGTATACGAGTACGCCGCCTGGTGGCGAATCCTGGCAGACATTCGTCGAGCGCATCGCCACCACGCTCAATGCGCTGCTCGACGAAGCCGAGACGCCGCTGATCGTCGGCCATTCGGGGCTGGTTCGCGCCGTGCGTGGCCTGACCCACGGCAGCCCGGCCGGACCTCGCTCGGCCAATGCGATCCCGCTGTGGATTGCACCGGAAGGCATAGAAAACTGGGTCATCCGCCCCTTCGAGCCGACCGACCGGTTATCGGCTTGCCGCTGACGGCCATTGGCATTGACCCCTGACTCGACACAAATGATAATGATTCGCTTTAATCAACTAGAAGAAAAGGGATCATGGGATTATCACCGGGCCGCCGAAACGCGAGGGACACACTCAGGATCTGGCTCAGAATCTGGCTCGGAATCGGGCTCGGTATCGGCTGGCTGACAAGCACGGCGCAGGCGACAGAGTATCCGGTGACAGTGACCGATCTCGCCGGGCGCGAGGTGACCCTTGCCGTCGCCCCCGAGCGCCTCTTTCTCGATAATCCGCGCCACCTCTTTGCCCTCGCGGCACTGTTGCCCGATCCCGTATCACGCATGAGCGGCTGGCGCGGTTCGCTGGAGAGCTTCGACCCCGTGGCGCAGGCGCGTTTCGCTGCGGCCTTTCCCGCCCTGTCCGATTTGCCGACGCTGGGCAACAACGGCAATGCCATGCCCAGCGCCGAAGCGCTGATCACCCTCGATCCGGATCTGATCGTCGCCGATATCTCGCGCCATGCCGAGCTGCGCCAGACACCGCTGCTGGATCAACTGGCGGCGCTGCAGATTCCGATCCTGTTCATCGATTTCCGCGAGCATCCTCTCGACGACACGCAGCCCTCGCTCGAGCTGCTGGGCCAGGCGCTGGATGCAGAATCGCGCGCCTCCGCCCTGATCACGCGACTGCAATCGGCGACCGCCGCTGTCGACGACTGTCTCGATGCCGTCACCCGGCGGCCCAGCGTGCTGATCGATATCGCCCCGGGGCTCAAGGTCGACTGCTGTCGCAGCAACTTCGATTCGGGTCTCGCCGACCTGGTGGACCATGCCCGGGGCGACAACATCGCCGCCGGCATGAGCCCGGGCACCGAAAACGTGCTCAACCCCGAGACCATCCTCGCGCGCGACCCCGACGTGATCATCGCCACCGCCGCCCAGTGGGCCAAAAGCGGCTCGATTCGGGCCGGCTTCGGTGTCGCGGAAAGCGATACCCAGGGCGACATGGCCGATGTCGTGGCCCGCCGACCGGGTTGGTCGGCGCTATCGGCGGTCAACGACGGCGGCTTCCACGCGATCTGGCATGGCTACCACCAGGGGCCGTTCTCGGTGGTCGCCCTGCAGGCCATCGCCGGCTGGCTGCATCCGCAGCAGTGCGGCGCCCTCGATCCGGCAGCGACACGACGCGAACTCTATCGAGACTTCATGCCGATCACCGTCGACGGCACGTTCGAGACGACCTATCGCGCGGTTCCTTCATCACCACACTCATCGCCAAATTCATCGCCACATTGAACGCTCGCCTTCGTCACGGGCCACGGCCAAAACGTCAGTCAGAAAACGACAATTCAAACCAGGGAACCCACGCCATGCCCCCACGCCGCCTCTCCAGCGCCGCCACCTTGGCGGTACTGCTGATAGCCGCCCGAGCCAGTAACGCGGATGACGCTCTTGCACCGATGGTGGTGACCGCCGCCACCGTCCCATCGCAAGCGGAAGGCTATCAAGCGACGCGCTCGAACCTGGTCAATGGCCGCCCAACCGACTTCCTGAGCCAGGCGCGAACGGTCGACCAGATCAGCTCACAGATGCTCGAGGATATCGGCGCCGATTCGTTGACCGATGCCATGGCCTACATCAACGGCGTGACTCTGGGCAATACCATGGGTGGAACGGAAGCCGGGTTCATCAAACGCGGCTTCGGCAGTAACAGCGACGGCTCGATTCTGCGCGACGGCATCCGCCAGCCGCGCAATACGTTTGCCACCTTCACCACCGAGCGGGTCGAAGTGCTCAAGGGCCCGAGTTCGTTTCGCTACGGCATTCAGGAGCCTGGCGGGGTGATCAATCTCGTCAGCAAGAAGCCGCAGTACGAGTGGCAGCGCACCATCAGCGGCAAGGGCACCTCTTTCGGCGGCGGCAATGCCAGCGTCGACGTCACCGGGCCGCTGGGCGACAGCGGTGCGGCGTTTCGCTTCATCGTCGGGCAGCAGGACGAGGAGTACTGGCGCGACTTCGGCAGCCATCGTCAGACCGTGGTGGCGCCGTCGCTGAGCTGGGAAGACGACGATACCCGACTGTGGTTCGCCTATGAATATCGTGATTACGACCTGACCCTGGATCGGGGCACCGCCTTCGTCGATGGCAAGGCGGTCGACGTGCCACGCAAGCGCCGATTCGACGAGAACTGGTCGCGGGTGACCGGCCACGATCAGTCGTTCACGGCGCGCTGGGAGCAGGATCTGAACCCGGACTGGACCAGTCGCCTGATCTACGGCTGGAACCGACGCCAGTACGACGACGGCCAGCCGCGGGTGCTCAGCGTTGCCGAGGATGGCACTGCCACCCGGCGCGCCGATGCCAATCACGGCTTCGACCGGCGGGTGATCTATACCGCCGCCGAGCTGCTCGGCGACGTGACCCTGGCCGGCATTCGCCACGAAATGACCGTCGGCATCGATCATGAGCGACGCCGCGACTATCTGGCCGACCGCTATCGCGGCGCTACCGATACGATCTCGATCTACGACCCCGACGACGGCGACCTGACCCTGGACGGCGCCACCTATCTCGACAGCACCAGCCATCGTCTCGACGAGATCGACACCACCGGCGCCTATGTCGACGACAATCTGCACTTAGGCGAACGCTGGATTCTCGGCCTGGGTGGACGTTTTCAGCATACCGAGCAGTATGGCGGTCAGGGTCGGCCGTTCGTGGTCGAAACCGACACCCAGGATGACGTCTTCCTGCCCCACGCCAGCCTGCTCTACAAGCTGACGCCGCAGACCTCGCTCTACGCCAGTTACAGCGAATCGTTCGTTCCCAACCAGCCGGATGCCGACACCGGTCAGCGCTTCGATCCGGAAACGGGTCATGGCTGGGAAGCCGGGATCAAGCAACGTCTCCTCGGGGATCGGCTGCAGGCTTCACTGGCCTATTTCGAGATCACCAAGGAGAACGTCGTCGTCAGCGACAACGGCGTGTCGCGGGCGGTGGGCAAGAGCGGTTCGAAAGGGATCGAGCTCTCCGCCCAGGGGGAATTGACCGAGCGGCTATCGGTCCTCGCCAACTATGCCTACACCGATGCCGAAGTGCTCGACGATGGCTCGGAGAATACAGGCGGCGGCACCGAAGGCAACGCGCTGCCCAACGTCGCGCGTCACACCGCGTCGTTGCTGCTATCGCAGGCGCTCGCAGTAAACCCCGATTACGGTCGTTGGCGAATCGGCGGCGGCGTGCGCTACGTCGGCGGCCGCGAGGGCGACAGCGACAACAGCTTCAGCCTCGACGACTACACCGTGGCGGACGCCTTCGTCGCCTGGGACAACCGCTGGCTTGGCGACAACACCCATCTCCAGCTCAACGTCCACAACCTGTTCGACACCACTTACTACCCTTCCAGCGGCGGCGATACCCGGGTGGTGGTCGGCGAACCGTTGGAGGTCACGCTGCAGGCCAGCGTGTCGTTCTAATCGGCGAGGTCGCGGCAGCGGCACGATTGGGGAGATCCGCTGGGCGACCTTGAAACAAGCTAGAGCCTTAGACTTGCCGCGCTGACCCGCGACGTCGTGCTGCCCCATCGTCTAGCAGCGTTTGAAGCGCGCCTGATTGCACGGAGTCCAGGAGCTCAATGGAATCCCTGTCCGATGCTCGACTCAGGGACTTTCGAGTCATTCCAGCGCCAGCCATGAGCCTGTCGTTCGTCTCAAGCTGGTGCGGTTTTGTCTTCTAAGACGCTGATATCGATCCGGTAATGCGCATGCGTGGAAAGGTTAACCAGCGCATCAAGACTGAACTTGCTGACTCGACCCTTCAGCAAATCATTGACGCGAGGCTGAGTCAGCCCCAGGCGACGGCCAGCTTCAGCCTGACTCACGTTCCAGCTTTTTACCCGCTCGCCAAGAATCATCATCAGCTTGGACCGCAGACGCATGTTTGCCGCTTCCTCAGGGGTATCCTCGACAGCGTCCCAGATGCTTGCGAAACGCTCGTTAGCCATCTCTCTATCCTCACTTTCATACTGCTGTATGCCGGTTGGAGAAAGGCACATCGGAAGACGTGATCTCTACTTTCGGCTTTTCGAGGGCTCGGGCGGCAGCTCTTTGAATCGCTGCTTGCCTAGCGCCAGATCCTTGGGAGCCGTCTTCTTGAATCGCCCCTAGTTTCGTAGACACCTCCAGGCCTTATACTGAAGGCAGCAGGAGGTTCCATGAGCCGTCAACGATACACCGAAGAATTCAAGAT
>NZ_PZJR01000006.1:0-153432 GCF_003206035.1 Salinicola sp. CPA57
GTCGTTGGTGCCGATAATATTGATCGTGATGGTCTGACTCGCGGAACCGTCGGCCGATTTCACTGCAAAGGTCTCGGTCCGAACCTGACCTTCAGCAAGGTATTGAACCTTGCTGTTATCGGCATTGAAGGTCCATAGACCGTCAGCCGTAACGGAGAGCGAGCCCAACGAGGAGGTGGCACCATTAGTCGTTCCACTGACGCCCGTGAAGGTCACGCTACCCGGCTTGAAACTCGACTGGCCAATATCGATGTCGGTTACCGAGAGCGAACCCGTGGTAGCAAGTTTCCCGCCGCTAACGTTGCTATCTTCCACGACGCTGCCAACAGCAGGGCCGCTGATGATAGCCACATCGTTCGTACCAACGATCGTCGCAGTCAATGTGGTTACTGAAACATTGCCGTGGCCATCACTGACGGTGTAACTGATCTGGGACGTGGTTTTTTCGCCCGCAGCGAGTGAGTTGTATGTATCGCCCGGCAAAAACCGATAACTGCCGTCGGATTGAACGATGAACGTTCCGCCGTTAGAGCCGGCAATGGATTTTCCAACGCCCTCCGAGCGGCCATTGATCGCGACGACATGCAGCGTCGACTGGTCGCCACCCAAGTCAGCATCGTTGGCTAGAACGCCGTGCGCAGCATCGATGCTCAGCACCTGCTCCTGCTGGGTCGAGCCCGTGTCGGCAACCGCTGTCGGCGCGGTGATATCGACGCCGTAGCCATGGGTCGTCGTCGCCATGCCGGTATTGCCTGCGGCGTCGGTGTGAGACACGGACGCACGGATGCTGTCGGTGCCGGCACTCGCCAGCACCGATCCCGGCACCGCCACGCTGAAGATGCCATTGGCCCCGACCGTCGTGGTGTAGTTCTGGCCGCCCACGGAGACCGTCACCGTATCGCCTTGGACCGCGTCGCCGCCGGCGGTGCCGGAGACGCTGACGTTGCTCTTGGCTTCGGCCGCGTTGATGACGTCATCGCCGGCCACAGTGTTGAGACTGATCGAGACGCTCGGCGCGACGGTGTCGACGCCATAGCTGCCGGCGGTATTGGCGCTGCCGGTATTGCCCGCTGCGTCGGTGTGGCTGACCACTGCGCTGACGCTTTGGTGGTTCGCCAGCTGTGAGCCCGGCACGTTGATCGAGAACGAGCCGTCGGCTTTGACGCTGCCGGTATAGGTTTGATTTCCGACCGTCAGCGTCACGCGATCGCCGCTGGCGTATTCGCCGCTGACCTGGCCGCTCACTGGGATCGATTGGTTGGCTTCGGCCGCGTTGACGACATCGTCACCCGCGATGGTGTCCAGCGTGATCTCGAGCGTCGGCGCGGTGATATCGACGCCGTAGCCATGGGTCGCCGTTGCCGTGCCGGTATTGCCGGCGGCGTCGGTGTGACTGATCACCGCAGTGACCGTCGAGCCCGCCGCGCTGGCGAGGAGGCTGCCTGGCACCACGACGCTGAAGGTCAGATCGTCGGCGACCGCTGCCTGATACTGTTGGCCACCGATGGCGACGGTAACGATATCTCCGGCGACGGCATCGCCGCCCGCGCGCCCCGTCAGTGTCACGGGCTGCCCGGACTCTGCGGCATTGACGACATCGTCACCCGCAATCGTGTTCAACTGTACGGTTGGCGCCGGCGCCTCGAGATCGACACTGTAGGGCCGCGTCGATGTTGCCGTGACCACACTGCCTTCACCGACATGCGTCAAGGTCGCCGTTGCCGATGGAAATTGCGCTAGCAGGCCTCCCGGAACGACCACCGAGAAGCCAAGATCCTCGCCCAGAACCGTGGAATAGGCGACGCCACCAATCGTGACCGTGACCTGATCACCAGCGACGGCATCGCCGCCGCCTTTACCGCTGAGCGTAATGCTCTGCCCAGACTCCGCCAGAGTGACGATATCGTCGATCGCGATGGCATCGAGACTGACGCTGACCACCGGTGATGGCACAGCCCCCTCACCCGTTGCCGGACTGGGTTCGGGGCTGAAGCTCGCCGGCGTCACCGTCACTCGACCGAGATCCGAAAAAGATGCCGCATAGCGATAGTCGCTGACTTCTTCACGCCCGGTCCGGGCGATATCGAAGGGCGACGAGAAACCGCCCCCACCTGACTGGCTGCCACCACCGTCTGCGCTGGCACCTGCCGCCGGCGCTTCCTGGATCGCCGTCGGATCCTGACCGGAAGCGATGGCCGCCTGCAGTGCGGCAACGTCGGCATCCGCGGCAGCGGGATCCGGCGAGACGAACGTGGCAACACCCTCGATGACCTGCAGGAGCACCGACTGCCCTGCGTTCAATGGCAGGATCGTGCCGTCGGCAAGCACAAGCCGACCACCATCCGGGGCGAACAACGGGGCACCTTCTGGAATCGCCATTCCCTGAACCACGGGCTTGCGGGGTTCCATCAGGAAAACAATGCCATCCACTCGGACGATAGTGACAAGAGCAGCCATCGAATTACACCTCAGCAAAGCGGCGACGAGATGAGCCTCGTCCATGCGCGAAAAGTAACCGTTCTGTATCCAGACTCAACACAATTTTATTAATGACCCGATACATTCTAATTAACCCTAGCGCAAGCGTTACAAAACCTGAACGTATCGGGTGAATCCAATGTTACCGACCGTGGTTTCGATCGAAGCGCCGATTAGCATGCCGCTAGGCGGCGTTATAAGATCGAGCAGGGTCTGATCCCCCATAAATCCCACAACGCCCTCAATCAGCGAGCCCATCATGTCCGACGTCATCCCCTCCCGACTGCGCCGATACTGCTCCTCCCGCGTTCAGGAAATGCCCGACAACCAGATCGTCGCCGTCGCGGACCTGGCCCGTCATGACGCCTCGGTCGTGAGGCTATGGATCGGTGAGGGGGATCTGCCCACCCCGGATTACATCAAGCGGGCGGCGGTGGATGCACTGGGACAGGACGATACCCGCTACAGCTACTCTCAGGGCTTGCCCGAGCTTCGCCAGGCGCTCTCCGACTACCATCGTCGGCACTGGCAGGTCGATGTCTCCAGCGATCGCTTCTGTGTTTCCATTGGCGGCATGAATGCCGTCACCATGGCGATGCAGGCGATTCTCGACGAGGGTAGCGAAGTCATCATGCCGACGCCCGCCTGGCCCAATGCCCGGCAGATGATCGAGATCGTCGGCGGAGTGAACGTGTCGGTCGCGTTCGACTTCTACCCGGATGGCAGAATCGAGCTCGATCTGGACAAGCTGTTCGCGACAGTGAGCGATCGCACTCGCGCGGTTTTCATCAACTCGCCTTCCAACCCCACTGGCTGGCGCATGCCGCGCCGGGACATGGAGCGGTTGCGAGACTTCTGTCGGGAGAAAGACCTGTGGATCGTGGCCGACGAGGTCTACAACCACTTTGTCTATCAGGATGAGGGGGATGAAAGCGAAGGACCCGCGGCCTCTTTCTTGCAGATCTGCGAGCCGGGCGACAAACTGCTGGTGACCAACACGTTCTCCAAGAACTGGTGCATGACCGGCTGGCGCGCGGGCTGGATCGTGTCCCCGCAGGGTATGGATCAGCTTTTTGCGCGACTGTGCCAGTACAACACCACCGGCGTGGCATCGTTCATCCAGCGGGCCTGCATCGCGGCGCTGGAAGGTGGCGACGCCTTTATCGCTGAACAGGTCGAACGCTGTCAGGCCTCGCGGGACATTCTGGTCGAAGGTCTGGCGGCGCTGGACAACGTGACGGTGTTTTCTCCGCAGGGCACCTTCTATCTCTTTTTCAAGGTGCACGGTCTGGGCGGCTCGAGCCTGGACACGGCCAAGCGGATTCTGCGGGAGGCCAAAGTCGGCGTGGCGCCAGGCAGCGCTTTCGGCCCGGAGGGCGAAGACTATCTGCGGATCTGTTTCGCCATCGACCCCGCGCTCGCCAGAGAAGCGCTCGATCGCCTGGTCCCGTTCCTGGCCGCGCTGGCTGAGGCATCACAGGACGTCACCGTCTGACTGCTTGCCGTCCGGAACGAATCTGCCCGGCGTCATGGGCCGGGCAGTCGTGACACCAGACGCGAAACCGATCAGCAGGCCGACAGTCGTGCCAGTAGCTCGCTGCGGCGCTCCTCTGGCATGAACGCGACCTCGATCGCGTTGCCCGCCAGTTGCCTGAACAGGTCGCGATCCCAATCGAAGGCCTCGAAACAGGCGATGTAGTTCTCCAGCACCCCGCCGCCGAAATAGGCCGGATCGTCGGAATTGAGCGTCACTTTCACCCCCTGCTCGAGCATCGCCGGCAACGGATGATCGGTCATCGCCTGGACGACCTTCAATCGCACGTTGGAAAGCGGGCAGACCGTCAGTGGAATCTGCGACTCACGCAGACGCGCCACCAGCTCGGCATCCTGAAGACAGGCCACGCCATGGTCGACGCGGCAGATATCGAGCACGTCCAGCGCCTCGCTGATGTAGGCTGCCGGGCCCTCTTCCCCGGCGTGCGCCACGCGAGGAATGCCCAACGCCTTGGCCCGTTCGAACACGGCCGCGAACTTGGCGGGCGGATTGCCCATTTCCGCACTGTCGAGACCGACGGCATCGATCAACTCGTAATAGGGTGCCGCCTTCTCCAGCACGTCCATTGCCTCGCCTGCGTCCCGATCGCGCAGGAAGCTCATGATCAGCGCCGAAGTCATGCCCCAGCGTCGCTTCGCATCGCGCATGGCGCGAGTGAGCCCTTCGAACGGCACCGCCAGCTCGACACCACGACTCAAGTGCGCCTGAGGATCGAACGACAGCTCGACGTGCACCACGCCCTCTGCCTGCGCGCGTTCCAGATATGCCATCGCCAGGTCATGAAAATCCTGGTCGGTGCGCAACACTCGCATTCCTTGGTAATAGAGATTCAGGAACGACTGCAAATCGCTGAAATCGTAGGCCGCACGCACCTCATCCACCGTTGCGTAGGGCAGCGACACGTTATTGCGCGCCGCCAGCGAGAACATCAGCTCCGGCTCCAGCGAGCCCTCGATGTGTAAATGCAGTTCGACCTTGGGTAACTCACGCAGCCAAGTCTTCACGAGCGCTCCTCGCCATTGGAATGGATGCGACTCAGGATGCCGAAAATGATTCGTGGAGGAAAGCCGACCGTTCTACACCCGCGTCGTCAGCACCTTGATACCCAGCGCGATCATCGCCACACCCAGCACCCTATCGATCCAGTGGCTGAACCGCTTGAACGCACGATGAATCGGCGGCGTAGAGAGCAACAAGGCCACCGCCGAGAACCAGCCGAGCTGGATCAGCATGATCCAGGCGCCGTAGATGGCGATCTGGTAGAGCGACATCGACGGTGACAGCACGATGGTGAACAGCGAAACGAAATAGATCGGCGCCTTGGGGTTGAGCGCGTTACAGAGAAATCCCATACCGACCGTGCGTAGCGCCGAACGGGGAGGCAAGACTGCCACCGCCCCCGGACTCGCTTCGGTAAACGCCGGACGCGAGCGTAATCCCTTGACGCCGAGGTAGAACAGGTAGGTTCCGCCCAGGAGCTTGATCGCCCACAGCGCCTCAGCGGAGTTGGCGATCACCGCGGCAAGCCCGAAGGCGGAATAGACGATGTGAATGGACAGCCCCAGCGCGATGCCGAGACTGCAAAGCAGCCCGATACGCTTGCCATGATTCAGTGTCTGCTGGGTCACCAGCACGAAGTCCGGCCCTGGCGAGGCCGCCGCCAGCAGGTGCACGAAGGTGATGACGATCAGACCGTGTAGCATTTCCATGGAAATCCCTGCGATGCTGGCGTGAATGTGAATATGACGACATGCTGACGAGCGCGCCCCACTTTGGTACGGAATGGACCATGATCGAATATTTTCGCCATCAAGCCTACTGCAACCTGTGGTCGAACCATCGGCTGCTGGAGGCCTGTGCCCGCCTGTCCGAGGACGCGTTTCATGCGAGACGGTGCAGCTTCTTCCCGTCGATTCACGCCACGCTCAATCATATCCTGATCGTAGACGCCTACTATATCGATGCCCTCGAAGGCGGCACGCTGGGCCAGCGGGCCTTCTATGACGAGCTGCCCTACTCTCGTGTCGACACGCTGTGGCCCGCCCAGGAAGCGCTGGATAGACGCTTGATCGCGATCTGCCACGCGCTCGACGACGCCTCGCTGGCCGCCGACATCACGCTAGCGCGGACCGAGCGCCAGCAGCGCGAGCCTGCGCACCGGGTGCTGGCTCACCTGTTCGTGCATCAGACGCATCACCGCGGCCAGGTTCACGCCATGCTCTCGGAGACCGACGTCGCCCCGCCGCAGCTGGACGAATTCTTCATGCTCGACGAAGCGCCGCTACGGCGAGAGGAGTTCGCGGCATTGGGTATCAGCGAAGCGCAGGTGTGGTCCACGCTTCGCTGATTCCCGTCAAACCCGTTGCCGATGGGCCTCGGCCAGTTCCGCCATGCTGTTGAAACGGAAGTCGACCGAGGGCATGTCGCCAGGGTTCATGGTGGCGCCAAAGCCCTGTTTGTCATGGCGGCGGTAGATCCAGCAGTTGGCCAATCCATTGCGGTTGGCCGGCTGATGATCATGGAACATGCTCTCGGCGGTATGCAGGATCTGAGACTTGTCGATGCCGCGCTCGCCGAGCTTCTCCAGCATGTAGTCGAAGTTGCGCTGCGCCGGCTTGTAGGAGCCGATGTCTTCGGCGGTGTAGACCGCATCGAACTCGACGCCGAGCTTGCGCTGGCTGTAGGCAAAGCTCTCGTTATCCACGTTGGAGAGCACGACCAGCTGGTAATGCTGCTTGAGATAAACCAACGCTTGGGCCGTATCGGCGAAAGCCGGCCACTGTTTGACGAAATCGCCGTAAGCCAGGCATTCGTCATGGGTCGCCGTCACACCCCACTCTTCCGCCAACCGTTTGTAGACCACGGCAAGCAGCAGCCGGTACTGCAGATGCGGCGTGTATCGCTGCTGGCTCGACTCGTGGCGGGCATGCGCCTCGAGAATCTGGTCCCGGTTCAGGTTTCGCCCGGTGCGCTCGAGCAGTGGCTGCAGCCCGGCCACCATGCCGCTCTCCCAATCGATCAGGGTGCCGTAGACGTCGAACGTCAGAGTGGTGAAATCGGTCAGTTGCATGAAAGTCTCTCTAGTAGGTGTCCGGTCGTATCGGGAATGGGTCAGTGGACATCGGGCCCAAGGGTCGAATGCATCCCTCGATGACCTGTCGGTCATCAATCGGTATCGGCGCTGAGCAGACGCATCGCCACCTGGAGTTGTAGCCGGATGTCGGCGTCATTCAGGTTCATGGAGAGCGCCGTCTCCAGTCGTTCGATCCGATAACGCAGGGTGCTGATATGGATATCGAGCGCCCGCGCCGTCTGCGCCAGCTGAAAACCGCTATCGGCCAGCGCCGTGAGCGTCTCGAGCGCATTATGGCGCCTTGCCCCCGTACCCAGCGCCTGTGAAATACGGGCCAGAAACAGTCGCCGCGCCTCACCGTCGCCCTCCAGCACGCGGGTAAACAGCAAGGTTTCGAAATCCCGGCGTTCGCCGGCCTTGAGCGTGGGCAGCAGTCGAGCCACGTCACCGGCACCCTCGGCGATCGCTGTCGCGCCCCGCACTTCACGGCTGACCGCCATGGCCGCCTCGCCGTCGCTCAACGCCCGCCACAGCATGTCGGTCGCGACATCGGCCCGCACCAGAAACAGCAACTGATTGAGCGATACGGAGATCAAGCGTGGCAAACCGAGCGCCTCGAGGTGCGCTCCCAGGCGATGCTCCCAGCGTTCGCGTCGCAGCAGGCCCTCCCGGCTCAGCGGTACCGGCTCGTTGAGCAGAATCGCGCAGACGTGATAGCCGGCGTGAGGATCCCACCCATGCAACGACGCCCGCTCCAGGGCCGCCGGCGTGGCCTCGAACCGACCCTCGAGCAGCGAGTCGACGAAGGCATAGCCGAGCCGGGTTTCCTGCGCCTGCAGCGCCCGCTGATGCGACAGGTGCAGCGCCGAGATCAACGCGGCCTGCTCGGCCGCGCGCTGTTCGAGCTCGCTGATGGGAGAGAGGGTTTCATCGATCCACAGGATCGCCGCCGCTTCCTGTATCCGCACCGGACAGGCCAGCATTCGCCGCCCGGCCTCATCGTCCGAACCGCCCAGAGAGCGAGCGGTGGCCGCGCTGAGAAAACGGGCATCGGTCAGCATGGCCGGCGTGGGTAGGCGCATGGCGTCGAACTCGGCGCTGCCGCCCAGCCATTCGCCCTCCAGCCCGGTGAAGAGCACGTCCCGCTCGAGCAAAAGGCTCAACGCCGTGGCGATGTCGCCCAGGCTATGCGCCGTCAACGCCGAACGGGTGAGATCGCGGTGAATGCGTTCCGCCCGCGCGATCAGCTGTCCCTGACGTGCAATCAGCCAGGCATGCACTTCTTCGGTGATCTGGCTGAACGGAACGTCCCAGGGGATCTCCAGCAGCGGGAAGTCGAGCGATTCGGCAACATGCCGGCTGGTCTCCGGAAAGGCGGTCAGAAACCGGGGCACCGCCAGCGCCACGCCGGCCAGGCCCTTTTCGACCAGCGCCTCGATCAGCGCTCGCTCGGCCTTCGGCTCGTCGGGCCAGTGATAGCCGGTGGTCAGCAGTAACTGGCCTTCACGAACCCAGGCGATGATGTCGGGATGATCGACCATATGAACCCAGCGCAACGGCCGCCCCAGCGAGCGCTCTCCGGCCACCACGCGGGCATGGCGCAAATTGGTTTCCCGCAGCGCCGTGGCAAGATCGAGTTCGATCGGCAACCGCGCGCCGACGGGCGCTTCATCCCGGTTCGTCATCAGCCGTCCAGTCGCGTCGAGACGAACTTGAGATCGAGATACTCGTCGATGCCGTAGCGACCGCCCTCGCGGCCGAGACCGCTATCCTTGACGCCACCGAACGGCGCCTGCGGTACGGAAGGCGCACCGTCGTTGACCCCAACGATGCCGTAATCCAGCGCCTCGGAGACGCGTGTTGCCCGCCCCAGATTGCGCGTCCACAAGTAAGCGGCGAGCCCGAACGGCGTGGCGTTGGCCGCCGCGACCCCCTCTTCCTCGCTGTCGAAGACGATCAGTGGCGCCACGGGCCCGAAGGTTTCCTCCTGCATGATCTGCATGTCGCTGGTGACGTCCGCCAGCACCGTCGGCGCGACGAAGAACCCGTCGACATCCCGCGCCGCCGTCAAACGCTTCGCGCCCTTGGCCAGCGCATCGTCGATGTGGGACTGCGCCTTGTCGCGCCCGGCCTGGCTGACCAGCGGGCCGATCTGGGTCGACTCGTCCTCCGGCTGGCCGACGCAAAGCGCGTCCACCGCAGCGGTCAGATGCGCGGAGAACGCCTCGAGAATGCCGCGCTGTACGTAGATGCGGTTGGCGCAGACACAGGTCTGCCCGCCGTTGCGAAACTTGCTCGCCATCACCTCGGTGACGGCGGCCTCGATATCGGCATCGTCGAAGACCAGGAACGGGGCGTGACCGCCCAACTCCAGCGACATCCGCTTCATGGTCTCGGCCGACCTGGCGTAGAGATGCTTGCCGACCGGGGTGCTGCCGGTAAAGGTCACCTTGCGGATGCGTCGGTCGCTCATCAGTTCATCGCTGATTGCGGCCGGGCGCGCGGCTGTGATCACCTGGAACACTTCTGGCGGCCCGCCGGCCTGCTGCCACAGCTGGGCCAGCAGCAGCGCCGTGATCGGCGTCTGCTCCGCCGGCTTGACGACCACCGAACAACCGGCCGCCAGCCCCGGTGCCACCTTGCGGGTGATCATCGCCGCCGGGAAGTTCCAGGGTGTGATCGCCAATACCGGGCCGACCGGCTGACGCAGCACGGCGAGCCGCTTGTCAGGATGCTGGCTTGGCAGGATGTCGCCGTCGATACGCTTGGCCTGCTCGGCGTACCACTCCAGGAAGCTGGCGGCGTAGTCGACTTCGCCCCGTGCCTCGCGGATCGGCTTGCCCATCTCCCGCGCCATGGTCACGGCGAGGATCTCCTTGGCTTCCAGCATCGCCTGGTGCCACGCTTTGAGCAGCGCCGCCCGCTCGAAGGCGGTAGTCTTGCGCCAGCACTCGAAGCCACGCTGGGCGTTGTCGGCGGCCAACTTCGCCTGCTCGACGCCGCAGTCGGCGACTTCGGCAATCACCTCTCCGGTTGCGGGAGAGCGCAAGGCGTAGCGCCCCGTGTCGGCGTCGTCGAAGCCGACGATCGCGGCGGGATAGTAGGCCGCGTCAGCGGGAGCCCGAAGCTGCGCGGATGGATTCTGACGAGACATTGACGAGGAGGACGTTGAGGAAAGAGCCATCGATCCGGTCACCTGTTCGGAAAGTAGGAAGTTCAGTCATCCTACCCGCGAGACAAGGCGAATACTTCATTCAAAAAGCAGTACGTAGCGGCGCTTTTTTACGACTCAAGAGAGGAGGCATTAAACGACTTCCACGTTCGAGGCGTCACTATCGCTCATTGAATCGCGCCACGTCCGGCCCGGGTCGCCAGTGGTCAGAAGGGTATCGAAGTCGGAAAGATCGGCGAAGAACGCTGCGCGCATCACGTCGAGCTTGCTCTCGTCGGCCACCAGAATGCGCCGCGCCGCGTGCTCGATGGCAGCCTGCTTGGGCGCCACTTCGTGAAAGTGGAAGCAGCTTGCCCCCTTGTCGGCATGGACACCGGCGGCCGAGATGAGCGCCTTGTTGATACCCAGCCGGCGAATCGAGGTGGTGACGTCCTGGCCCCCGAAAGAGTCCGAAGCGGCGTAGTAGAGCCCCCCGAGCACGACGAGGCGCATGTTGGGCATCTCGCGCTGACTGAAGGCGTTGGCGACGTTGAGCGCGTAAGTGACGATGGTCACGTTCATCTCGCGGGGCAGCAGCGCACATAGCGGCATCAAGGTGGTGCCGCAGTCGACGAACACGGTATCGCCCTCCTCGATCATCGCCGCCGCGGCTTCGCAGAGGCGCTGCTTGGCCCTGGCGTAGCGGTCTTTCTGTGCATCGAGATTGTAAGCGGCGGCGAACTGGGGGTTGTCGGCCATGACCAGATGGCCGCCGAAGGAAACGATCGCGCCGTTACTGGCGGCGATATCCCGTCTCACCGTCATCTCCGAGACCTCGCACAGCGTCGCCGCCTCGGCCAGTGGAAGGGTCCCACTCCGCCTGATCGCTTCACGAAGTCTCTCTAGCCGTACGGCGCTGCGGCCATTCATGACCTTCTCCCGATGTTGTCTGCCCCTCGACCTTATCCCCGATCCCTCTCTGGAACGCAACGAGGAGCCTGGAGGCTCCTCGTCGATAACGCCCATCGCTCTCGGACCGGAACGTTCAGACCAGAACTGCCAGACCAGCGCTGCCCAGTCAGAACTGCCAGCCGACCCCGAAGTAGTAGCCCCAGCCGGTGGAGCGCAGCTCGAAACTGTCGCCATGGCTGTTGGGGAACGGCGCCATTTCGCCATCGTTCCACTGGCCACCGTTATGAAAATAACGCGCCACTGCCATGAACCGTAGATGCGTGAATTGATACAGCAGCACGTTGGTCGCCACGGTCGACTCGTTGGTGCGCGTCGGATCGTTGTCGCCCAGATCCGAGCCGAAGTCATGATTGGTGAAACCGACGTAGACCAGCGAGGCACCGTTATCGAAGCTGCCCAGCGGATAGGAGTAGTTCAGCTGCGCGCGATAGCCGTCCCAGGAATTTTCGTTGGCGGCACCGTAGTTTTCCCACTGGCGACGCTTATAGACGTTGAACGAGAGCCCCAGCGGCGAACCGGTGTCGATATCGGTGCCCAGGCCGGCATAGAGCGTATTCTGGCGGCTTTCCGTGGTGTGGCCCCAGTCGAAGATGTAGTCGAAGGCGACGAACCACTCCTTGAACGGACCGAAGCTCAGATCCTGACCGGTCATGTCGTCGATCGACAGCCGCGGTTCCAGCTCCATGAAGACCGGCGAGCCCTTGTCGAAGATGCCGCTGTCCGCTGCATTGCCGGTACCGAAGAATTTCGGGAAATCGATATAACCGTAGAGGTCCAGCGGCCCCTTGCGACCGAAGAATTCGTACTCCAGGTAGATATCGTCGACCTGCTGCGGCCCGAACCGGATGTTCTTGCTGCCGATGACGGTGAGGTTCTGGTGATACCAGTCGGACAGATAGGGCCCGTCGGCGGTCTGCCCCTCTGCCGCCGGCCCTTCGTCCGGCGTCTCCTGCTCGATGACCGGCGCGTCGCCCTGACCGTCGGCGGCCCAG
The DNA here is from genome assembly GCF_003206035.1 of Salinicola sp. CPA57. NCBI lineage: Bacteria > Pseudomonadati > Pseudomonadota > Gammaproteobacteria > Oceanospirillales > Halomonadaceae > Salinicola > Salinicola sp. CPA57. The sequence continues at coordinate 12,222 of NZ_PZJR01000006.1, forward strand.
GCCGGGAACGCGGCCAGCGTCATCGCCCCCAATCCCAGCGACACCGACAGCGCCAGATGGCGAGATCCTCCTTTCGGCCACCATTCCATAGCACCCATTGGCCGTGCGATTCGTTCTACCATGCCATTCCCCTACTCTTATTGTGTTGTCATCGTGACGTCATTGCGGCGGCGTCATCGTCCAGACGGTTATCGCCGATTTGTGACTATTTTTTCATTCCCCTGACCGCCCGTGGCTGGCACAGGCATGCCATCTCGTCACTGCTACGCAATGGTGACTCGGAAATAGGTCGTAAAGCACTACATATGGGCCCATTCTTTGTCCAAAAGTACTCTATGAGCTTGTGAGAATAAAAACAACAAGTGACGGGGAAAACCAAAAAATGTTAAAAACATCTCAAGAAGATGTCCTGTCGAAAGGCGTTTTCTACCCATCAGGACCAACACCAAGGACAACAACATGACACTCATCATGGGTCTGGTCGGCGTCGTCGTGCTGCTGCTGATCGCGCTGATCTTTTCGAGCAACCGCAAGGCGATCAGCCTTCGCACCGTCATCGGCGCCTTTGCCATTCAAGCCGGCATCGGTGCCTTCGTGCTCTACGTGCCGTTCGGCCAGGCCGTGCTGGGATCCGTCTCCAGTGCCGTTAGCCAGGTCATCAGCTATGCCAACGACGGCATCGGCTTTTTGTTCGGCAACCTCGCCGATCCGACCAATGTCGGCTTCGTCTTCGCCATCAAGGTGTTGCCGATCATCATCTTCTTCTCGTCGCTGACGGCCGTTCTCTACTATCTGGGCATCATGCAGTGGGTCGTGCGGATTCTGGGTGGCGCGCTGCAGAAGGTACTGGGCACCTCGCGCACCGAGTCGCTCTCCGCCACCGCCAACATCTTCGTCGGCCAGACCGAGGCACCGCTGGTGGTACGCCCGTTCCTGGCCAGCATGACCCGCTCGGAACTGTTCGCGGTCATGTGCGGCGGGCTTGCGTCCGTTGCCGGCTCCGTTCTGGCCGGCTACGCCGAGCTCGGCATCCCGATGGAGTATCTGATCGCCGCCTCGTTCATGGCCGCGCCAGGCGGTTTGCTGTTCGCCAAGATCCTGATGCCGGAGACGGAGAATCCCGACGATGACACGCGTCAGGCCAAGGATGTACTGGAAGCCGAGGACAAGCCGGCCAACGTACTGGATGCCGCCGCCTCCGGTGCTTCGTCGGGCCTGATGCTGGCCGCCAACGTGGGCGCCATGCTGCTGGCCTTCATCGGTCTGATCGCGATGATCGATGGCATCCTGGGTGGCGTCGGCGGCTGGTTCGGGATGGGTTCGTTGAGTCTGTCGATGATTCTCGGCTGGCTGTTCTCGCCGCTGGCTTTCGTGCTCGGCATTCCCTGGCATGAAGCGACGCTGGCCGGCTCCTTCATCGGCCAGAAACTGGTGGTCAACGAATTCGTGGCGTACATCAATCTGGCGCCCTACATCAGCGGCGACACCGTGGTGGAAGCGACCGGGCAAGCGATGTCCGCCCACACCGCCGCGATCCTGTCGTTCGCGCTGTGCGGATTCGCCAATCTCTCCTCGATCGCGATCCTGCTCGGCGGTCTGGGCACGCTGGCCCCCAGCCGTCGCCCGGAGATCGCTCGGTACGGGCTCAAGGCGGTACTCGCCGGCACGCTCTCCAACCTGATGTCTGCCACGCTAGCCGGGATTTTTCTGTCGCTGGCCGGTACTGCCTGAACCGGGATGCGTATCGCATGATCGCCATGAAACCCAGGCAGACTCGGCGGAGACATGCCGGGAGCCGGGCTCGGCAGGAAGCCGCCACCAACACGCCGGACAAGGAGATAGGAAGATGAGCAGTCTCGTGCAAGCCGCCAGCCGGGCGCTGGCCATGATGGACCTCACCTCGCTCAACGATGACGACGATGACGCTGCCATCCGGACACTGTGTCGTCGTACCGACACGCCATACGGAGCCCCCGCCGCGGTCTGCCTCTACCCGGCGTTCATCGACGCGGCGGATCGCGAACTGACGGCCATGGGAATTCGCGACCGGGTACGGATCGCCACGGTGACCAATTTCCCCGACGGTAGCGTCAACGTCGAGCGCGCCTGCCGCGAGACCCGGGCAGCCGTCGCGGCCGGCGCCGATGAGGTCGACGTGGTATTTCCCTACAAAGCGCTGATCGGCGGCGATGCCGAGTCGGGACGCGCCCTGGTCGCAGCCTGCCGCGACGCCTGCGGCGATCGGCTACTCAAGGTGATTCTGGAGACCGGCGAGCTCAAGGATCCCTTGCTGATCCGCCAGGCCGCGGATATTGCGCTGGAGTGCGGTGCGAATTTCCTCAAGACTTCCACCGGCAAGGTGGCGGTCAACGCGACGCTCGAGGCCGCCGGGATTCTGCTGACCGCGATTCGCGACAGCGGTCGCGACGTGGGCTTCAAGGCGGCCGGCGGTATCCGCACGGCGGAAGATGCCAAGGCCTATCTGGACCTGGCCGCCGGTATCATGGGCGAGGCCTGGCTCACGCCGTCTCATTTCCGCTTCGGCGCCTCCGGCCTATTGGATGCGCTGCTCGCCACGCTGTCGGATGAAGAGATCCAGCCGGCCACCGACGGCTACTGACAGCTTCGTTCGTTCACAGGCGGAGAACGCCATGCTGACGCAGGAAATCATTCGCCGTAAGCGCGATGGCCAGACACTCAATCGCAGGATGCTCGATCTGGTCGTGCGGGGCATTGCCGATGGCAGCGTCGGCGATGCGCAGATCGGCGCTTTTGCCATGGCCGTCTATCTCAATGGCATGAACCGGGACGAGGCGGTGGCGCTGACCGAATCGATCCGGGATTCCGGCCAGGTGATGCGCTGGACCGATCTTGATCTACCCGGCCCGGTTCTCGATAAGCACTCCACCGGCGGCGTCGGCGATCTGGTCTCGCTGGTGCTGGGACCCTGGATCGCCGCCTGCGGCGGTCATGTACCCATGGTTTCCGGGCGCGGGCTGGGCCACACCGGCGGCACGCTGGACAAGCTCGAGTCGATCCCCGGCTACGATGTCACCCCGACCGACGACATCTTTCGTCGGTTGGTGAAAGAGGTCGGCGTGGCGATCATCGGCCAGACCGGCTCGCTGGCGCCGGCCGACAAACGTCTCTACGGCGTACGCGACGTCACCGCCACCGTGGAATCGATTCCGCTGATCGTCGCCTCCATTCTGGGCAAGAAGCTGGCCTGTGGCCTGGAGACACTGGTGATGGATGTCAAGGTCGGCAGCGGCGCGTTCATGCCGACACCGGAAGCCTCCCGCGAGCTGGCCGAAGCAATCGTCGCCATCGGCTGTGGCGCGGGAACGACGACCAGCGTGCTGCTGACCGACATGAACCAGCCACTGGCCGACTGCGCCGGCAATTCACTGGAAATCCTCGAGGCACTGCGGTTGCTGGGTGGTGACGGCAAACGGAGCCGCCTTTATCAGGTCACCCGGCAACTGGGGCAGGAGATGCTGCTCCAGTCGGGCCTGGCCAGCGATGCCCAAGACGCCGGAACCCGCCTCGATCGCGCTCTCGATTCCGGCGAAGCGTTGGAACGCTTCTCGCAAATGGTGCACGGTCTCGGCGGCCCAAGCGATCTGGCGGAACGCGCCGGACACCACCTTCCCACTGCATCGGTCACGCTCGATCTCGACGCCGATCGAGCGGGTTTCATCAGCGCCATCGACACCCGAGCGCTCGGCCTGGGCGTGGTCGAGCTGGGCGGCGGCCGACGCAACGCGGGTGATGCCATCGACCACCGCGTCGGGCTTTCGCACATCGCCGCACTCGGCCAACGCATCGAGCCGGGCCAGCCGCTGCTGCGCATCCACGCCGCTGAGCGCGCCGATGCAGAGGCGGTCACCCAGCGCCTGCGTCACGCCTTCATATTGAGCGAGACGGACGATGCCACCACCCCCCCGCTGATCCACGCCACCCTGCGCCAGGAGGATCTGTAATGGGTCAGACATCGAACACATTCGCATCGAAGCGCGCCATCCTGCTGGTACTCGACTCCTTCGGCATTGGCAACGCGCCGGATGCCGCAGACTTCGGCGATGCCGGTTCGGACACGTTCGGCCACATCGCCCGCTATCGAGCCGAAGCCGGCCGCCCGCTCCTTCTGCCCAACCTGGCTCGTCTCGGGCTCTATCATGCTCATCATCTGAGCACCGGCGACTGGGCGGCGGGCGTCAGCATTCCAGAAACCGTCGAAGGGGCCTACGCCTGCGCCAGTGAAATCTCCTCCGGCAAGGACACCCCCTCCGGCCATTGGGAGATCGCCGGCGTCCCGGCACTGTTCGAATGGGGCTATTTTCTCGATCGCGAGAACAGCTTTCCATCAGAACTGCTGGAAGCCTTGATCGAGCAGGCCGATCTGCCCGGCGTGCTTGGCAACTGCCAGGCCTCGGGCATGCCGATCCTCGAGGCGCTGGGCGAGGCGCATATCGAAAGCGGCAAGCCGATCGTCTACACATCGGCGGATTCGGTGTTCCAGATCGCCGCACACGAAACCCACTACGGTCTCGAGCGACTCTATGCGCTCTGCGAAATCGCCCGCGAACTGCTGATGCCCTACAACATTGGCCGGGTCATCGCTCGCCCCTTCGTAGGCGAGACGTCGGAAACGTTCGAGCGCACCGGCAACCGACGCGACTACGCCATCGAACCGCCAAGTCCGACCGTCCTGCAGAAACTGCATGACAGCGGCGGAACGGTGCTCGGAGTCGGCAAGATAGGCGACATCTACGCCCACTGCGGTGTCAGCGAGGTGCGCAAGCCGCACGGTTTTGAGGCGCTGTTCGACGCCACGCTAGACGCTATCGATGATGCCGGCGACCGGACACTGGTGATGACCAACTTCGTCGACTTCGACACACTCTACGGCCACCGCCGCGATCCGGAAGGTTACGCCGGTGCGCTGGAGGCATTCGACCGACGGCTGCCGGAAGTGCTCGCCAAACTCGAACCGGGCGATCTGCTGATTCTGACCGCCGATCACGGCAACGACCCGACCTGGCGCGGCACCGATCACACTCGCGAGCAGGTACCGGTGTTGATCACCGGGGGTGTCATCCCACACGGCAGCTACGGCCGCCGCGACACCTACGCCGATATCGGTCAGACGCTGGCCGGACACCTTGGCCTTTCGCCGATGGAATATGGACGTTCAATGCTGAAAGACAGTCCCAAAGACGGAGATGAATGAGATGGCCACGCCGCATATCGAAGCCCAGCCGGGCGACTTCGCTGACACCGTCTTGATGCCCGGCGACCCGCTACGCGCCCAGTTCATCGCCGAGACGTTTCTCGAGAACGCGGTGTGCGTCAATCGCGTGCGCAACATGCTCGGTTTCACCGGCACCTATCGGGGCCGCAGGATCTCCGTCATGGGGAGCGGCATGGGGATCCCTTCGCTCTCCATCTACGCCAAGGAGCTGATCACCGAGTACGGTGTCAGGCGCCTGGTGCGGGTCGGTTCCTGCGGCGCGGTACGAGATGACATCGCGGTCAACGATATCGTCATCGGCATGGGCGCCTGCACCGACTCCGGCGTCAACCGAACCCGCTTCGGCGGTCACGATTTCGCCGCCATCGCCGACTTCGATCTCACCCGCCATGCGGCGGACGCCGCGCGCGAACGCGGCACGCCCGTGAAAGTCGGCAACCTGTTCTCGGCGGATCTGTTCTACACCCCGGATGGCGACTTCTTCCAGACCATGAAACGCCACGGCATTCTCGGCATCGAAATGGAAGCCGCCGGCCTGTATGGCGTCGCCGCCGAGTTCGGGGCTCGCGCGCTGACGGTGTGCACCGTTTCCGACCATATTCTCAAGGGTGAAGCGCTCGACTCCCAGGCCCGCCAGACCGGCTTTTCCGAGATGATGGCGATCACGCTGGAAGGGCTTTTGAAAGACGACCAGGAGACGCGTCGATGAACAGAGTGATGAGCAAGACAATGAACGACGTCCAGGTGCCCGACGAGATCCGTCAAGCGGCTCTGAACGTCCGCGATCGCGCCTACGTGCCCTACTCCGACCACCCGGTCGGCGCCGTGTTGATCAGCGAAAGCGGCAAGACCTACACCGGCTGCAACGTCGAAAGCGCCAACTACAAAGGGCTCTGCGCCGAGGCCAGCGCCATCGCGGCGCTCGTCTCCAGCGGCGAACGGCAGATCCGCAAGATTTACGTCATCGGCCCCGGGGAACATCTCTGCCCACCCTGCGGCGACTGCCGCCAGCGCATCCGCGAATTTGCCATCCCCGCGACTGAGATCGTCGTGCTCGACGGCGACGGCGCAGCGCTCAAGCACTACACCATGGACGAACTGCTGCCCGACTCCTTCGGCCCGGAAAACCTCAACAAGACATCGGGCATGGGCTAACCGTTTCAACGGTTGGAGGGTAACTATTCGCGTAACGGTTTGGTTATACTCGGCGACAAATAAAACCACTCGACGTATCCGCCCACGTCGCCCGGAACGACCGATGGCCGTAGCCCGCTTCTCCCCCTTCGAAGCCCTGCTGTTGAAAAGCCAGAACCAGCGTCAGAGCGCCGAACTCCTGCTGCTGGCGTGGGTGTTCGTCAACAAGCACGAGGCCCTGGACGAGGATCGTCGGTATCTCGAGATGCTGGGCAAGCGCTGCCATCGCGAACGGGATCTCGTCACGTTGATGGAGATCGCTCGGCGCACCGATCTCGGCGATATCCAGCTGGCAGCCGAAGTGCTCGCGCGGGATAGCGCCGAAACGGCATCACTCTTTCTTCGTCAGGCGATCGCCCTGGCGACCAGCGACGGCGAGCTGAGCCTGCGCAACCACCACATTCTGCGCTTCCTGGCGGATCTGATCCGGGTGATGCCGGAAGATCTATCGCGCTGGTTTCTGGAAGTCACAGGTCGCCAGCTGCAAGCGCCGCCGGACCCGAGCCGCCGATCGTACTGGGCCTCGATCGAAGAAGACGCCGAGACAATAGAGCCTCAGGAAGAAGCACCCGCCCCTGACAGCCAGGAGGCGCCCCGCTCGGCCTCTCGTCCCGGCTGGCGCCAGCGCGCCCGCGAGATGGCCGACCGACAGTGGCAGCAGAGACAGCAACGACAACGTCGCCGCGATCAGGAGAGGCAGCAAGCGCAGCAGGAGCGCCTCGATGCCGAGATGCGGGAGAAAGAGCGTCAAGCGCGTGCCGATCAGGAGCGAGCGAAAGAGCAAGCTCGCCAGCGCCGAGAAGAGCAGCGACGGCGCCAGGACCAAGCCCATGCCGAAGCCGCTTTTCACGCGCCCTATCGCTTTCGCATGGCGCTGATCGAACTCGAGCTCGAGGCCAACGCCTCTCCTGTCGAGATCAAGCGTGCTTACCGACGTCTGGCCCAGCGCCATCACCCGGATCGTTTCCACGGACAAAGCGAGTGGCGTCTGAAGCTTGCCTCGCAACGCTTCCAGCGCATCCAGAACGCCTACGAACTGCTGATGCAACATGCGTGATCTCTACCGACGACTCGAGGTCGACAAGGATGCGCCGTTCGTGGCCCTCTCCAGTGCCATGCAGCGCTGTGCCAACCAGGGACTGAGGGCCGATGCCACTGCCATATTGACCGTTTCCGAGCGGCGAGAGGCCTACGACGACATTCACGAGCTGCTCAATGCGCTCGGTAGTCTGAGGATCGGGCTGGGTCTGACCCACGCCCCTCACTGGCAGGGCGAACTGGCCAGCGATTTCACTCAACCGCCACCGGCCATATCGCGACAGCAGCAACTCCTGCACAAACTGGAAGCGGTGCTGACGCAACGGCAGCAGCGCTGGCGTTTCCGGCTCGGTCTGATGGCCGGTTTGACAGTGCTGTCAGGGCTATTGGTGGCCGCTTTCGTACTGGGCCGCTGGAGTGTCTGACCCTGTGACGCGCTAGCACGGCTCCCCCTCAAGACGAGGATCGCAGCGGATCGAGCAGCGGGCTCAGCCCGTTATGGTCGATCTCCTGCATCAAGGCCAGCAGACGCCCGATCTCGCCCTGGGGAAATCCTTCACGGGCGAACCAGTTGAGATAGGGGCCGGGCAGATCGGCGATCAACCACCCTTCGTACTTGCCGAACGGCATCTTGCGGCTGACCAGCTTCTTGAGGTCCTCGGGCTCCATTTTATCTCCTGTTTAAAATCAACGCGTTATTCTATATCGCCTGATAAGTCATCGTCTGGCGCATTGTGACTCAATGCTGTCATGCGCCCGGCGCATACCCTCATTCCCAGCTTGCGTTTGTCGCCCACCATCACTTGGACGGTAGAGTATGAACGCATGATAGCGGCGCATGAGCCGAACGATAATGATAACGGGAGACAGGGTAATGCAGACCTCACTGCGGCCGCTGGTGTTCTGGCCGACTTTCCTCGTGTTGCTGGCGGCAGTGGTCGCCAGCTACATCGATCTCGACGCTTTCCTGGCGACGGCCAGCGCGCTCAATGACGCCGTGCTCGACAACTTTTCCTGGCTGTTCAGCCTTGGCAGTCTCTATCTTTTGATCATGGCCGTGATCGTCTATTTCTCGCCGTTGGGCAGCATCCGTATCGGCGGGCCAGACGCGACGCCGCTACTGTCACGGTTGCGCTGGTTCTCGATCACGCTTTGCACCACGCTGGCCGTCGGCGTGCTGTTCTGGACCACCGCCGAGCCGCTCTACCATTTCATGAGCCCGCCGACCTCCAGCGGGCTGGAAGCCGGTTCCGGCGATGCCATGCTGTTCGCGATGTCGACCATGTTCCTGCACTGGTCGTTCACGCCTTACGCCATTTACGCCGTGCCCGCGCTGATCTTCGCCCTTGCCTTCTACAACCTGCGCCTACGTTTCTCGATCTCGAGCATGCTGGAGCCGATCTTCGGTCCTGGGGTGAAGCGCTTTGCAGGACTGATCGATGCCGTCTCGCTCTATGCGCTGGTCGCCGGCATGGCATCTTCACTGGGCACCGGCGCCCTGACCCTGGCTGGAGGCATGGGCCAATATCTCGGCGGCGAAACCAATCCGCTGCGCCTGGGTATCGTGATTGCGATCATCGTGGTGACCTTCGTGCTTTCGGCGGCCAGCGGCTTGCAGAAGGGGATCGCCCGACTGTCGTCGCTCAACGCCATCTTGCTCGCGATTCTCGGCGTGTTCGTCTTCATCGTCGGGCCCACCGTCTTCTGTCTGGCCCTGGGCGTGGAGTCGTTCGGCGTCTATCTCGACAATTTCTTCACCAAGAGCCTGTTCACCGGCGCCGCCGGCGACGACCAGTGGCCGCAGTGGTGGTCGATCTTCTACTGGGCAGTGTGGTTCGCCTGGGCGCCGGTGGCGGCGCTGTTCCTGGGCAAGATTTCACGGGGCTACACCGTTCGGGAGTTCCTTCGCGTCAACCTGCTCTACCCGGCGCTGTTCGCCAGCGTATGGATCCTGATCTTCTCGGGTACCGCGCTCTACTTCCAGGCTCATACCGACACTACCGGCGCCGATCTCCATGCCGTACTCAGCGATCGCGGCGTCGAAAACGTACTCTACGAACTGTTCCGCCAGCTGCCGTTCTCGCAGGTGTGGATTCCGCTTCTGCTGTTCATCGCCTATATCTCCTACGTCACCGCGGCGGATTCGCAGACCGACGCCATCGGCAACCTGTGTACTCGCGGCCTGACCGCCGACTCCGATCTCAATGCCGGCGTCCCGATGAAAGTGATCTGGGGATTGATCGTCGGCGTGGTCTCCTGGGTCATGGTCAGCTTCGTGGGAATCGACGGCATCAAGATGCTCTCCAACCTCGGTGGTCTGCCGGCCATGTTGATCGTGCTGCTAGCCACCGGCTCGCTGTGGGTCTGGCTCAAGCATCCCGAGCGCCTCGATGTCGCACCGAGCCGCTCGCCCCTTTCACGCACTGCCAAGGACGAGGCATGAAAATCAGACAGGACTTTCCGCACCGCGTGCGTGAAATCGAAAACCAGTGGATCGTGCTGGCCGACGGCACGCGACTGGCTGCCAGAATCTGGCTGCCGGAGGATGCCGAAACGACCCCGGTGCCGGCGATCCTCGAATATCTGCCCTATCGCAAGCGAGACGGTACGGCGGTACGTGACGAACTGACCCACCCCTGGTTCGCCGGCCACGGCTACGCCAGCGTGCGCGTCGACATGCGCGGCAACGGCGAATCCGACGGCCTGATGGAAGACGAATATGCCCCGCAGGAACAGGCCGACGCGCTGGAAGTGATCGACTGGATCGCGAAGCAACCCTGGTGCGATGGAAAGCTCGGCATGATGGGAATCTCATGGGGTGGCTTCAACGGCCTGCAGGTGGCCGCCCTCAAGCCCGAGCCGCTCAAGGCGATCATCACGCTCTGCTCCACCGACGACCGCTACGCCGACGATATCCACTACAAGGGCGGCAACATGCTGCTCGAGAACCTCGGCTGGGCGGCAACCATGCTGAGCTTCTCGGCCGCCGTGCCAGATCCGGCGCTGGTTGGCGAGCGCTGGCGCGAGATGTGGAAGCATCGCCTCGACAACATGCCACTGCTAGCCGAGACCTGGCTGAACCACCAGCACCGGGACGACTACTGGAAGCATGGCTCGATCTGCGAGAGCTACGAAGATATCGAAGCGGCGGTCTACATGATCAGCGGCTGGGGGGATTCGTACATCAATACGATCCCGCGGATGATGAAAAATCTCTCGTGTCCGAAAAAGGCGCTGCTGGGGCCATGGATGCACAAGTATCCACACTTCGCGATTCCCGACCCGGCCATCGGCTTCCTGCAGGAGGCGCTGCGCTGGTGGGACTACTGGCTCAAAGACATCGACACCGGGATCATGGACGAGCCCGAGTGCACATTCTATCTGCAGGATGGCGTACCGCCGGCGCCCAAATATCTCGAACGCCCCGGCCAGTGGGTGCGCACCCATGGCTGGCCCGCGCCAACGGATGAAATCGAAACGTCGACGCTGACCCTGAGCGACAGCGGCCTGAGTGGTGATGGCGAATTGAGTACCGATCGCCTGATCGCGTCGCCATTGACCGCAGGTTCGCTGCAGGGAGAATACATTCCGCTGTGGTTCGGCGCCGATTTCCCGCCAGATCAGCGCCGCGACGACGGTTTGTCGCTAACCTTCGACTCCGCGCCCTACATCGATGGCCTCGACATCCTGGGCCAGCCGACGATCAACGTGTCGATCGCCAGTGCCGAGGCTTGCGGTCAGTTGCACGTGCGTCTGTGCGATATCGCCCCCAGCGGCGAGAGCGCGCTGATTACCTACGGCACGCTCAACCTCAATCTCCGCGACGATCCCGGCAAGATCACGCCACCGGTGCCCGGCGAGCCGATGGACGTGCGGCTATCGCTGGATCTGATCGGCTACCGTTTGCCCAAGGGACACCGCCTGCGCGTGGCGCTCTCGAGCGCCAGTTTTCCGCTGGTCTGGTCGCCGAAAAAGCGTGCCGATCTGACCCTCAAGGCGGGCCGGCCCGCACTGGAACTCCCGCTATCCAGAGCCGAGCCCATCCCGATGCCGTTCGAGCCGCCGGAGAGCGCCACACCGTGCCGGATCGAGACGCTACGCGCCGGTCAGCCCAAGCGTACGATCAGTGAAGACGTCGGCAGCGGCGAGGTGACAGTATGCGTCGAGGATGACATGGGCGACGTCCGCTTCGAGGATCACGGCCTGCGCGTCGAACAGCGCGCGAAGGAGGTCTATTCGAGCCATCCAACCGAGGCCACGCGTACCCGCGCCGATATCGAATGGGTCTATCGTGCCAGCCGTGATGAGGGCGAGGGCCAGTTTTCGGTGGAGGTGACCAGCCGATATCACCTGCACTGCGACGAAACGACGTTCTACCTGAGCGCCGAGCAGCGGGCGTTCGAGGGAAAGGCGCTGATCAGCGAAAAGTCGTGGGCGCAGGAGATTCCGCGTACCGCCATTTGACGGTGGAAAGCCTCGCGGCGGCCGGTATCGGGACGCGCCGTGTTATGCTCCGGAGCCGTGACTCTCTGGCTTCGGATGCCCGCATGCCCTCTCGCGATCCTCTCCCGCCGCTGTCCTGCCTCCGTGCTTTCGAAGCGGCCGCGCGGCATGGCAGCTTCACTCAGGCGGGTGGCGAACTCAGCCTGACCCAGAGCGCCATCAGCCGGCAGATCAAGCGGCTCGAGGACGACCTCGGTCGCCCACTGTTCGAGCGACACTACGATGGCCTGCGCCTGACCCCGGCCGGCGAACACTACTTTCGCGTCGTGCAACGGCTGTTACGCGAGCTGCGCGACGAGACCGCTCGGCTGCGTCGTCGCGGCGACGATCGCCAACTGACCTTGGCATCCAGCCCGACCATCGCCTCGATCTGGCTGGCACGTCAGCTACCCGACTTTCAGCGCGCCCATCCCGATATCGAGATTCGCATTCTGACCGTGGAGGATCCACATCGCCTGGATCTGGCGGAGTTCGATCTTGGCATCTACTATCACGTGCACAATGAAGTGGATCCTCCCGGCGTATCGGCCGATGCCATTTTCTCACGGGAATCCGTCGCCGCAGTCTGCAGCCCGGCCTATCTGGAACGTCACGGCGCGATCCAAAGTCCGGCCGAGCTGCTCACTCGACATACGATGATGGTGGTCGAGGATCACTATCACGACTGGCTGACCTGGGAACTCTGGTTCCGGGAACTCGGCCAGGAATGGCAGCCGCCCATCCACACGTTGCGGGCCAACAGCTTTCAACTACTAATGAACGCCACCCTGGCGGGACAAGGCGTCACATTGGGCTGGATGCGGTTGCTGGCGGCCGAGCTCGAACAGGGAACGTTGGTTCAAGCGCTACCGCATGCGCTATCCAGTCGCGGTCATCTTTCTCTATTCACGCCCGAACATCGTCATCTGACCGAGCCGATGCGTGCCTTTAGGGACTGGGTGCTTCGCTAGCGCCTCTGCAGGTCAGTCGACAACGAACAGTTTGGCGCCCACCTCCGTCGAGGACCGGTGCGCTTCTGCCTGATCGGCAACTTGATAGCTCTGGCCCGGCGTCAATCGAAAAATCCGGCCATCCTCCAGTTCAGTCACGAGCTCTCCTTCGAGGCAAAGCAGTATATGGCCCTTCGAGCACCAGTGATCGGCGAGATACCCCGGTGTGTACTCGACGATTCGGACCCGAACGTCACCGAAATGACGCGTTCTCCATAATGCCTTTCCGGTGTCGCCAAGGTGCTCGGTCGGAACGATCGTCGACCAATCGGTCGTGCCAAACGGAATGTCACTGAGTTGCATGGGCTCTGTCTCGCGAAAAGGACGAGACTGCACGATGCCACAGCAGCGCACCCTCGTCTCGCAAACTGGATGGGGAATGGCGGGCTATTCCCGAATTCGAGAATAGCGCCGTCGGGGACAATCATAGTGGGGACTTATATGACCATCACCATTGGGAAGTGGATGCGACACCACACCGTCAAACAGCTGGCACGCTTGCTGCTGGAGCCCTGCGATCCCGCCAAAGGGCAAGTACCTTCCGCCACCGTCACCGCTGACATTCGGATGCTGTCGTCACCGGAACGCCAGCGGGTCGATCTGCTGGTTGCAAGAACCCGACGCATCCGTGGTTTGCGCGCTCATCGTCGCATTCCCTTCTTCCTGCGTCCGTTCATCGCTCTTCGCTGGGGGTGTTTCAACGCGTTCGGCCCTGAATTCGCGCCGCTGGCCTGGCTGACTCATGCTTACCTCAGAGACCTGCCGCGCTACAGTACCCACAAAACCCGGCGAGCATGATCCCCTTCTGGCCCAGTGTTAGTCTCTTCGCCCTTTGACTGACGGTCCAAGGGAACATCGTTGCACTGTCCAAGAACCTGCAACGCTTCCTTGACCAGAAAAAAGAAGACCGGCAGCGCTAGCGCTGCCGGTCTTGATCCCCGCGTACCGAGATGCCGGCCCTGTTATCAGGCGCGATGTCCGATGCCGGATGTACTGGAAGGATTCGGTTCCTTTACACGATCCTTCGCTTCGGGCGGTGCGTTATCGCTACGGCAAAGGCGTAGCGCAACAAACAGTCCGAACGCGATAAAACCGATGATGAGACAACCCAGACTCAATAGACTCATTGCGCACCCCACGTATCAGATTCGTTATCTCTCGGGCTGAAGCGCAACATCGTCGAAATCAACGTTTCAAAGCTCGATGTCCATCATCCGGCCCTACCGACGCCATGCTTTCCAATGGGCGCCGTCGTGTTTCCATCACAATCTCGTTCTTTACCCTATTCCTCGGACACCCTTCCTATCCGGGCAGGCAGTCGAAGGTTTCACGAACATGCATCAAAGTTACATTCAGAATCACAAAAAATCAATAACTACTTTATGCTTACCTAATAACACAAATTATAAATTAACGCGTCACTATCGGCCATTAGCGATTGGTGGGCCAGACCAATGGCTATGACAGGCGTCGTTGCTCGTGATTACCTGAGGATCGGCCGCCTGTGCCGCTCGGATTCTGCTCGGCCGCAAACGAGCCGTATGCCCTCGCGATCGCGAGGCCATACGGCCCAAGGGGGTAAATCTTGATTCGATCATCGAACTCTGTGCCGCGACGTACCATCCATTGTTGCAGTGGGCGATCCATTGTTGCAGTGGGCGATCCATTGTTGCAGAGAGCGATGAATAACCTCGATGGAAGCCTGGCGGTGTACCCGCTGCTGACTTGCCTTCAGAGCCGCCCTAGACGGGATCCGGTGCACCCGGTGCCGACACGGGTTCCGGCACCCCGGTAGCGCCGGAGGGGACCGGCTTCTGCTCCATCACCACGCTCATTCTCGGCATGGCCAGATCGATGCCCTGCTCGTCGAAGCGCTGCTTCAGGCGGAGATTGAAAGCTCTTGCCACGTCCCACTGCATGATCGGTGCGGTGCGCATTCGCACCCGCAGGATCGCGGCGCCGGCATCGAAACTCTCGATGCCCTGAACCTCCAGCGCCGACCAGATGTGATGGCGCATCATCGGATCGTTGCGCAGATCCTCGGCAATTCCGCGCACGATTTCGATCGCCTCGTCGATCTTCATGTGATGGGCGATTCGGATCCGCATCAACGCGATACCGAATTCGCGGGAGTAGTTCTGAATCCCCTGGATCTGACTGAACGGAATGATATGCACGATACCGTCCAGATCGCGCAACTTGACGGTGCGAATGCTCAACGCTTCGACCGTCCCCATATGCGTTCCGAGATTGACGAAGTCATCGATCGCCAGCGAGTCCTCGATCAGAATGAACAGGCCGGTGATCAGATCCTGTACCAGCGTCTGGGCGCCGAAACCGACTGCCAGGCCGATGACCCCGGCACCGGCCAACAGCGGCGTCACGTTGACCCCCAGATTGGCCAGCGCAATGATCATCGCCGTCACGGCAATGGTCGCGAAGACGGTATTGCGCAGCAACGGCGTAATGGTCTGAGCACGCGCGCTGGCATTGACCCGCCGACCGTGGCGGCGACTACTGCGCAGTAGCGCATGCTTGATCGCGGTATCCGCGAGTATCCAGACCAGCCACGCCACCAGGAACGTCATTCCCAACCCGAACACACCCTTGGCGATCTGTTGGCTGATGCCGTCCGAATCACCGACGGCCCACAGTGACGAGCCCCACACCCGCATTGCCAGTTCGGCGAAGATCCCCCAGCTCAACAGATGGGCCAGCGTAAAGCCGAAGCGCACCAGCCGCGTCGCATACTCCGACGCGGGCTTTTCCCGCATGCGCTCGCTGCGTCGATGAATCAGCCCGGTGACGACCAGGGTGGCTATCATGAGACCGGCGGTCACCACCGCACGCAAAAACGCGCTGCGCGAGTTCTCTGCCGACAGGATCATCGCGATCAAAGACACCCCGACCATGATCAGAATCGGGATGTGCCAGATACGACTGAATACCCGGACCAGCTCGGTCGTTGCGCGGCGCTCCTGACGTTGTGAATAGGGGCGATTGCGAATCAGATGTCGAATGGGACGCCGGAATACCATGACGAAAATGCCCAGCAACGATGCGGCACAAGCGTTGGCGACCAGCGACACGAACGCCGTCACTCCCTCGCCAAGTGGCCCGGTCAGCGCTTCGGCATGGGCCGCGTCGCCCAGTGCGACGAACGCACCGAGCGCGAATAGCCAACGGCCACCGCGTTGGCGCAGTATCCGCAGCGCCGTATGACGATGACCGCTGCCGAACAGCGAGAAAACGATCTCACAGACCGCCGAGAAGACCGCACCGCAAAGCGTGGCGTAGGCCGCGACCATTGCCAGCGCCATGCCGATCGAACCGTTCGTCACCTGATGAACCGTCGTCAGCGCGACGACGAAGCCGATGGCCAACGGCACCACACGCCGGACGATATGCCGGATCAGCATCCAGGTCGTCGGATCCGCCGGCAGGTGCCAGGGCAGGCCAAATTGAAGAACCGCCCAACGCCAGAGCATCGCCAGCAACAGCGTGACGCCGACCCACAGCGCCGTCACCCAGAGCAGATCCAGCACGATATTGGGCAGTTGCTCATGATGGCTTACCAACCCCGAAATGTCGTCGCCCGCCTGATCCGCCCTCGCCGACCAGTAGCGGATCGGGTTGTCGAGCCCGTCCGTCTCCAACGACGAAAACGATTGCGCCAACGCCCCCAGTAGCCCAGCCGAACCACTCTCCTGCTTGGCATCGGCCGCCGTGACGTCACGCAACTGCTTGAGATGGTCGAGCAGCGCCTGACGCTGATCGCCGTTTTCGAGCGTCGCGATGATCTGATCCAGCGACGCCCGCAATTCTTTCGAAGATGGCGCCGATGCCGCGCTCGCCTCGCTGCTCTGGCTACTGCTACCGCCCATCATCGAAGTCAGGGACTGGGCTCCAGCCGGGGCACTGATGGCCACGGTCAAGGCCAGAAACAACGTCCATCCCAGCTTTTTCAATCCGCTCACATTGACTCCCGTCTACCTCTCCATCGAGCCGTCGATGGCTTGTTGCGGACATCATGCTATCCAAGGGAACCTACGACAACGCCAAGCGGACTTTGGTCCTAAAGTCTAAGCTGCTCTATCTTCAACTGATACGTCTCGCGGCACTCTCATCGAGGGGTCGTCGTCGACTCGCAGCCTCCCGGAAAAGGGCGAACGAGAAATCGGCCCGTTTCGATCGAGACTCATGCACAAGGAGAGAACGATGCGCCTTTCAGGCAAAGTGGCTCTGGTCACCGGCAGCACCCAGGGCATTGGCCGTGCCGTTGCCGAACGTCTTGCCCAGGCCGGCGCCGATGTCGTCGTCAGCGGCAGCCGCCCTTCCGAACGTGCCGAAAAAACCGCAGCGCTGGTACGTGCTCATGGACGACGAGCCGCCATCGTTACCGGCGATATCAGCGACGTCGAAACCAACCGACGGCTGATCCGGGAGAGCGTCGAGGCAATGGGCCGACTCGACATCCTGGTCAATAACGCAGGCATGGAGATCGATGCGCCGTTTCTCGAGGTCAGCGAAGCCGATTACGAGACGGTCATGCACACCAACCTGAAAGGTGTCTTCTTCACGACTCAGGCTTTCGTTCGCTATCTGCGCGACGAGGGGCGCGGTGGTCAGGTCATCAACATGAGCTCGGTCCATGAGGACCTGCCGTTTCCCGGTTTTACCAGCTACTGCATGAGCAAGGGCGGCATGAGAATGCTGACCCGGAACCTCGCCATCGAACTGGCACCGCTGGGGATTACCGTCAACAGCGTCGCGCCCGGCGCGATCAAGACGCCGATCAATGCGGCACTCGACGAGGATCCGGAGAAGCTGCGCCACCTGCTCGGCAACATCCCGCTCAATCGGCTGGGCAGACCCGAAGATGTCGCCGGGGTGGTCGAATTTCTGGCATCCGACGATGCCGCCTACATGACCGGGGCTTCGCTGCCGGTAGACGGCGGCCTGCTGTGGCAGTATGAAGAGTAATCATGGCGCCATGTCGTCAACGACACGCTTTCTGCCAACCAGGGAAAAACGGCATGCTCGATAGTTTTCAGATGACGCCGGATAACGTTGACGCCTTCGAAGAAGCGGCAATTACTCCCTACGACCGTTACGGGGAATTGTTCGAAGCGGTCGCACTGGCGCATATCTTCCACGACTCCAAGACCTTCGCCGACTGCATTCCAAGGCAGCCCCCCGGGCAGATCATGGAAGCCTACGAGCAGCAGCGGTGGCAGGCGGGGTTTGATCTGAGCGCCTTCGTGGCCGATCACTTCTATAGCGACATGGTGCCGGGCAAAGGCTACGAGTCACGACCCGAGCATGATCTGGTCACGCACATCGACAACCTGTGGCCGGTACTCACCCGTAACTCCCGTCAGCATCCGCGGTGGTCGTCGCTGCTCGCGCTGTGCTACGACTACGTGGTGCCGGGCGGACGCTTTCGCGAATACTACTACTGGGACTCCTACTTCATCATGCTGGGTCTGGCGGCCAGCAACCAAAGCCACCTGATGTGCGCGGTCACCGACAACTGCTCCGACTTGATCCTGCGCTACGGCCATATGCCCAACGGTAACCGCAGCTATTATCTGAGCCGGTCCCAGCCGCCGCTGTTCTCGATGATGGTCGAGCTGACGGAGCGACAGGGGCTCAGGGAAGCCATCGACTATCTACCCGCGCTGGAACGTGAATACGCCTTCTGGATGGATGGAGAAGACGACCTCGCCCCCGGCGAGAGTCATCGCCGCTGCGTGCGTCTGGGCGAAGACGCCTGGCTGAATCGTCACTGGGACGATCGCGATACGCCTCGCGAAGAGTCGTTCCGCGAAGACGTGGAAATGGCACGTCACTGCAGCCGGCCCGCACAAGCGCTGTTTCGGGATCTCAGGGCCGGCGCGGAGAGCGGCTGGGATTTCAGCGGACGCTGGCTGGACGACGTGAAGGACCTCGGTTCGATTCGTGCCACGCACTTCGTCACGCCGGAGCTCAATGCCCTGCTGTTTCATCTCGAACAGACGTTGAGCCGTCTCCATGCCGCCGTTGGCGACGACGGCAAGGCAGGAGACTTTCGTCGCCGGGCACTACGGCGGCGAGCCGCGATGGATCACTACTTGTGGAGCGATTCGAGAGGCGCCTACTACGACTACGACTTCACGCGTGGGCGAAGCAGCGTCCACCTGACCGCGGCCTGCGTCGTGCCGCTGTTCGTCGGCGCCGCCTCCGATGCGCAGGCGGAGCGGGTTGCCAATATCGTTGCCGACCGCCTGATGGCCCCGGGAGGACTCGCGACCACCGAAATCACGGATAGCGCCCAGCAGTGGGATCACCCCAACGGATGGGCCCCACTGCAGTGGATGGCGATCGAGGGGTTGCGGCACTATGGCTTCACCGAGCTCGCGGACACCTTGGCCGACCGCTGGCTGGACTTGGTCGAGGACCTGTACCGCCGTGAGCACAAGCTGGTGGAAAAGTACGTGCTCTACCCCGGCGCGGACTTTGCCGTTGGCGGGGAGTATCCGCTGCAGGACGGCTTCGGCTGGACCAACGGCGTGACCCGGGCGCTACTCGCCCGGCGCGCTGGGCATCAGTAACACCACGCCCAATGGCGGCAGCGTCAGCGAAAGACTGGCCGTCTGTCCGTGCAGCGGCGTGTCGAGGGCCTGGATCTGTCCCAGGTTGCCCAGATTGGATCCGCCGTAGCATTGCGCGTCGCTGTTGAAGATCTCCTTCCAACGCCCCAGGGTCGGCACGCCGAGATGATAGTCATAGCGTGCCACCGGGGTCATGTTGGCCACCACCAGCAGCGGCTCTCCGATCAGGTTCCAGCGCAGCCAGGCGAATACGCTATTGGTGCTGTCGTCGCCGACCACCCAAGTGAAGCCCTCCGGCTCGGTGTCGCGCTGGTGCAGCGGCGTCTGTTCCTGATAAAGCCTATTGAGATCGCCGACCAGGCGCTGGATGCCGGCATGGGCAGCTTCGCCGAGCAGCGACCAGTCGAGTTCGCGATCGTGACTCCATTCGCGCCACTGGCCGAACTCGCAACCCATGAACAGGAGTTTCTTGCCGGGCTGCGTCCACATGGTGGCGAGATAGGCGCGTAGATTGGCGAACCGTTGCCATTCGTCGCCGGGCATCTTGTTGATCAACGACCCCTTGCCGTGGACCACCTCGTCGTGGGAGATCGGCAGCACGTACTTTTCCGAGAACGCGTAAACCATGGGAAAGGTCAGTTCGTGATGCGCGTACGAGCGATACACCGGATCCTTGGCGATGTACTCCAGAGTGTCGTGCATCCAGCCCATGTTCCACTTGTAGGCAAAGCCCAGTCCGCCATCACGGGTCGGCTGGGTCACGCCCGGCCAGGCGGTGGACTCCTCGGCGATCACCACCGCTCCGGTCACCTCCTCGGCGACCACATCGTTCAAGTGGCGCAGGAAGTCGATCGCCTCGAGATTCTCCTGGCCCCCGTACTGATTGGGAATCCACTCGCCCTCGTTGCGCGAATAGTTGCGATACAGCATCGAGGCCACCGCATCGACACGTAGCGCATCAACGTGGAAGTGGCGCAGCCAGTGCAGCGCCGAGGCCAGCAGGAAGCCATGCACCTCACGCCGTCCCAGGTTGTAGATATAGGTATTCCAGTCCTGGTGAAATCCCTCGAAAGGATGCTCGTACTCGTAGAGCGCCGTGCCGTCGAAGCGCGCCAGCCCGTGCGCATCGGTGGGAAAGTGGGCTGGCACCCAGTCGAGGATCACCCCCAAACCGGCCTGATGGCAGGCATCCACGAAATAGGCGAAATCCTCGGGTTTGCCGAAACGTCCGCTGGGGGCGAACTGGCCCAGTGGCTGATAGCCCCAGGAGCCGCCGAAGGGGTGCTCCATGATCGGCAGCAGTTCGACATGGGTGAAGCCCATTTCGAGCACGTAGGGAATCAGGTGCTCGGCCAGATCGCGCCAGCTATAGATGACGCCGTCATGTCCGCCATGTTTGCGCCACGAGGCGGCATGCACCTCGTAGGCACAGATCGGCCGGTGAGGGGCCTGATGCTCGCCGCGCCGGGCGATCCAGCCGGCGTCGTGCCAGGTAAATGGCCGGGTATCGGCGACCACCGATGACGTCTGGGGCGGCATCTCGCTGGCCAGTGCCACCGGGTCAGCCTTGAGCGCGATAGCGCCGTGCGCATCGATCAGTTCGTACTTGTAGGATTCCCCCGGCCCCAACCGGGGAAGGAAAATCTCCCAGACCCCGGCGGGATGGCGCAGGCGCATGACATGCCGACGACCATCCCAGCCGTTGAAGTTGCCGACCACCGAAACGCGCCGGGCGTTGGGCGCCCAGACCGCGAAGCGCACCCCGGACACACCGTCGACTTCCATCGGCTGGGCACCCAGACAGTGACCCAGATTGCGGTGATTGCCCTCGCCGATCAGATACAGATCCATTTCTCCCAGCAGCAGATCGAACGAATAGGGATCCTCGGTCTCCTGCTCACCGCTTGGCCAGCGGATACGCAGCGTGTAGGGCGCGACATGGGGCAACCGGCCGGCGAACAGCCCCGGCATCTGGATGCCGCTCAGGCTGCAACGTCGCTCGCCGGTATCACGGTCGAGCACATCCACGCCCAGCGCCCCGGGGAGATAAACCCGCAGCAGACGGGTTTCCGTATTTTCCTCGCCGCAGCCATGCACGCCGAGTACGGAAAACGGATTGCCGTGACTTCCCCGAACCAGCGCTTCGGCGTCATCGGGAGACAACCAGAGGGCGTCATCCCTGCCGGTATTGACGTTCAGATCGGTCATTGGGACCCTCTCATGGACAGTTGATCGACGATTGCCACCAGACCGCGCAGCGGCACGCCCAGCCAGGCCGGGCGATTGGCAGCTTCGTAGGCGATCTCGTAGACCGTCTTTTCCAGCTCGAACAGTTCGAGTGCGGCACTGGCACCGTCCGACGAGGCCCAGCGATGGGCGATATCGGCGGTACTTTGCCAATAGGCCTCCAGGAAGGCGCGCCGACTGGCCACCATATAATGCTCGGCGACCTCATGGGTTACCTCGACGGCCCCTTCTTCACTCGGCTTGCCGGCAGTCGCTTCATCCATCTTGGCGCCGGCATAGTCGAAGGACCGCAGCATGCCGGCGACATCACGCAACGGACAGTCCTTGGCACGCCGCTCTTCCAGAGAGCGGGCGGGCTCACCCTCGAAGTCGATGATGTAGGCGTCGTCATGCGCTACCAGCACCTGGCCGAGGTGCAGATCGCCATGGATGCGAGTGAGCAGACTGCCCTTGGCCTGTCGCGCCAGCGGTTCGATGGCCGACAGCAGTATGTCGCGCTTGCTCAGAACTCGCTCGGCCAGGGCCTGATCGGCTTCCCCGGCATCGCCCTTGTGTCGTTCGAGCAGGTCGAGCGCCGTCACGATCTGTTCGCGGACGCGCTGCGACCAGGCGGCCACATGGGCGTCATCGGCCTGTTCCGGAGCGAAGTCGGGGTTGTCGCTTGCGGCGGCCAATATCCGATGCAGCTCACCCAGGCGCTGCCCCAGGGTCGTGGCGAACCCCTCGAGTTCGTCCAGCGCAGGGTGGCCATGCTGCTCGGCGCTGGCCTCGCCCACCTCGCGAATCGCCCGCTCCAGGACGTTGCGCGTCCACGACCAGGCATCGCCCTGGTTGGCAACGAAGCCCTGTACCAGCATCAGGGTCTGGGACTCGCCATCGGCATTGTGACGCGCCACCTCGCCATACAGCGTCGGCACGTTGGCGAAGCCGTGTTCGCTCAGGTAGCGGCCGATCTCGGCCTCGGGATGCAGGCCCGGCTCCAGGCGCCGGAACAGTTTGAGCACCACCTGGTGGCCGATGATCACCGAGCTGTTGGACTGCTCGGCATTGCTGTAGGCGACATCGACATCCTCGGGCAGCTCCAGCGCGTCCAGTGCCGAGGTCGGCAGGAAGCGTATCTCGCCGTCGGCACAAGGCAGCTTCGCTCCGCTCCGCAGCAGATCGAGAATGCGCAGCGCGAAGGCGTCCAGCCCCAGCGCGTCGGTCAACAGGCCGACATCGCGCCCGCGCCGCACCCGTGCCAGGGCCAGTTGTTCGGCCATGGCGCCGCTGCGGTCGTCCTCGCCCAGAAACCCCAGCGGCAGCAGGTAACGATCATGCCCCTGGGAATGCTCGACCTCGATCTCGCTGAGCAGCATGTTGTGCCGAGCGTCCTCGATACGCACGGCGTAGAGCAATTTCACCTGATGGATGCGCGCCTGCTTGGCGGCGAACCAGCGTCGCTTGGGCAGATATTTGGGAAGCGCCTCGTTCTCCATCAGTCCACGCGATGGCGCATCGAGGATCTCTTCCAACTGACGCTTGATGATCAGCGTCACGTAATCCGGCATCGGCTCGGGTGCCGGCACATGCCACTCGGGCATCGCGGTCTCGGGCGCCAGCAGGAACCAGTAGAAGCCGTAGGGGGGCAGCGTCAGCAGATACGACAGCTTGCCGATCGGCGGAAAAGCGCTGCCGCCGACCATCTCCACCGGCACCTGGCCAGCGAAGGCCGACAGGTCTAGCTCCACCGCCTGAGCGTTGCGCGCCACGTTGGCCACGCACAACAGCACTTCACTGTCGCCATTATCGAGGACGAGCTCACGCAGATAGGCGAGGATATGCCGGTTGGCCGGATAGAGCGGCTGCATGGTGCCACGGCTGAACACGCGATGCTGACTGCGCACCGCCAGCAGGCGACGCATGCTGTTGAGCAGCGAGTGCGGGTCACGCGTCTGGGCCTCGACGTTGACCGACTGGAAGCCGTACAGCGGATCCATTACCGCCGGCAGCACCAGCTTGGCCGGGTCGGCTCGCGAAAAGCCGCCGTTGCGGTCCATCGACCACTGCATCGGTGTGCGCACGCCATCACGATCGCCCAGATAGATGTTGTCGCCCATGCCGATCTCGTCGCCGTAATAGAGTACCGGCGTGCCCGGCATCGACAGCAGCAGGCTATTGAGCAGTTCGATGCGGCGCCGGTCGCGTTCGAGCAGCGGCGCCAAGCGCCGGCGGATACCGAGGTTGATACGCGCGCGACGATCGGTAGCGTAGTGACTCCAGAGATAGTCCCGTTCCTTGTCGGTGACCATCTCCAGGGTCAGCTCGTCATGATTGCGCAGAAAGATCGCCCACTGACAGTTGGGGGGAATCTCCGGTGTCTGGCGCAGAATGTCGGTGATCGGGAAGCGATCCTCCCGGGCCAGCGCCATGTACATGCGTGGCATCAACGGAAAGTGGAAAGCCATGTGGCATTCGTCGCCTTCGCCATTCTCGTTGCCGCCAAAGTAGGGCCGCGTATCCTCCGGCCACTGGTTGGCCTCGGCGAGCAGCATGCGATCGGGATAGCGCTCATCGAGAGCCGCGCGGATCTTCTTGAGAACGACGTGCGTCTCGGGCAGGTTCTCGTTGTTGGTGCCCTCGCGCTCGACCAGATAGGGAATCGCGTCCAGACGCAGGCCGTCGACACCCATGTCCAGCCAGTACGCCATCACCTTGAGCACTTCATCGAGCACTTGCGGATTGTCGAAGTTCAGGTCCGGCTGGTGGGAGTAGAAGCGGTGCCAGAAGTAGGCCTTGGCCACCGGATCCCAGGTCCAGTTGGAGGACTCGGTATCGAGAAAGATGATACGTGTCCCGGGATACTTCTGGTCGCTATCCGACCATACGTAAAAGTCTCTCTCCGGCGAGCCGGGTGCCGCGTGACGCGCGCGCTGGAACCATTCGTGCTGGTCGGAGGTGTGGTTGATGACCAGCTCGGTGATCACCCTCAGGCCACGCTGATGCGCCTCGCTGATGAAGCGCTTGGCATCCTCGAGAGTGCCGTAATCCGGGCTGACGCCAGTGTACTCGGCAATGTCATAACCATCGTCCCGGCGCGGCGACGGGTAGAACGGCAGGACCCAGAGCGTATTCACGCCGAGGCTGACGATGTAATCGAGCTTATCGATCAGCCCCAGGAAGTCGCCGATGCCATCATCGTTGGCGTCGAAGAACGACTTGACGTGGACCTGATAGATCACCGCATCCTTGTACCATAGCGGGTCTTCGAGAAAGTCGATGGCCTCGACGGCGTGGGATTCGCTGCTGGCATCCATCATTGTGCGTTCCTCCTTGATTGATCAGCGCACCGGATGGATGCGCCAGATGGCGAACGGCAAATGCCACGGCTCCAGCCGCATCGACTGCCACTTGCCATGCCATGTCCAGCGATGGCCGCTCATCAGATCCTCGACATGCAGCGCCGCCTCGTCGCCCAGTCCGAACGCCCATAGCGGCAGCTCGAATGGCCCTTCCTGGGCCTCGAACGGATCGAGACTGATCATCACCAGCACGACATTGTCCAGATCGTCGGTGCGCTTGCCGAAGAACAGCACGCGCTCGTTGTGCACCGGGTAGAAGGAGACCCCCAGATGGGTCTGCAGCGCCGGGTTTTCACGCCGGATCCGGTTGAGCTGGGTTATCTCGTAGCAGATGTTGCCGGGGGCGGTGTAGTCCCGCGGCTTGATCTGGTACTTCTCCGAATCGAGGTATTCCTCCTTCCCCGGTACCGGCTCGCCCTCGCACAGCTCGAAGCCCGAATACATGCCCCACAGACCCGAACCCATGGTCGCCAGCGCCGCGCGGATCAGGAATCCGGGGCGTCCGGATGACTGCAGGAAGTAAGGATTGATGTCCGGCGTGTTGACGAAGAAGTTTGGCCGGTAGCACTCACGCATCGGCGATTCGTTGAGTTCGGTCAGATACTCGGTCAGCTCGGCCTTGGTATTGCGCCAGGTGAAGTAGGTATAGCTCATGTTGAAGCCGATCTTGCCCAGGCGCTTCATCATCGCCGGTCGGGTAAACGCTTCGGCCAGGAACAGCACGTCCGGGTCGCGCCCGCGGATATCGGCGAACAGCCACTCCCAGAATGGCAGCGGCTTGGTGTGCGGGTTGTCGACGCGAAAGATCTTCACGCCTTCGTCCACCCAACCCTGCACCACGTCGCGCAGCGTCGCCCATAGCGAGGGCACCGCGTCCTCGGCGTAGAAATCGACGTTGACGATATCCTGATATTTCTTGGGCGGATTCTCGGCATAACGGATCGAGCCATCCGGCCGCCAGGAGAACCACCCCGGATGCTCGCTGAGCCAGGGATGATCCGGCGAGCACTGAATGGCGAAGTCCAGGGCAATCTCCATGCCGTGATCGGCCGCCGCCTTGATCAGATGGCGAAAATCCTCGCGCGTGCCGAGTTCGGGGTGGATCGCCTCATGCCCGCCTTCCGGGCTTCCGATGGCATAGGGACTGCCGGGATCGTCGGGGCCGGCCTGGAGCGTGTTGTTGCGGCCCTTGCGATGGGCATGGCCCACCGGGTGAATGGGAGGGAAGTAGAGCACGTCGAAGCCCATGTCCCGGATCATCGGCAAGCGCTTGTGGACATCGTTGAAGGTTCCGTGGCGCCGAGGATCTTCGGTCTCGGAACGCGGGAACAGCTCGTACCAGCTGGCGAACTGGGCCGCCCGACGTTCGACCTCGAGCGGGTATATCGCCTCGCTGCGGGCCAGATGCGGCCGTGCATCGGCGGCGTGCATCCAGCGGGCGGTCCGGGCGTCGAGCAGGGCGCCGACCCGCTCGCCCTCGTTGGCACCGGCCTGGAAACGCTCGAGTACGCTTTCCAGCGCTTGCCTCAACTCGCCTTCCGATCGCTCGACAGCGGCCGCCACCAGCCGTCGGCCCTCTTCGAGCTCGAGCTCCACGGGCACGCCTGCCTGATGCTTCTTGAAGAGCTCGTCGCGGTAGGTGGCGAACACATCCCACCACGCCTCTATCACGAAGGTGTGCCGACCGATCCGGGTTGGGGTGATGACCGCATCCCAGATGTCCTTGCCCGGCGGGTGCACCAGGTGCATGGCCTCGCGCCCGCCCTGACCGCGGTCGTCGCGCCAAACGACCTCGGCGGCCAGCACATCGTGGCCATCGGCGAAGATCACCGCCGAAACGGTGATGGGTTGGCCGGCGATCGTCTTGGCGGCGAAACGTCCCAGCTCCAGCGAGGGTTGCACGGCCTCGATGGCGATACGCGGCGAACGCGTTGCCGCCTGAAGGCCGTCGTCCCCCGGCGAGGAAATCGGATTCGGGATCTGATTCGGCGATGCACTCGTGGTCATTGACGTCTCCTTCCGTCCTTGGGGCGGAGTTGATGCTCGTTCGGCATCGCCGTCTCGGACGGCAACGTCGCGCTGTACCGCTGCTCAGAAGAACGGATGACCCGGCGTTATGGCAAAGCGCTGCCGTGAGATGCGTCGCAGTGAGTAGCGTCGTTGGCTATCGATGGGGGAGAATCCCTGTCAGGCATAGGCTACCTGCCGACCCGCGGTCCTCGGATGGTTAGCCATACGCAGACTCCTCTTCGATGAGTTCGAACAGGGAGAGACTGCGAGCCTTGACGTGGTAATCGCTCTGCATCGGGCACCGCACGTCGCCGGCGCCGGGATCGAAGGTCTCGACACGCCTGCGCCACTCGATGCCACCGGGAACGTCGGGCAGGACGAAGTCGGCATCCTGGTCTCCAGCATTGAGCGCCAGAAAGACGGTGATATCGGAGCCTGGGCGGCAGATGCCGGTGGGCTGCGCGTGACCGTTGAGAATCACGCCGATCGCCTTGGCGTCCGCGTCATGCCAATGCTCCACGCCCATCTCTTCTGCTGCAGGCGTGAGCCAGGTGACATCCTTGATGCCCAGATTGTCATTCAGCTCTCCGGTCATGAAGCGTCCACGCTCCAGAATCGGATATTGGCGACGCAAACGAATCAGATAGCGGGTGAAAGCCAGTAGCTCTTGCCCTTCCTCGGAGAAGTTCCAGTCGACCCATCCGATCCCGCCATCCTGACAATAGGCATTGTTGTTACCGCCCTGCGTGCGCCCGAACTCGTCTCCGGCCAGCATCATCGGCGTGCCCTGCGAGAGCATCAGCGTGGCAAGCAGGTTACGCATCTGACGCATGCGCAATCCCCTGATCTCGGGGTCATCGGTTTCACCCTCGACACCATGATTCCAGGAGATGTTGTCGTCATGACCGTCCTGGTTGTCCTCGCCGTTGGACTGATTGTGCTTGTCGTTGTAGCTGACCAGATCACGCAACGTGAAACCGTCATGGGCGGTAATGAAGTTGATCGACGAGAAAGCCTTGCGGCCGCGGTGGTTGAACAGATCGGCCGACGCGGTCAGACGATTGGCGAATGCCGGCAGCTTGCCTTCGTCGCCGCGCCAGAACGCTCGCATGTCGTCACGGAAACGGTCGTTCCACTCCGCCCATCCCGGGGGAAACTTGCCGACCTGATAGCCGCCGGGTCCGCAGTCCCAGGGTTCGGCAATCAGCTTGCACTGCGATAACAGCGGATCCTGTCGGCAGGAGTCGAGGAAGCCGCCGCCCTCGTCGAAGCCGTCGGCCTCGCGCCCGAGAATCGTCGCCAGATCGAACCGGAAGCCGTCGACGCGCATCTCGTCCGCCCAGTAGCGCAACGAGTCGTTGACCATCTGCAGCACGCGCGGATGCGACAGGTTCAGCGTGTTGCCGGTGCCGGTATCGTTGATGTAAAAACGCGGCTCTTCCGGCATCAGGCGGTAGTAGGAGGCGTTGTCGATCCCCTTGAACGATAGCGTCGGCCCCATCTCGTTGCCTTCCGCCGTGTGGTTGTAGACCACGTCCAGCAGTATCTCGATGCCAGCGGCATGGAAACGCGCCACCATCTGCTTGAACTCGCTGATCGTTTCCGTCGCCATGTAGTGGGTATGGGGCGCGAAGAAAGCCAGCGTGTTGTAGCCCCAGTAATTGTGCAGCCCCTTTTCCTGCAGGTGGCGATCGTCGGCGAAGGCATGGATCGGCATCAGCTCCAGCGAGGAGATGCCCAGGTCGGTCAGATAATCGATGACTTCCGGCACGGCGAGACCGGAGAAGGTTCCCCGCAGCGCCTTCGGCACATCCGGGTGACGCATGGTGTAGCCACGAACGTGCGTCTCGTAGATCACGGCGTCGCTCCACGGGACCCGGATCTCGCCGGAGCGCCCCCAGGTGAACGCAGGATCGATGACCCGACACCGCGGCATGAACGGCGCGCTGTCGCGCTCGTCGAAGCTGAGATCGCCATCCTCGTGACCGATGGTGTAGCCGTAGAGCGCATCGTCCCAGATCAGTTCACCCACCAACTGCTTGGCGTAAGGGTCGATCAGCAACTTGTTGGGGTTGAAACGATGCCCCGCCTCCGGATCGTAGGGGCCATGAACCCGGTAGCCGTAGAGCTGGCCCGGATGCGCGTCCGGCAGATAACCGTGCCAGACCTCATCGGTATACTCCGGCAACACGACCCGCTCGACCTCCTCCTGCCCGGTTTCATCGAACAGGCAGAGCTCGACTCGAGTCGCATTCGCCGAGAACAGCGCGAAGTTGACGCCGAGTCCATCCCAGGTCGCTCCTAACGGGTAGGGCAATCCTTCTCGAATCCGCGAGCGCAATACGCCAGCCTCCTGGACGACCTTGCCCATCGATTCATCATGGCTCCATCGCATATCGCTCATATCCTGCCCCCCGAGTGAGCCAGTTCAACCCTGCCATTCCATGCTGCCCAATATGGGCGATCACTCACTCTTGTTGCCGCCCGTGCCACGAGGCTTGCGGGGTTTGGGCGCAGGCTTGTCATCATCGCCCTTCGCGGCTTTCGTCGTGCCCCGCTTGCGCGGTGCTGGCTTGTCGCCGGCGCTTTCGTCGCCACTCGCTGCCCGACCTCGCGGTGACGAGGGCCTGGCTGGACGCTGCTCCGCTTGCACCTCGACGCCCGTATCCGCTTCCTTGCGTGCTTCGGTTTCGGGATCATCCAGCGGCAGCCGCATCTCGTCGATACCGAGCTCGTCGGGCTCCGCCGTCGGCTCCTCGCCTTCGAGCGGTGAAGGCTCGTTCGACGCGGCGCGCCACTCCTGCTCCTCTTCACGCGCGTTCTCGGCCTCGACGATGCGTTCGGCCATCGCCCAGTGGCGCCCCTCCTGATCGTCGGGGCAGCCTTCCGATTCCCAGATGCGATAAGCCAGCATCCGGACACGTTGTTCGCGACTGGTCATCATGACGCCTCCTTCCTGTTCTCGTTGCATGGCGGGGTCATCCCTGCTCCCGCCGGATCCGTGTCAGACCGATACCGGCCAGGCTGGCACCGCACTCTCAGCGTAGCTGGGTTCCGGAAGTCCACACCCAGGCACCGCAGGGAAAAGCCGACAAATGTTCGTGTAGTCGAATAACGGTAGGCGTTTCCACTGGGGTCGAGGTCAGCCAGCCCTCGCCGGCGCCTTCCAGGCCCAGGGCATCGAGCATCAGCGAGGTGTCCCCCCACCGCAGTTGCTGATCGTCGGACGCCCCCGACAATGCCATCGACAGCCGCGGCACGGCGACCACCAGCGTCAGCGTCGGCGTTCTGCGAGCAAAGGCGATGACGTGTTCGGCACAGGCACCGACCGCGTGTAGTGGCAGATACTCGCCCTCATGGAAAAGCTCGGGGTGTTCACGTCGCAGGATGAGTAGACGCTGGATGACGGCCTGCTTGACTGCCCCGTCCCGCCAGTGACGCCACGCCGAGGTCGGCGCTTCGGCTTCATCCAGCGCCTCGCGACGGGCCGCCATGTCGACCGGACGGCGGTTGTCGGGATCGACCAGCGATTGATCCCAGAACTCGGTGCCCTGATAGAGGTCCGGCACACCCGGCGAACATAGCCGAAGCACCGTCTGCGCCAGGCCGTTGATCGCGCCCGGCAGATCCAGCAGCGCCGCCGCTTCGGCCAGTTCGCGGGTCAGCTCGTCGCCGCTCAGCGCGCAGCGAATGGCGTCTTCGCCAGCCTGCTCATAGGCCTCGTCGGGAGCCAGCCAGTGGCTCGCGAGCTTGGCTTCACGCATCGCCTTCTGCTGCCAGGCGACGAGCCGATCGGCGAAGGCGTTCAGCCCCTGCCGATCGCAATCTTCAAGCTCGGCGTCCGGCACCATCCCCGACGTCAACGCCAGCGGCCATGCCGTCAGCAGCAGCTGCAGCATCATCAACCGATCCCCGCCACTGGGCGTTTCGCGACTATCGTAGAGACGCTGGTCGGTCGCCCAGGCTTGCATCTTCGGCACCAGCACGTCGCTCAGCTCGCTGATCGCCGCCAGCCTGGCACGGACATCTTCGCCGCGCTTGTGGTCGTGCGTCGCCGTGGTCAGCATGGCGCGAGGGAATGTCGCCAACCGTTCCCGATTCGCCTCATGCAGGCGAGCCGGCGCGTAGGCGAAATGCGCGCCCTCGCAGCCGACATCGTTGCGTGACAGCAGCACGGCCGAGCGGTAGCCCGCGGTATCCTCGACGGCCTTCGCTGCCAGCGGCGAGGTCAACTGCTGGAACCGCGTCGTCGCCGTCAGGCGCAACTGCCGCTCGGGCTCGTCGAAGGCGTCGGCGGCTCTGCCACCGAACCAGTCGTCGAGCAGCGGGAGCCAGGCCGCGTCGGCCGCCGTCAACAGCGATCGCGCGACGTCCATGGCGTGATTGAAATCCCCGGCATCGGCGTCGGGACGGCCGTTGCGATCGGCGTAGCTGCGATAGACCGGATAGCCCACAGCCAGCGCGCCGAGCACGCGCCGAATCGTCGCCGCGCTGAATTCCCGCGTGGCGGGATCGATACTGGCGAGGGCGTCGATGGACTGGACGCAACGTTCGAATTCGGCGGTCAAAGCGCCGTGGAGCATCTCTCGGCGCGCCGCCTGAACCTCGGCGGCGAAATCATCCGGGCGTCCGCTGATCTCGCGCCATAACCGGGCCAGTGGCTCGCGCCCGGCCGGATCGTGCTGGATGCCGGATACCAGATCGAGGAATTCATAGCCGGTAGCGCCATCCACCTCCCAATCGGTGTGCAGACGTTCGCCGTCGCCCAGAATCTTTTCGACATAGATCGGTCGGCGATTGGCGCCGTCCCGCCCGCCATCGAGTTTGCGGCGACGCTCGGCAATCGCCTGGAGACGCGAGCGCAGCCGGAGCGCGTAACCTCGGGGATCGGCGAGACCATCGATATGGTCGATGCGCAACCCGTCGATCCAGCCGCGTTCGACCAGCGAGAGTAGATAGGCGTGGGAAAGATCGAATACGCTCTCGTCCTCGACCCGCACCCCCACCAGTTCGGTGATATCGAAGAATCGACGCCAGTTGAGCGCGTCGTTGGCCGTGCGCCAGTAGGCGAGCCGGTAGGCCTGGCGCTCCAGCAAGCCGTGCAGCCGTGCTCGCCCTTCTCCGGTACCGGGGTCATGCCGAGCGATCACCGCGGCGACGCGCGAATCGTCACTCTCGCGCTCGTCGCTCGGGATGCCGCCGGGCCGAGCATCGCCACCTGCGGCTGTCAGCAGCGCCGCGGCATGCGCCGGATCCAGCGGAAATCGATGCTCGTGATAACCGATGAAGAAGGCACCATGGCGAGCATCCCAACCCAGGGTCAGTTCACCGTTTTCCAGTACCCGAACGTAACGGTCGCCGAGAAACGGCAACAGCAGCCTGCCGTCGGCGCCGGGCTGCTCCCAGTCGATATCGAAGCAGGAAGCGAAGTCGCTGGCGCGACCGCGAGCCAGCACGTCCTGCCACCAGGCGTTCTCGGCGCCCACGGCCAGATGATTGGGCACGATATCGGCAAGAATACCCATGTCCCGGGCGTGCAGCGCCTCGACCAGACGCGCCAGCCCGGCTTCGCCACCCAGCTCTGAATCGACGCGAGTGGGATCGACGCCGTCGTAACCGTGCATCGAACCCGCCCGCGACGCGAGGAAAGGCGACAGATAGAAATGGCTGACGCCCAGAGCGGCGTAGTAGTCGACCTGGCCGCAGGCGTCATCAAAGGTAAAACCGGCGTGCAACTGCAATCTGACGGTGGCGCGAAGCTGCCTCATGTTCGACGCTCCCGGCGTAGGCGATCGATGCGTGATAAACGTTGCTGGACCGCCGGCGCTTTCAACGCCTGCGGCGCGGGGGCCGGCAGACGCCGGCGCCAATTGGGGTGTTCGTCGAGCGTACCGGGCAGGTTGGCCTGCTCCACCAGCCCCAGCAGATCCTCGAGCGGCAATAACGCCAGCGGCGTCGGCGTCGCCGCCACATGGACCAGCGCGGCATCGATTACATCGTCGACGCTCACCCTGTCGCTGGCGATGCCGTCATCGCCCGCGATCCCGTCGAGCCCGCAGACACCGACCAGACGGCGACGATCATGGCGACGCTGCTCACCGAGCACGGCGGGATCCTCGTCCGCCGCCAACAGTCCCAGCCTTTCTCGCCAGCGGAGATCGTTCTCCAGCCACCAGCCGGCCACCGTGGGCAGATCGTGGGTGCTGGTCATGGCGATGGTGGTCGGGCGCCAGCGCTTGGCCGGCAGAAACGCCTCGCCCTCTCGCTCGAACCACATCACGCTCATGCCGAGCACGCCGCGCGCCGCCAGCCGATCGCGCAATCCGGCTTCCACGGTGCCCAAGTCCTCGCCGATGACGATGGCCCGATGCCGCCACGATTCCAGTGACACCAGTCGCAGCAGATCGTCCAGCGGGTAGCGCAGATAGGCGCCCTGCTGCGCGGTCTCTCCATCCGGGACCAGCCACAGCCGCGACAGTCCCAGAATATGATCGATTCTCAGGCCGCCGGCGTGGGCGAGACTGGCCCGCAGCATGGCCAGAAATCCCCGGTAGCCGGAGTCGACCAGCCCGACCGGCGAGAACGCGGCCACGCCCCAACTCTGCCCGTGGGCGTTGAAAGCATCCGGCGGCGAACCGGCGTTGAGACCGGGAAACAGCTCATCGGGATCGCTCCAGGCCTGACTGCCGGCGGGATCGACA
Source organism: Salinicola sp. CPA57 (assembly GCF_003206035.1). Taxonomy (NCBI): domain Bacteria; kingdom Pseudomonadati; phylum Pseudomonadota; class Gammaproteobacteria; order Oceanospirillales; family Halomonadaceae; genus Salinicola; species Salinicola sp. CPA57. The sequence goes on from NZ_PZJR01000006.1 coordinate 46,092, forward strand.
CCCACCGCGAGATCGGCGATCAACCCCACCGCCATCCCCGCCTGACGGGCGTTGCCCTGCACCTGATCGAGCCCGGCCGCCACCAGCCATTGCAGAAATACCGCGAAAGTGATCGCTTCCCGGTACTGCTCGGCAAAGGCCTCGACCGCTTCGCTGCGGGGATCTCGCCAGGCCTCGGGCCACTGTCGCCAGTCATTGTGGTCGGCGTGCGCTTGAAGCACTTCGAACCGACAGTGACGTTCGAGGCTATCGCCGCCGTCGCGACGAAAGGCAGCCAGCCGAGAACGCCATGCCAGCGCGCTGTCGTCCTGCTGAACATGTCCGAACAGCCGTTCCAGCATTGCCAGCTTGAGCCGTGCGCTGGCCGGCCAGTCGATCAGCTCGAGTGCGGCCTGGTTAGCTATCGCGTCGGCAAATGGCTCCCGCACCCGCGCCAGCGTCGCTTCGTCGAACAGGCACTCGGGCGAGGCGTGCCAGACGTTGTAGAACAGCCGGCTGGAGGGCGAATAGGGGCTGAACCGCTCGGGGTGCGCGGTAAACAGCGCATGCAGCGGACTGATGGCCACCGCATCGGCGCCGGCGCGTGCCACTACGGTGCAAAGCTCGTCGAGCGCCTGAAGATCACCGATGCCGGCATCGCCGTCACGCCTAAGCGCGTAGAGCTGTACCGCGACGCCCCAGTAGCTGGGCTGCGCGTCGCCCTGCTCCCGAGCGACGTCATCCAGCGTAAAGCACCGCGGCGGCGCCACCGCCAGCATCCGGGTCACGCTGTCCCCACCCGGCTCGGCGAGAAAACTCACACGGTGATACCCGGTCTCCCGAATCGCAGGCAAGTGGCCTTGAGCGTCGAGATGGCCATCCAGCGTCTCGCCACTCTCGAGCCGAAGGACGAACGCGCAGCCGCCACCATCGGCGACGGGAATCTGCAGCGGCTTGTCCTGATCGGCCAACAGCATGGGCGGCAACCGGTCGAACGCCGCCGGGCATTGGCGCGACTGCCAGCGGGCCAGACTGGCGGCGACCTCGTCGTCGTCCCCCGCCGGCCAGCCGAGGCGAGTCAGCATCCTGCGCTGACGCGCCTCGGACAGCGACTGGGGCTGGTCATCGCTGCCGGCCCATTCGAGCAGCAGGCCCACCGACGACGCCAGTTGGCGCAGCCTGGCAGCGGATTCGTGATCCGATGGCTGAACCGTGGTCATTCGCCTGACACTCCGGATACCCCATCCGACGGCTGAAGCCAGACGACGCTGGTCAGCGCCGGCAACTGGCCATCGGCGACGGGATCGCTACTATCCTCTCGCGAGCAGACCAGCGGCGTGCCTGACGACCCCACCGCCACCGGCTGCGCGGACAGGTTGATCGCGATGGTCAGGATCTGGCCATCACCCAACCGCCACTGGCCCTGAACGGCCTTGTCGCCGAGCACGCGAGCCGCAACGGCACGACAATTTTTCAGTGCCGGAATGACATGTCGGTGACGCAACGCCAGCCACTGGCGAAAACGCCCCTGATAATGCCGATGTTGCGGAGCGCGGGGCTCCTCCTCGTCGAGGCACGATGCCTCGTAGGTCGCCTGCGCGTTGGGATCGGGAATGCGCTCGCGCTGGTCCGGATCCTCGAAGGCACTGAAATCCGCGAACTCGCGGCGCCGGCCCTCGCGTACGGCATCGGCCAGAGCGTCGCGATGATCGGTGAAAAACAGAAACGGCCGCGTCGAACCCCACTCCTCGCCGATGAACAGTAGCGGAATGGCGGGAGAGAGCAGCAGCATCAGCGTTGCCGCATCGAGCGCATCCGGATCGGCCAGGTGAGGCAGACGATCGCCCAGCGCACGATTGCCGATCTGATCATGATTCTGCAGAAAATTGACGAATGCCGTCGGTGGCAGATGCCCGCTGGACTCGCCGCGCGCTTCACCCTTGCGGGAGCGCTGGCCCTGATAGACGAAGCCTTCACCCACTGCCGTTGCCAGCTTTTCCGTCGCGTTCTCGACGAAGTCCGCGTAATAGCCTTCGCGCTCGCCGGTGAGCAGAACATGCATCGTGTTATGCCAGTCATCGGCCCACTGCGCGTCGAACAGTCCCGGTTCAAGCAGGCTGGCCTGATTGTGCTCGTTTTCCAGGATCAGATGGCAATGCCGATCCGGGCCGACACGCTCCCGCAGGGTATGCCCCAGCTCCACCAGGAAATCCCGCTCGCTGATGGCGTGAACGGCATCGAATCGTAATCCGTCGAAACGGTATTCGAGGAGCCACATCAGCGCGTTGTCGATGAAAAAGCGGCGCACCTGGGGCCGGCGAAAGTCGATGGCGTCACCCCAAGGCGTCGCGAGGTCTTCGCGGAAGAACGGTTGGGCATAGTGGCCGAGAAAATTGCCATCCGGCCCGAAATGGTTGTAGACCACGTCGAGAAGGATCATCAGCCCGTGCCCGTGGACATCATCGATCAGCGCCTTGAGCGCCTCCGGCGTGCCATAGTAGGACGCGACGGCATAGGGCTGAACGCCGTCGTAGCCCCAATTGTGCTGCCCCGGGCATTCGGCGAGCGGCATCAGCTCGATGGCGGTCACGCCCAGCTCGACCAGTGCCGGCAATCGCCGACGCAATCCGTCGATACCCCCGCAGGCGCCCAGGTGGACCTCGTAGATGATCGTCTCTTCCCAGGGCCGGCCGGACCATTCGCCGTGGCGCCAGGTGTAACGATCCGGGTCGATTACGCAGCTGGCGCCGTCGACCCCACCCTGCAGGGCTTTCGAGGCGGGATCGGGAACGGCAAGTCCGTCTTCGTCGCCATCGACGAAGACGCGGTAGCGATAGACCGTATCCGGCAGGCATTCGGTTTCGAGCTCGAAATGTCCGTCCGCCGTCGGTTCCATGGGCAGCGAAGACTGCCCCTCGCGCTCCAGCGCTACCCGCTGAGCGCTGGGCGCCCAAAGGCGAAACCGAACCCGCCCCTCGCGAGTCGGAGACGCGCCGTAGAAAGAGGACCAGACCGAATCTGCCACCTCCCTGGAACGCAGGGTGGCAACATTCGATCCACGGGAAACGGAAGACGCGCTCATGGAGACTCTCCGAGCCAATTTTCATGACGCAGGAACAGCGCCGCCATCGGTGGCACCGTCACGGCCAGTGACTGGGCATGCCCATGACTGGGGATCGGCTCCGAGGTCACGCCACGACCGTTGCCCACGTTGCTGCCGCCGTAAAAGACACTGTCGCTGTTGAAGGTTTCACGCCACCAGCCGGCGCTGGGTACGCCAAATCGATATTGATAGTGGACGCAGGCCTGGAAGTTGCACAGGCAGATCATGCTGGCGTGACCGCTCTCGGCATGGCGGGCGAAAACGATGACACAGTTATCGCTGTCGTCGTCGACCAGCCATTCGAATCCGAGATGGCCATCGTGACGAATCTGCATGGCCGGCTCGTTGACGTAGAACCGGTTGAGATCGGCGACGAGACGCAGGACGCCCGCATGGCGACTTTCGAACAGCAACGGCCAATGCAGCGGTTCCGGCCAGGGCTCGGACAGCATCTGACCGAGCTCCACCCCCATCGCCACCTGCTTGTCGCCCGGCAGCGCCCACATCAATGCCAGGCTGGCCCGGAGGGCGGCGAAGCGTTGCCAGTCATCGCCGTGAACGGTCTGTCGCCACTGGCCGAGCGCCGATCTGTCGTCCGGCATCTGCTCCAGCAGGCCGCGCTCGCCTTCGCTGGGCGTCAAGGCAGCGACCCAGTCCCCGTATCGACGACAGCGCGAGGCCGGTGCCAATGCCAGATAGTCGGCGCTTGCCAGCCGCCATTGCGGCCGCCGATACAGGGTCAGGCTGGTCTCGGTAGTCTCGCTCTGAAATAGCCGACAGCCGCCGGCCCAATTGGAGTCACCGTCCTCTTCGAATCCGTCGATATGACACCGCTGACACCAGCCGAGAAATTCGGATTCGGTCGACGACGCAGTCGTCGGGCGATGCACGAGGACACCGACGCCGGCAACGTGGCAGGTCTCGACGAACCGACAGACCCCGGTTTCGGGCTGCCCGACGAGCGCCTCGTCGATAACGATATGCGTGAAGCCGAGGTCGGCGACGTAGGGCACCAGTTCCTGCGCGAGATCGAGCCAGTCCAGCGGCAGCGGGAACCGGGAGACGTACCAGTCCAAGGCTGACAGGCAATAGAGTGCCAGCGGCATGTCCCCACCATGACGTCCGACTCGGGCGCGCATCCAGTCGCCGTCGTCCCAGGACCAGGTGGCTGCTTTCATGCGGTTCCCGGACTGGCCGGAGGGGGAAGAAGGGAAATTCGCTCTGGTGCGATCACCACCGGCAGCGGTCATCATCGTCTCGTCACGACGTCATCGGATCGCACTATCGCCTCCGTCAACAGATCGGCATATAACCGTCGATAGGGAATCACTGCCTGACGCCAATGTAGCCTCCCGGCCATCGACGCTCGACGCATGGCGTAAAACAGATCGGTCGCGCGGAACAGGTCGAAGGCCCGCAGCACGGTGGCGCGATAGGTTTCCAGGCTCATGTCATCGAACAGCAGACCATTGATGCCGTCCTGAATCGTGTCCGCCAGCCCGCCGGTTCGATGGGCGATCGGCAGCGAGCCAAAACGTTGCGCGTAGAGCTGGCTGAGGCCACAGGGCTCGAAGCGGGACGGCATCAGCAGGAAGTCGCTGCCGGCGTAGATCTGGCGCGCCTCGCCTTCATCGAAACCGATATTGACCCCGACATGGCCTGGGTAGAGCGCCGCCATTGCGATCAGCGCCTGCTCGATGACGTACTCGCCTCGACCGATCACCACCAGTTGTCCACCGGCTTGGACGATGGCGTCGGCGACCTGAATGGTGAGGTCTAGCCCTTTCTGCGCCACCAGCCGAGACACCACCGCGAACAGCGGACCGCTGCTGGGTGCCAGGCCGAACATGCGACGCACGCGCTGCGTGTTGGCGCGCTTGCCATGCCAGTCGTTGATACCGAAGTTGGGCGCCAGATGAGGATCCGTACGCGGATCCCAGTGATCGTCGATGCCGTTGAGCAGGCCGCTGAGCCGCCCTTCCAGCGCGCGCTTCTTGAGCAGGCCTTCCAGTCCGCAGCCGAGCGGCGCCGACGTGATCTCGTCGGCGTAATTGCTGCTGACCGTCGTGACATGGGACGCGTAGGAAAGGCCCGCCTTCATGAAAGAGAGCTGGCCGTGAAACTCCACGCCATCGATATGGAACGCGGTGGAGGGGATCCCCAGCGCCGCAAGACGCTCGACGGGAAAGAGCCCCTGATAGGCGAGATTGTGGATGGTGTAGACCGACGGCACGTAGCGTTTGCCGAGCCAGCGCACGTAGCCCGCCGTCAGGCCCGTTGCCCAGTCGTTGAGGTGCAGCAACTCGACCTGCCACTCGAGCAGCGAGGCGTCGTTGACGATCTCGGCAGCCGCCATCGCCAGACGCGCAAAGCGGATGTCGTTGTCCGCCCACCCGACGCCCAGCTCATCGCCGTAGGCGTTGCCGACCCTGTCGTAGAGTTCCGGACAGAGCACGACGTAGACGATCAATCCGTCTTCACAAAGAAGACGACCTATCTCGCAGGCGGGAAGGTCATGCCGGGCGGGCAGGCTGGCCACGTGCACGATCGGCCGACCGGCGGTCAGCAGCTGACGATAACCGGGCATCAGCACACGCACGTCGTAATTGGGTTTCAGCGCACGCGGCAACGCGGCGGAGACATCGCCCAGCCCACCGGCCTTGATGAAATCGGCAATCTCGGTCGTCACGAACAGAACGCGACGTTGGCGACTCGACGAGCTGGGAACGGGCCGCGACAATAGATTGTCCGGCGAGTTGGACGCGCCGGAGCCGGTTACCGACACAGACCTGCCGGGATTCCCCCCAGCTCTCGCAGCCGTCTGACTTTTCCTGCCATCTACTGCGGCCTGCGCCATGTTCAGCCTCCCTGAACATTCGGTCCACCAGTCAATATTAACCAGCGTCCACCCAACATCCTGCGCCCAGGCGGCAGGCACGGCCATAACCGACGTTAATTTAGGAAGATCAAGGCCATGGCTGCTATCTGTCGATGCGCGGGGCAATGACTCGCCGGCACGACGGGCTTGCCGTCGCCGCCGGTGCCACCCTGTCTGTCTCGGCACAGACGCGAGCCCTGTCTACAGATATATGCCACCGGCCGGGAAGCGTCAAAGCCTGTTTGGAAGATTGCCGAGTCCATGGGAGGAGTCGATGAGAAGAAGCCAATAAAAAAGGCAACCTCCAAGGGAGGTTGCCTTTGAAAGACCGAGCCATCGGTCATATCGACTTCAGAAATTAGTGGCTGTCGCGAGCTTCCTGGTGGCTATCGTTACGCGATTTGCCCTTGCCGAACCTCGATTGCAACCCGTGTGTGACTTTCATGATCAGCACGTAGGTCGCCGGCACGAAAATCGTGGCCAGCAGCGTGATCGAGATCATCCCGCCCACCACCGGCGTGCCGATCTGGTTACGACTCGCCGCACTGGCGCCTGACGCCAGCGCCAGCGGCAAGGTGCCGCCGATGAAGGCCAGCGAGGTCATCACGATCGGACGGAAACGCTGACGAGCCGCCACCTTGGCTGCATCGATCACCGACAGCCCCGCGTGCTTGCGCTGCTGCTCGGCGAACTCGACGATCAGGATGGCGTTCTTCGCCGCCAACCCGACCACCACCAGCAAGCCCACCTGCAGATAGACACTCGTGCTCAAGCCCGCCAGGTAGACGGCGAGAATCGCGCCGACGAAGGCGAACGGCACTGCCGACACCACCGCCAACGGCAACGTCCAGCTCTCGTACTGCGCCGCCAGAATCAGGAACATCATGATCACGCCGAACGACAGTGCAAGCGTCGCCGCGGTACCGACATTGACCTGCTGATAGGCCTCGCCGCTCCAACCCATCCCGTAATCGGTGCCCAGCGTGTCGGCAACGACTTCCTGCATCGCCTGCACCGCTTCTCCGGAGCTGTAGCCCGGCGCCGGCCCGCCGGAGAACTGAGCGGCCGAATAGGTGTTGTAACGCTGCAGCACCGACGGGGCCTTGTCACGAGTGAGCGTGACCAGCTCGGACAGCGGAATGCGCTGACCATCGCCACCGCGCACGTAGACCTTGCTGAGATCATCCGGATTGCGTCGGAAATCGTCCTCGGACTGGAGATAGACCTGGAAGTTGCGGCCCGAACTGGTGAAGTAGTTGACGAACGCACTACCGAAGGTACTCGCCATGGTGGTGTTCAAATCGCCGATGTCCACGCCCAGGCTCCGGGCCTTCTCGGTGTCGACATCCGCCTTGTAGACCGGCACGTTGACATCCAGCGACGAGAACACGCCCGCAAGCTCAGGCCTTTTGGCCGCCGCCTGCATCACCTTACCCGACGCCTCGGCCAATTGCTGCGCGGTATCGCCGCCGTAAGCCTGAAGATAACCGGTAAACCCGCCGGTGGGCGACAGGCCCTGGATCGGCGGCAGGTTGAAGGCAACCGTCTTTCCGCCCTGAATCTGGGCACCGATCTGCATGATTTTCTGGGTCAACTGATCGATGGTGATATCGCGATCTTCCCACGGTTTCATGGTGACGAAGACCGTGCCCTTGGCGGTATTGGGCGAACTCGACAGAATGTCGAAGCCCGGAATGCCGGTCACGTAATTGATTCCGGGAACGGCATCACGCAGCCGCTGGCTCAACTCCTGCACGTAGGCATCCGTGCGCGCCACCGACGACCCTGCCGGCAGGCTGACCGAGGCCAGCGCCACGCCCTGGTCCTCGGAAGGCAGAAGCGCCGCCGGCAGCTGGGCGAAGATCAACCAGGAAACGACACCGGCGGCAGCCAGACCTACCAGCACCAGCCACAGCTGATGAATGATGAAGTTGGTGATCGCCATGAAGAAGTCGGTGATCTTGTCGAAGAGCTTGTTGAACCAGTCGAACGGCTTACGAATGACGCGCACGAAGCCGGACTGCTGGATGCGATCCTGATGCTTGAGGAAGATCGCGCTCATGGCGGGCGTGAACGACAATGCCACGATCGCCGAGATCGCGACCGAGATCGCGATGGTGATCGCGAACTGCTGGTACATCTGTCCGGTCAGGCCGCTCATGAAACCCACCGGCACGAATACCGCCGACATGATGAACGCCGTCGCGATGACCGCGCCGGAAACTTCTTTCATCGCTTCGAGCGCCGCACTGAACGGAGTCGCCTCTTCGTCTTCCTCCATGATGCGTTCGACGTTCTCGATCACCACGATGGCATCGTCCACCACGATACCGATCGCCAGTATCATGCCGAACAGAGACAGCAGGTTGATCGAGAAATCGAGCAGATACATCCCGGCAAACGTACCCACCACCGAAATCGGCACTACCGACATCGCCACCAGCGTCGAACGCCAGCTCTGCAGGAACACGAACACGATCACCGCGACGAGAAGCAGAGCCTCGATGAACGTGTGTTCGACCGACTGGATGGAAGCATCGATGAACAGCGTGGTGTCGTAGGGGATCTCGAAGTCCAGTCCCGGCGGGAACCGTGTCTTGAGATCCGCCATGGAATCCTTGACTTCCTTGGCCACGTCCAGCGCATTGGCCCCCGGCTGCAGATAGATCGCAATCGGTGCAATCGGCTTGTTGTTGACGTAGGCCTGAATGCCGTAGCTGTTCTTGCCCAGCTCGATCCGCGCGACATCGCTCAAACGCAGCGACGAGCCGTCAGCGTTGGTTCGCAGGATGATGTTCCGGAACTGATCGACGCTCTCGTAACGACCTTCGGTGGTGATGGTGTACGTGTACGGCGTCGGGTTGCTCTGGGGCTCGGCACCGAGCTTGCCGCCCGCCACGACCGCATTCTGTGCCTGGATCGCCGAAGACACCTCTGCCGGCGTCAGATCGTACTGCGCCAGCTTGTCCGGGTTGAGCCAGACCCGCATGGCGAATTCCTGGCTGCCAAGGACTTCCGCCTGCCCGACGCCGGGAAGCCGCGAAAGCTCGTCCGTCACATTGATGTTGGCGTAGTTGGTCAGGTAGAGCGAATCGTAGGCATCCGAGGTCGACGTGATACCGACGAACAACAGGATGCTAGACGAACGCTGTTCGACGGTGACGCCCTGTGACTGTACCTCGCTCGGGAGCTGCGACAACGCCCGCTGAACCCGGTTGTTGACGTTGATCGTCGCCGTCTGCGGATCGGTACCGATATTGAAATAGACACTCATCGACATCTGACCGCTGTCGGAACTCGACGAGGTCAGATAGATCATGTCCTCGGTGCCATTGATCTCCTGCGCGATGACGGATGCGACCGTGTCGGAAACGGTCTGGGCACTGGCGCCGGGATAGGTCGCGGAAACACTGATCGTCGGCGGTACCACGGGAGGATACTGCTCGATCGGCAACGTCCTCATGGCCATCAGGCCAATCAGCGTAATGATGACCGAGACGACCGTGGCAAAGATCGGGCGTCTGATGAAAACGCTGGCAAAGTTCATCAGTTGGCTCCGTTCTGTCCGTCTTGGGCGTCACGACGGGCGCCCTCGACGCCTTCACCACCCTTTGCATCAGGTTCCTGGGACGGATTTTCGCCAGCGTTGTTCTGCGGTGCAGGCACCTTGCCGGTGAACGGCTGGGCATCGATCTGATCGCCGGCGGAGATGCTGCCGATCCCCGATACGACGACACGATCGCCGGGCTTCAGGCCTTCGGTGATGATCTGCCAGTCGCCGGCGATCTCGCCCAGCGAGACGAAACGCGATTCGGCCTTGCCTTCACCGTTCACCACGAACACCTGAGGCCCCTTGAGACCTTCGGTCACGGCGATGGCCGGTACGGCGTAGACGTCGTAACGCATCACATGCGGCAGAGAAATCCGTACGAACTGTCCGGGCAGAAAGAGCTGGTCATCATTCTGGAACACGGCCTCGGCCTGTACCGTGCTGGTGGACTCATCGACCCGAGAGCCCAGGAAGTCCAGCTTGCCGCGCAACTGGAGCGCGTCCCGAGAGGCACTTTCCGTACCCGGCGCGGTCAGAATCACGGTATCCGTTGCGCCTTCGTCTTCCTTCTGGCGCTGCTGGCGCAGCGAAAAGGCGTCATCGGCGGGCAGCGAGAAGCGAACCTCGATCGGATTCAGCGGGGTGATGGTCGCCAACTCCTGGGGCGGCTGCACCAGGTTGCCGACATTGATCTCGCTCAGGCTGATCATGCCGCTGACCGGGGCGTTGACCTCGGTATAGCTGAGATTGATCTGGGCGCTGTCCAGTGCCGCCCGCGCCTGTGCCAGCGCCGCCTGCGCCGTGCTCAGGTCTGCCTTGGCCTGGTCGCGCTGCTGCTGGCTGACGGAGTTCTGATTGTAGAGCCGGGCGTAGCGCTCGGCATCACGCTTGGCACGGGAAACCTCGGCCTGCGCACTCTGCACGTCGGCCTGATTCTGTTTTACCGTCGCTTCGTAGGGCGCCTGTTCGATGGTGAAGAGCTTGTCGCCCTTCTCGACCATGCTGCCCTCGCGATAGTGCCGCGCTTCCAGGACGCCTTCGACACGACCCATGACGGTCACTTCGCGGTTGCTGCGAACCTGAGCGGGATATTCCTTGGAGAGCGCGACATCGTGCGCCTCGACCTCCATCACTTCCGCTTTCGCGGGCGGCTTCTGCTGTTGCCCGCCACCTTGTTGCTTCGCGCTCTGCTGATCATCGCCGCCACAGCCGGCCAATACCAGCGACAGCAACAACGCCCCACCGAAACCGAGGGTGCAATTCTTGAGATTAGGGCGCATGAGTCTCCGTCCTGGAAGAATGATACTTAAGTTAATGTGGCGAGCTTACAGGCATACATACATGAATGTAAACTTGAAGAGAAATTGGTTATGCTCTGTCGACGGCGGTTTTAATCACACTCCAATAAATGCCGGTCCACGCTCGCCCACCACTCACCTGTCGACGACATCCCCATGCCCAAACGCACCAAGGCCGAAGCAGAGGCAACCCGCGAAGCGCTGTTGGACGCGGCCGAAGTCATTTTTCTCGAACGCGGCGTGTCACGAACTTCGCTCGAACAGATCGCGCGTCAGGCCGGCATGACTCGCGGCGCCGTCTATTGGCACTTCAAGAACAAGTCCGACCTGTTTCACGCCATGCTGGACCGGGTCAAGATGCCACTGCGCCAGTTACTGGATGATGTCGAGGACCCGGAGCGCCCGCGAGCGCCGCTGGAAAGCCTTCGTCTCGCCACACTTCATGCCTTGGCCAGGCTGCAGCGCCCTCGGTCCCGGCGGGTTCATACGATTCTTTTCCACTGCTGCGAGTCATCCAGTGACGTCGATATTCTCGATCTCCATCAGAAGCTCTCCGATGAGTGCTTCGAAACCATGGTCGAGCGCTTTCAGGAGGCGCATCGCACCGGCACCCTGGTCGAAAGCGTCGAACCGGAGATCGCCTGTCGCATGCTGATGTCGATGTTTCTGGGCCTGATGCATGAATGGCTCCGCGGCCCCGACCGCTACGATATCGGCGAGATCGGGCCGCGCATCATCGATACCTTCTTCGAGCGTATAACGCTTTACCCGACAGCGGGCATTGGCACGTCCTCTGCACCCACCGAATCTTCCGGGTCAGTGCAGTAACGCGACGACGCCGGATCGACACTCCCGGTTCGGCGTCGGAGGCCCCATTTTCGTCACAAGACACTTTCGTCGCAAAGACATTACCGCCGCGAGCCTCGACACTGGGCAATTTCCAAACCGACAAGATTGCCTACCATGCCCTACCCTGACTGGCTCGTCATCGAAGACGAACGTTTCTCTTCCCTGATCCTGCTCAACGGCCAGCTCGATCATCTCTGGCAAGCGGGCCGCTGGTGCGAAGGACCTGCCTATTCTGCCGCCGGACGCTATCTGCTGTGGTCGGATATCCCCAACGATCGCATTCTGCGCTACGACGAGAACGACGGCCATGTTTCCACCTTTCGCCAATCCTCGGCGTTCAGCAACGGCCAGACCCTTGACCGGGAGGGGCGCCTGATCACCTGCGAGCACGGCAGCCGCAGCGTCACGCGCACCGAACACAACGGCCGCGTCACTACGCTTGCCGATACCTTCGAGGGCGCCCGACTCAACTCGCCCAACGACGTCGTGGTCAAGTCCGACGGTTCGGTCTGGTTCACCGATCCCAGCTACGGTATCGATAGCGACTATGAAGGTGGTAAACGCCATTCCGAGTTGGGCTGCCACGTCTATTGCCTCACCGTCGACGGCGCGCTGATTCGGGTGGCCGACGACTTCGAGAAGCCCAACGGCCTGGGCTTTTCCCCAGACGAGGCGTGGCTCTACGTTTCCGACACCGGCGCCACGCATCGTGATGGCGGACCCCGCCATATCCGGCGCTTCCGCGTGGAGGAGGGTTATCGCCTGAGCGGCGGCGAGGTGTTCGCGGAATCCGACCGCGGGCTATTCGACGGATTCCGCCTGGACGTCGCCGGCAATCTCTGGACGAGCGCCGGGGACGGCGTTCACTGCTATGCCCCGGATGGCGCGCGCCTCGGTCGCATTCTGGTTCCGGAAACCGTGGCCAACGTCTGCTTCGGCGGTATCAGTCGCAACCGGCTGTACATCTGTGCCACCACGTCGCTCTATGCGCTGACGCTCAATACCCGCGGCCACCACATCATCGGCGAGGCGGTTTCCCCCTCCGATGTCCGCACCCCGACACGCTGACGATCGTTGAGATACCGTCAGCCGGCCAACACGCGATCCACCACCCGCGAGACGCTTCCGAGATAACCCGGACCGAACAGATAGAGATGGTTGAGCAACGGATATAGCTGGAACAGCGCCTCGCGTCGTTCCCAGTCCGCAGGGCGTTCACCATTCCAGTAGGCCTCGAAGAACGCGTCGCCCGGGCCGCCGAACAGGGTCAGCATGGCGACGTCCACCTCCGGATAGTGCCGATAGATGGCGGGATCGATGATCGCCGGTCCGGTCGGCGTGAACAGCACGTTGCCCGACCATAGATCGCCGTGGACCAGCGACGGCGATACATCGGGCAGCCAGCTTTCGAGCGACTCGGCGAGGCGTTCGATGCGTTCGGCGAGCGCGGCGTCCAGCAACCCCTGCTCGCGGCACAGTCTCACCAACGGCAGCAAACGACGCTCGCGCTGGAACACGCGACCGTCCGCCAGCGACGCGTTGGGCTGGGGCGTCAGGCCGCAGGCGTTGTCCCGCGGCCAGCCATGTTCGGCCCCCGCCTCCCGCGAATCCCGGTGCATCTGGCGCAAGCCTGCGCCCAGCGCCGCGGCATCACGCGGCCCCGTGCCATCCAGGGCTTCCATCACCAGCAGATCACCGTCCTCTGCCAGCACGGCGGGCACAATGAGATCGCGACAGGCGTCGCCCAGCGCCCTGAGACCGTCGGCCTCGCCGGCGACACGCTGTGGCGAATCCTGTTTGACGATACAGGGCGTCGTACCATCGACCCGCCATAGCCCCGCACCGCTGTCGCCACCGGAAAGCGGCGTGAGCACGCCATCCGTTGCGAGTTCAAGCGCCGCGAGCCGGCGCTTCAGTGTCTGCGTCATCGCGGGCCTCCTCGTGGTCGTTGGCGGCAACGTCTTCTTCGCGTTGGCTGTCGCGGGCACGTCCGCGATCGAGCTCCTGCTGAAACAGCGATTGCAGCTCGGCCATGGCCGCCTTCTCGGTCGCCATCAGCTGCTCGGTATCGTTGCGATGGGCGTAGGTATCCTTGAGCAACTGATTATCGAAATCGCGAAAGGTGCGCACCGCATTGATGGCATTGGCGCTGGGATAGCCCAACCCCTTGAGCACCTCGACGCTCATCTCCATGCTCGAGGCGAAGGTTTCGCGAACCACGCCATCGACGCCGATTTCCATCAGCTTCCAGGCGTGATGCCGGTTACGCGCTCGCGCGTAGACGGTCAGATGGGGAAAATGCGTCTTCGCCAATTGTGCGATGGTCAGCGCGGCACTTTCGCTGTCCACCGCGATGACGAGCAGGCGCGCCTTGTCGATGCCTGCCGCGCGCAGCAGATCGAGCCGGGTGGCATCGGCATAGAAAATGCGCGAACCGAACCGGCGAATAAACTCGACCTGGGTGATGTTGGGGTCCAGCGCGGTGAAACTGATGCCCTGCATCTTCAGCATACGTCCGACCATCTGCCCGAAACGACCAAGGCCAGCGATGATCACCGGAGGGGTGTCGTCGCCGAAGTCGGTATCGAACGGCCGGCTTTCCTTGAGACGGTCACCCGCTCTCTCGCCCAGGCGATACAGAAACGGCGTCGCCGCCATGCTCAGCGTCACCGCCGCGATACACAGGCTGGCGATGCGCTGGTCGATGACACCGGCGGCTACCGCGGCGGTCAACAGGACGAAATCGAACTCGCCGCCCTGTGAAATGATCGCCGCCAGGCGAGGGATTTCCGTGCGGGGCAACCGTGCCAGCAGGCCCACGATCGCCAGTACCACCGACTTGGCCAGCGTCATCGCGATGGCCAGTCCCAGCACCAGCCAGACGTTGTCCAGCACCAACGCCAGATTGACCGACATGCCGACGGCAATGAAGAAAAGCCCCAGCAGCAACCCTTTGAACGGCTCGATATTGGCTTCGAGCTCGTGCCGATACGGGGTGTCCGCCAGCATCACACCGCCCAGGAAGGCGCCCAGCGCCATCGACAACCCCGCCCACTGCATGACCAGGGCCATCGCCAGCACCAGAAACAGCGCCGCGGCCGTGAATATCTCGTGGACATCACTGCGCGCGATCAGCGCCAGCACGCGGGGAAAGACCAGGCGACCGAAGGCGATGGCGGCGATCACCACACCAATACTTTGGGCGATGACCCAGCCGTTATCCGGTGCGGCATCGGCACGTCCGGCCAGAAACGGCAGCGCGGCCAGCAGCGGTATCACGGCCAGGTCCTGAAACAGCAGGATCGAAAACGCGCTCTGCCCGTGCGGCGTCGCCAGCTGGCGCCGCTCGTTGAGCACCTGCAGCGCAAAGGCCGTCGACGACAACGCCAGCGTGAGCCCGAGAAAGATGGCGATGCTCGGCGGCAGATCCAGCATCAGCCCGACCGGCATCAGCAGCGCCGCGCAGCCGGCCATCTGCAGAGTCCCCAGCCCCAGCAGACGTTTGCGCAGCGACCAGAGGCGCTTCGGCTCGAGCTCCAGACCGATGATGAACAGCAACATCACCACGCCGAACTCGGAAAAATGCAGTACCGACTCCGGTTCGGAGATGAAGCCGCTGATAGACGGGCCTGCGAGCAAGCCGACGCAGAGATAGCCCAGGATCGACCCCAGGCCCAGACGCTGGAATAGCGGAACCGCGATGATCGCGGCACCCAGCAGCACAGCCGCTTCGGTAAGAAAACCCATTGAATCTCTGTCCTCGTCACGGCGAGCGCTACCGCCCAGTATGATCGGGATTCAGCATATCACTCACGCTGGCAGCCCGGCTCGCGCCAGATGCCACGAATTCAGGATGCTGAATCCTTGAACGGCAAGCGGGACCGGCACTGCTCGAAATAGGCCTGAACATGGGCCCGTTCTTCACGACAGAAGCTCTCGACGGCATCACGAAACCCGGGGTGGTCCAGATAGTGCAGCGAGCGGCTGATGACCGGCGCGAAGCCCCGCGTCAGCTTGTGTTCGCCCTGCGTCCCCGGGTCGAAACGGGACAGGCCACGCGCCAGGCAGTGCTCGATCCCCTGGTAGTAGCAGGTCTCGAAATGCAGAAAATCGGCCTCGACCTCGCTGCCCCAGTAGCGACCATAGAGCGTTCCCTTTCCCTCGAGACCCTGCCCTTCGCAACCTCGTCCTTCAAAGCACAGCGCCGCGGCCACGGCCCGCCCTTCCACGCTGGCACGCACCAGCATCAGCGAATCGGTCAGGCCGTCGCGCAGCCGGATGAAGAATTCCAGCGTCAGATAGGGACGTTGACCACGCTCCAGATAGGTCATGCAGTAGCAGCGATAGAACTGGGCCAGCGCGCGATCGTCGATCTGCGTCCCGGTCAACCGCTCGAACACGAAGCCCTGCTCGGCCAGCTTGCGACGCTCGCGCCGGATCTCCTTGCGCTTGCGCGAACTCATCCGGGCCAGAAAGCCCTCGAAATCGCCGAAGTCATCGTCTTGCCAGGCAAACTGCACCGCCTGGCGCTCCAGCAGCGGGGCGTCGAATGACGCCTGCCAGTCGTCCACTTCGCCGCTTTCGGCAAACAGCAGGTGCCAGCTTTGCAGGCCGGTGTCACGAATCACCGGCGCCAACGCCGCGATCACCGCGCGTCGATCCACGTCTTCGACGACCGCCAGTCGCGGTCCCGTGGCGGGCGTGAACGGAATCGCCGACAGCGATTTGGGGTAGTAATCGCCCCCCGCGCGCTCCCACGCATCCGCCCATGACCAGTCGAACACGTACTCGCCGCGGGAATGATACTTGGCATAGCGCGGCAGTACCGCCACCGCCCGATCGCCATCGAATACCATCAGGTGGTCCGGCTCCCAGCCGGTATCGGTGTTGGCGCAGTCGCAGGCTTCCAGTGCCGCCAGAAATTCGTGTCGCAGAAACGGATAGCGATCGCCGACAACGGCATTCCAGAGCGGCGCCTGGCTGGCGGCCAGACTTCCGATATTTTCGACCCGCAATGCCATCCCGTCTCTCCTGTTACGCGTTTCGGTCATTTGCCCCTCGTTGCTCCCTGTTCCGGTTTGAAAACGTCGAGAGCCATGGGCAAGCGTGCGATACTCACGAGACAATCCTGGATTCGTGAGCCGCTCCATACGATGACATTCGCCTCTTCTCCTCCCGATCAGCCAACGCCGCCACCAGCGCCTACCAACACCATGGCCCTGGTCGCCTTCGCCCTGAGCGTGGTGGGGACTCTGGTGCCCCCGGCCGCCTTGGGCGGCGTCGTCTGCGGCCATCTGGCCCGACGCCAGATTCGCCGCAAGCACGAATCCGGCGACAGCTGGGCACTGGCCGGGTTGATATTAGGCTATCTGCTGATTCTGTTGTCGCTGGCAGGTCTTTTGCTGTTCGGCGGTTTCGTCGCGACAATGTTCGGTATCATGGTATTCGTGTAATCAATCCTCTTGAAGAAACGCTCGCTGGTGATACCGACCGCGGATTGTGTTCATGCTGATGACGAGTTTTCATGCTGACTTCGCTTATCGATAACGATTTCTACAAGATCACGATGCAGAACGCCGTGATCAAGCGCTTTCCCTACGCGCAGGCGCGCTACGCGTTCATCAATCGTGGCGAGCATGCTTTTCCCGCCGGATTCGGCGAAGCGCTGCGACGCGAAGTGGACGCGATGGCCAGCCTCGTCCTGAGCGATGCGGAAAAGCAGTACCTCGAGACCACCTGCCCCTATCTCGATCCGACCTATCTCGATTTCCTGGCCGGTTTTCGCTACAACCCTGCCGAAGTGGTCATCGAGCAGACGGGAACCGAACTCTCGGTCACTATCGAAGGGCTGTGGTATCGCACCATCCTATGGGAAGTCCCGCTGATGGCGCTGATCAGCGAGCTCTGGTATCGCCTGCGCGGCGTCGAGCGCGATGACGATGCAACGGTCGAAGCGCGCACCCGGACCAAGATCGAACAGTATCAGCGGCTGGGCCTGAAAATCGCCGAATTCGGCACGCGCCGACGTTTCTCCTTCGATGTTCATGACCGGGTGGTCGGCGCGCTGCGGCATCACGGCGGCGAGGCGTTCAGCGGCAGCAGCAATGTGCTGCTGGCAATGCGCCATGGGGTCAAGCCCATCGGCACCCACGCCCACGAATGGTTCATGTTCCACGGCGCGCGCTTTGGCTTCAAGATGGCCAACAGTCTGGCACTGGAGCACTGGGTCGATGTCTACCGCGGCGATCTGGGCATTGCGCTGACCGACACCTTCACCTCGCGCGCATTTTTCGAAAGCTTCGACAAGAAGTTCGCCAAGCTCTTCGACGGCGTGCGTCACGATAGCGCCGATCCGATCGACTTCGCGGCGTCGACCATCGCCCACTACGAGAAGCTGGGAATCGACCCGCGCAGCAAGACGATCATCTTCTCCGATGCCTTGACGCCGGAGAAAGTCGAGCGAATCCAGTCGTTCTGCCAGGGCCGTGTCGGCATGGCGTTCGGCATCGGGACCAACTTCACCAACGATGTCGGCGTCGAACCGATGAACATGGTGATCAAGATGGTCGAGGCCAGACCGGAAGGCCAGCACTGGCTGCCGGTGGTCAAGCTCTCCGACGTTCCCGACAAGCATACCGGCGACCCCGAGATGATCGCCCTGGCCAAGCGCGTTCTCGCCCTTAGCCGTCCTTATGACTAGCCATCCTTAAGACTGGCCGCCCCTGTGGCTAGTCTCGATCGACCACAAAAAAACCACGAACGTGACCGCTCGTGGTTTTTTGTGGCTTCTGTTTTCTGGCCATAGCCCGTATTCCTGACCATGGCCGCCGGGCAGCTACTGATTCAACGCCTCATCCAGCGTCAGCAGCGCGGCCTGCCAGGACGCGGCATCCGCGGCGGCGTTGTAACCGAGCGGAAGATCGTACTTCTCGGCCAGCGCGTCGGCATCCGGATTGGTGAAGGCGTGCTTGGCGCCAGGATACTGCACCACGCGAACATTGGCGCCGTCCTTCGTCAGCGCCGCCGCCATACCGTCGAGCGCCTCGGGGTCGACCAGCGAATCATCCTGACCGTTGTAGATGCGCACCAGACCATCGAACGGTTGCGGGTTGGTCACCACCTGAGTCGGGCTGCCATGAAAGCTGATCACGGCGTCCAGTGGCATTCCCGCCAGCGCCATGTTCATGACCACGCCACCCCCGAAGCAGTAACCGATCGCTGCCATCCGGTCCTCGCGCACGGCGGGATGCTCCCGCAACGCCGCCATCGCCGCCTCCAGGCGCGCTCGCGCCGAAGGCCAATCCTGCATGAC
This sequence comes from Salinicola sp. CPA57, assembly GCF_003206035.1. NCBI lineage: Bacteria > Pseudomonadati > Pseudomonadota > Gammaproteobacteria > Oceanospirillales > Halomonadaceae > Salinicola > Salinicola sp. CPA57. The sequence continues at coordinate 65,061 of NZ_PZJR01000006.1, forward strand.
CTGGCTTGAGAATTCCTTGGCATCCTTGGGATGCTGAGCCACCTTGCCATCCCCGTACATATCCACCGCCAAGGCGACGAAACCCAGCGCGGCCAGCTGGTCGGCCTTGTGCTTGATGTAGTCGTTGACCCCCCACCATTCATGCACCAGCAACACGCCGGGGCGAGGCTCGTCATCGCCGGCGTTGTAGGCAAGATATCCCTGATAAGTCTGGCCGCCCGTGGTGTACTCGAAAGTCTCTCCCTGGACATGCGGACCCTCGACCTCTTCGGCCCACGCCGACACACACATCAGGCTGAGCAGCGAGGCCAGCAGTAATCTTCCCATTATCGTTCCCCTCTTAGACTGGCTTGGCGCCTGTTCCTGCGAATACCGATCCTGCTCGAAACCGACCCTGCTGATTGCCGACTGGGCGAGGGCAGGCTCGAACGGCGCCTCAGAGCGCCTGCTGCACACGATCCCTTCCGTGCTGCTTGGCATCCTGCATGCCCGCCTCCGCCCGCGCCAGCATGGCCTCCGCGAGCTCCCCACCGCGCCGTTCGGCGATTCCAAGACTAACCGAGAAAGACAGCCAATGACCATGAAACTCCACTCGGGTCGACGCAAAGCGGCCACGCAGTTTCTCGGCAATGGCGGCCGTTTCCTGCAATGACTTGCCACTCATCAGCAGCGCGAATGAGTCATCGCCCAAACGGCCGAAGCTGAATCGTTCTCTCAGTGTCGCCCGGCACATTTCGCCGATACAGCTGAGCACGAGGTCGCCGCCCTCGCGTCCCCACGCCTGATTGATGTCGCTGAAATGATCGACATCGAACACGATCAGCGTGAAGCGGGCTCCCGCGTCTGCGCTGGCGAAGGCGTGTCTGAGCAAGCCCATGAACGGCTCGCGATTGAGTGCCGAGGTCAGCTCGTCCGTGGCGGTGTACGCGTTCCACTGCAGCGACTGCTGGCGGCGACGGGTGATGTCCCTGGCGATGGCGACCCAACCCGGCATCACCGACGGCTCCTCGGGCGGCCCCAGCGGCAACGGATAGGGCGAAAAATGGATCTCGAACCAGCGATATCCGCCATCCCGGTGCCTCAATCGCAGCTCTACCATCGGCGAACCGGCCTCCGCGCCCCCCTCCACCAGCAGCCGCCGAATCCGAGAACCGTCCTCCGGCGCCATCAAAGCGAACAGCGAAGCCGAGAGCAGCGACGCCGTGGTCACGCCCAGCGTCTCTTGCGTGTTACCCGCGACATAGTGGCAGTCGAGGTCTTCATCGAGCGCCATGATGATATCGCCACCATGATCGAGCAGAGACTGCAGCGGCGGGCCATCCTTCGCCGCCGCGACGGGGCTCGCCTGCAGCAGCCCGACCAGAGCCTCTACCGCACCGCTCGCGTCACGCTGAATGCTGACACTGTCATCGACCGCGCACTGCGAGCCATCGCGCCTCTCGATGACGTAGGAGAGCCGCACCGCAGAGTCGCCCCGGGTCATTGCCTGCTGCAGTTGCTCGAGCAACGGCCAGCGCTCGGTTTCGGCAACCTGCGCCAACCACAGCTCGGGTTGAGACGCATGATCCGCGGCAGACCGGTGACTCAACGTGCTGATGGAATCGGCGACAAAGCGAACCTCGCCCAGCCACCAGGCCGAGTCGGTGGCGTAAGCCGTACCGGGCAAGGATTGCAGCCACTGTTGCGCTTCCGCGCCCAAGCTTCGCTCGCCATGCACGAAGGCATCCCTCGAATCCATGCACTCCGGCCTCGTCTCGCCGCGGTGCTGTTTCCAGGCGGCTGGGTGGTAAACCAGGATCGTGTCAGCGATAGCCGACACGACGTTGAGCAAATGCCGATGACGCGGACACGCCATCATCGGATGAAACCGGCGCGTCATCACTGCCTCGACCCCGTCGATCCTGCGCCGTCGGGCGCGGCCGACAACAGGCGTCCGCCAGTTGGCGAAGCTCGTCGCGGGTCAATTCGAAGCGCTGTATCCCCGCCCGCTCTTGCCAGATCACGAAAATCACCGGTGTAGAACGGGCCTGGTCGACGCCCACGATCTTGCCGCGCCGCTCTTCTCCAGGGTCGTGGATGATTTCGCCAATCAGGCGATGCGCGTTGATGATGTTGTCCTGCATGGCGCCGCCAACCTCGATGCATGGTGAAAAAATGGAGCCGTAGGTGGCCTTACACTAGAGGGTCAGCCCGGCAACGCCAAGCCTGCCGACACAATTGACCAGCATACCGGGTTCTATCGACGCCAGAATGGATGACTTGAGCACAAAACAGCGGCTACTTCGAGCGCCAGCGGCTCCGTCACGATAGCGGAGGCAGCGGAGAAGCCCGCACTGCAAGGTGCCGGAAAGAGGATTTGGAAAGTGAACTTGGAAAGAGGAATCTGGAAGAAAATCGGGGAAGGGAATATCCGGATAGAGATAACGCGGGAAACCATCGAAGCGAGGGGTGACAGATTCTCAGTGACCCCTCGCTCTACATCGTTGTCGGACGATTTCTTCCGGACCGTCTCTTCCGGACGATTTCTTCCGAACTGGCTGGCCTCTTCCGGACTAGCTGGCCGCCTGCATCGCCAGCGCCGTGTCCAGCATGCGGTTGGAAAAGCCCCATTCGTTGTCGTACCAGGCCATGACCTTGACCAGACGGCCGTTCACACGGGTGTGGTTGGCATCGAAAGTGGAGGAGTTGGGATCGTGGTTGAAATCGATCGAGACCAGCGGCTGCGAGTTCACCGCCAGCACCGGTGACTTGGCGGCAGCCTTTTCGAGAATCTCGTTGATCTCTTCCTTGCTCGTGTCGCGACCGGCAGTAAAGGTCAGGTCCACCAGCGACACGTTGATCACCGGCACGCGCACGGCGAGACCGTCGAGCTTGCCGTTCAACTCCGGCAGCACCAGTCCAACCGCCGCCGCGGCACCGGTCTTGGTCGGGATCATCGACTGCGTGGCGCTGCGCGCCCGGTACGGATCCTTGTGATAGACGTCAGACAGGTTCTGGTCGTTGGTGTAGGCATGCACCGTGGTCATCAGGCCATTCTCGATACCCACGCTGTCCTGCAGCGCCTGAGCGACCGGTGCCAGGCAGTTGGTGGTGCAGGACGCGTTGGAGACCACGCGATGATCCGCCGTCAACGTCCCCTCGTTGACGCCAAAAACGATCGTTGCGTCGGCATCTCCGCTGGGGGCGGAGATCAGCACCCGTCCGGCACCCGCTTCGATGTGCTTGGCGGCGGCGGCACGGCTGGTGAACAGGCCGGTACACTCCATCACCAGATCGACATCGAGCGATTTCCAGGGTAGCTGCGCCGGATCCCGTTCGGAGAGGATGCGGATGCTATCCCCGTCTACGCTCAGAGTATCGCTATCGTGGGTGACTTCGAATCCGAAATGCCCGTGGACGCTGTCGTGACGCAACAGGTGGGCATTGAGCGCCGGATCGCCCAGGTCGTTGATGGCAACGACGTCGATCCGATCCCGGTAACCGTTCTCGTACATGGCGCGGAGTACATTCCGACCGATACGGCCAAAGCCGTTGATGGCGACACGCAGTGTCATGGTGCTCTCCTCATTGATGACTTGATTCAGATGATGGCATGACGCGAACGTCAGGTGATGACGGCGCTGAAAGCCGGGGTGCCGTGTCATCACCGCAAGCTGCCGAATAGTCTAGTACACGCAGTCTAGAACATCGGAACGTGAAAAAATATTACCCCAAAAGACTAATACGAAAGGCGCATTCTCGAACAATGGCGATATTTTTTTGGTAAGTTTACCAAATAAACCTGACTGCTCGATGAGGCACACCATGACGCTCAACCCCACCTTGGATCGTGTGACGAGGCGCATCGAGGACCGCTCCGCCGACCGCCGCCGCCTCTACGAGGACCGCATGCAGCAGCAACATCGCCGCGGCGTCCACCGTGCCGAGCTCTCCTGCGGCAACCTGGCTCACGGCTTCGCCGCCTGCAACGCAGGCGACAAGAACAGCCTGAAGCTGATGAACAGTACCAATATCGGCATCGTCTCTTCCTATAACGACATGCTGTCGGCGCACCAGCCTCTCGAGCATTTTCCCGAACTGATCAAGAACGCCGCCCGGGGCATGGGCAGCACCGCGCAGTTTGCCGGTGGCGTGCCGGCCATGTGCGATGGCGTGACCCAGGGCCAGCCGGGGATGGAGCTGTCGCTGTTTTCCCGCGACGTGATCGCCATGTCGACGGCGATAGCGATGTCGCACAACATGTTCGATGGCGCACTCTATCTCGGTGTCTGTGACAAGATCGTGCCGGGTCTGTTCATCGGCGCCGCGCGCTTCGGCCACCTGCCGGCGGTGTTCGTTCCCGCGGGGCCGATGCCGAGCGGCCTGCCCAACGCCGAGAAATCGCGCATCCGACAGCTCTACGCCGAGGGCAAGGTCGGCCGCGATGCATTGCTGGAAGCGGAGTCGGACTCCTACCACAGCGCCGGGACCTGCACCTTCTACGGCACCGCCAACTCCAATCAGCTGATGCTCGAGATGATGGGCCTGCACATGCCGGGCACCTCGTTCGTCAACCCGGGCACCCCGCTGCGCGACGCCATTACCCGCTTCAGCACCGAGCAGGTGATTCGCAACAGCGACCAGGGCGGCGACTATCACCCCTTCTACAAGCAGATCGACGCCCACGCCATCGTCAACGCCATGGTCGGACTGCTCACCTCCGGCGGGTCGACCAATCACACCCTGCATCTGGTAGCGATGGCTGCAGCCGTCGGTCTGACCATCACCTGGGACGACTTCGCCGAGCTGTCGACGGTGATTCCCGGACTGACCCGGATCTACCCCAATGGTCAGGCTGACGTGAATCACTTCCATGCCGCCGGTGGCGTCAGCTTCCTGGTCCGGGAGCTGCTCTCTGCGGGGCTGCTGCATGCCGACGTGCGCACCGCCTTCGGCACCGACATGACGGCTTACACTCAGGAGCCATTCCTGGAAGGGGATCGTCTGATCTGGCGTGAAGGCACGCAGCAGAGTCTCGACGAAGACGTGCTGCGGCCGGCGACCCGCCCCTTCTCGCCTACGGGCGGTCTGGCCGTGCTCGACGGCAACCTGGGGCGCGGCGTGATCAAGGTCTCGGCGGTCAAGCCCGAGTTCCGCCGAGTCGAAGCGCCGGTGCGCATCTTCGACGATCAGAGCCAGGTCAAGGCGGCATTCGAGAATGGAGAACTGGACCGTGACGTCGTCGTGGTCGTGCGCTTCCAGGGCCCGCGCGCCAACGGCATGCCGGAACTGCATCAGTTGACGCCGTTTCTGGGAGTGCTGCAGGATCGCGGCCACAAGGTTGCACTGGTCACCGATGGGCGAATGTCAGGCGCCTCTGGTAAGGTACCCGCGGCCATCCACATCACCCCGGAAGCGGTCGACGCTGGCCCGATCGCCTACCTGCGCGACGGCGACACGGTCCTGCTCGACCCGGATAACGGCGTGCTCGAAGCGCTGGTGGATGCCGAAACCTGGGCGCAACGCGAACCGGCGACCTGCGACCTGGATCACTATCATCAGGGAATGGGCCGCGAACTGTTCGCCGGCTTCCGCCAACTGGTCGGCGGGGCCGAGGAAGGCGCGGCGACCTTTGGCGGCTTCGATGCCGCCGACTTGCCCGGAGGGCATACATGACGACTCCCGCCTTGATCGGCGACATTGGCGGAACCAACGCGCGCTTCGCGCTGGTCATGCCCGGTAGCGTCGAGCTTCAATCGGTCGAGACGCTGCCCTGCGCGCGCTATGCCGGTCTGGTCGAAGCCATTCAGGCCTATCTGAAACAGGTCGGCGCCGAGGCGCCCGAGGAAGCCTGTCTGGCATTCGCCTGCCCGGTTCATGAAGACTGGGTCAAGATGACCAACAACGACTGGGCATTTTCCAAGAAGGCGGTCGCCCAGGCGCTGGGGCTGTCCAACTTCAAGGTCATCAACGATTTCACCGCCCAGGCGCTGGGGATCCCTCATATCGACGAGAAGGATCTGGTCAAGATCGGAGAAGGCGAAGCCGAGGCCCGCCGCCCCCGCCTGATCATCGGCCCCGGCACGGGGCTTGGCGTGGCCGGTCTGATTCCCAGTCGACGACACTGGATCCCGCTCACCACCGAAGGTGGCCACGCCACTTTCGCCCCCACCGACAAGCGCGAGCGACAGCTTCTCGACTATTTTCGAGCCCGCTACGGGCGCGTCTCGATCGAGCGTCTGCTGTGCGGTCAGGGCCTGCTCGACCTCTACCTCGCTCACGCGGCGCTGCTCAAGACGACCCCGCGCTACAATACGCCGGCGGAAGTGACCGGGGCGGCGCGGGCGGGCGACCGAGTCGCCCGCGAGACGCTGATGCGCTTTCTCAAGATCCTCGGCGGTTCGGCCGGCGACGCCGCGCTGACGCTCGGCGCCCTCGGCGGCGTCTACCTCTGCGGCGGCATCACCCCCCGGTTGATCGAATGGCTGCCGCGCAGCGACTTCCGTCGCGCCTTTGCCGACAAGGGCCGCCTTAGCGCCTACAATGCCGGCATCCCCACCTGGGTGGTGACAGCGCCGTGGACCGGATTGCTGGGCGCGGCGGAAGCCCTGCACAACGAGGAGGTGACATGATTCCCGATACGCTGCGGCAGTTGGTCGATGCAACCGACGGCCAGCGAGAGACCGAGTGGGAAGGCCGGCGCGTGCTGGTCATCAATGCCGACTGGGGGGAGCTTGCGATCTCGCTGCAAGGCGCCCAGTTACTGCATTTCCTACCTTTGGTCCCCGAAGCCGAGCGAGCCGAGGGCACCCGCCCGGCGTCCGGTGCGGAGGATGGCTGGCTGTGGGTCACGCCCACACCTCAGCCGATGCCCGGCGCCATTCGTGGCGGAATCCCGCTGTGCTGGCCGTGGTTCGCCGACGAGTCACCCGACGGCAAGGGCCCCATGCATGGCCCCGCGCGCACGGCGGCGTGGCGGGTCGATGCCATCGACGAGAGCGTGACCGGCAGCGGCGTCGAGATCCATCTCTCCCCGCAGGAACGGCTGCATGATCAACTCGTTCCCAACGCCGTGGTTCATGCCAACGCGCAGCGGCTCAGCGTCGAGCTGATGACGCGCCACGTCGGCACCACGCCGGTCAAGATGACCGCCGCGTTGCACACCTATTTCGCCGTCGCCGATACCCATCGATGTCGTATCGAGGGGTTGGCCGGCGCGCGCTACCTGGACAAGCTCGAACACTTCGCCGAGCATCACCAGCAGGGCGAACTCGGCATTCGCGGCGCGCTCGATCGCATCTATCAATCCAACCGCCCGGTGACTCTCGACGATGGTCAGCGTCGATTGCTGATCAGCAAGCAGGGCAGCGACTCGACTGTCGTGTGGCATCCCGGCGACGCTTTGCCGGGCGACACGCCGGCCGCGGTCGGTCAGCGTTTCTTATGCGTCGAAGCGGCCTGCACCCGGGTCGATCCGGTCTGGCTGGTGCCGGACGGCCAGCATCTCCTATCCACCACGATCGTGCGGGAGGCGCAGCCGGCGTGAGTGACGACCTGGTTTTCGATTCGCCCTTCATCCTGGGCATGATGCGCCTCAACGAGCGCCCCGAATTCGACGACGTCGAAAAATTTGCCGACTGGCTGGAAGCCCGGGTCGATCAGGGGTTGCACTGGTTCGATCACGCCGACAGCTACGGCAACCATCTGGGCGAACAGCGCTTCGGCGAGGCACTGGCCCGGCGGCCGTCGCTCAAGTCCCGGGTTCGGGTGGTGACCAAGGGCAATATCGTTCTGCCCCACCGCGACACCTCCCCTTTCGGGGTCAAGCATTACGACACCTCCGAACGCCATCTCACGCAGGTCATCGACGGCTCCCTTTCTCGCCTCGGCGTCGACCGTCTCGATCACTTCCTGCTGCACCGCCCCGACCCGCTGATGGATACCGAAGCCGCGGCGCGAGCGCTGGATGACGCCATTGCCGCCGGCAAGGTCGGCGCCGTAGGTGTCTCCAACTTCCTGCCGGAACAGTGGCGCCGCCTGCAGGCCGCGATGCACCATCGCCTCGGCGTTCACCAGCTCGAGCTCTCGCTGGCGCATCCGGATGCGCTATTCGACGGTTTCTACGATGCCGTTCTGGCCGATGGGCTGGCGCCGATGGCCTGGTCGCCGTTGGGCGGCGGCTCGGTCTTCGAGGACGTGCTCGGCACGGCGCTCTCGCGGCTGGCGGAGCAGCTCAATTCGACCACCGCGGGGCTGGCGTTGGCCTGGCTGCGTCGTCTGCCCGGCAAGCCGATTCCGGTGACCGGAACGTTGAATGAAAGGCGTATCGACAATTTGCTGTTGAGCAGTAATCTCGAACTCGATCGCCCAACGTGGTTTGCACTGCTCGAGGAAGCGCGCAGTCACCGCGTACCGTGATGACGTTTGGTGCGGCAGTTTGCAGGATCAGAGCTCGATAAAGTCAGGGCTCGATGAGATCCCGAACGCCGCATCTCGATTCCGTTCGACAAGAGAGTCGGTAACCCATGACCCCCATCATCGCCTTCGGCGAAGCCCTCGTCGACATGTTGTCCAGCCGTCTGGGCGACGACAGCGGCCCCGAGACCTTCACGCCCTATGCCGGCGGCGCGCCGGCCAATGCGGCCGTCGCCTGCGCCCGCCAGGGCGTCCCCAGCCTCTTTCTCGGCATGATCGGTGACGATCGCTTCGGCGACTTCCTGGTCGACGAACTGACCCGCTATGGCGTCGATACCCAGCACGTGAGGCGAACCCGCGAGGCGCGCACGGCTCTGGCTTTCGTCTCACGCGATAGCCAGGGCGAGCGTCAGTTCGACTTCTATCGCCCGCCCGCCGCGGACCTGCTCTATCGGCGTGAGCATCTGCCGCCGGGCATCTTCACCGAGCCGGCCCTGGTGCACCTGTGCAGCAATAGCCTGACCGACACTGCCATCGCCCGCACGACGCTGGATCTCGCCAGCATCGCCCGGCGCGGCGGCTGCCTGATCAGCGTCGATGTCAACCTGCGCGCCATGCTGTGGCCGCAGGGCAAGATCGATATCGGGCTGGTCGAACAGCTGCTCGAGCGTGCCCATGTCATCAAGCTCTCCACCGAGGAGCTCGACATCCTGCGCGGCGATCGCAGCGTGGAGGAGTGGGTCAGTGCAAGGCTCGCCAAGTGCGCCCGACTGATCGTCATCACCGACGGCCCGGGGCCAGTCACTGCCCATCTGGCCGACCGTCAGCTGCAGACGACGCCGCCCAGCGTTCAGGCAGTGGACACCACGGCCGCGGGCGACGCCTTCATCGGCGGGCTGCTGGCCTCCCTGGCACGAGACGACGTGACCTGCGAGACGCTTTCCGACTGGCTGGCCAATGAAACGCGACTGACGGAGGCGCTGACGTTTGCCGCCCGCTGCGGTGCCTTCGCTGCCACGCGGGCCGGTGCCTTCGTCTCGCTGCCCGGCACCGATGATCTCGACGATCTGCCTCGCTAGTCCTCCACCTTTCCTGCCGCGAAGACGATTAGCGCCGCCCATGGCGGCGCATTCTACTATCGTCTAACCCGCCTGTGCCGCTTACGCCCGGATGATAATGTCCACATCCATCGGTCGCTTGTGACAGCGCGTGCCCGCCCGTTCATTGCTAGTCTGAACGGAGCTTTCGGGGTGACGCGATCGCTTCGAGACGACCTTTTGCGCGATTTCCGTTTCAGGACTAGGACACATGGACAAACTGTTTGGCAGCGCCGACGACGCGCTGCGGGGGCTCATTGAAGACGGCATGACGATGGCCGTCGGCGGCTTCGGCCTGTGCGGCATCCCCGAATCGCTGATCGTTGCCCTGCGCGACACCGGCAAGAAGGACCTGACGGTGGCCAGCAACAACGCCGGCGTCGACGGATTCGGCCTCGGGCTGCTGCTCGAATCGCGCCAGATCAAGAAAATGCTCTCCTCCTACGTCGGCGAGAACAAGGAGTTCGAACGCCAGTATCTCTCCGGCGAACTGGAGCTCGAATTCTGTCCGCAAGGGACACTGGCGGAGCGCCTGCGCGCCGGCGGCGCCGGTATCGCCGCTTTCTTCACCAAGACCGGCTATGGCACCAAAATCGCCGAAGGCAAGGAAGTGCGCGAGTTCGACGGCGAGCACTACGTCATGGAGCGTGGTCTGCCGGTCGATGTCTCGCTGATCAAGGCACAGGTAGCCGACAAGGCGGGCAACCTGCGCTTCAACAAGACCGCGCGCAATTTCAACCCGCTGGCCGCCATGGCCGGCAAGGTCTGCGTGGTAGAGGTCGAGGAGATCGTCGAGACGGGTGCCATCGACCCCGACGACGTCCACCTGCCGGGGATTTTCGTGCACCGCATCGTGCACAACCCGACGCCGGAAAAACGTATCGAGAAACGCACGCTCAGGGAGGTGAACTGAGATGGCCTGGACCAAGGAACAGATGGCCGAGCGCGCCGCCGGCGAGCTGCGCGACGGCTTCTACGTCAATCTCGGCATCGGTCAGCCGACGTTGGTGGCGAACTACATCCCCGAGGGCATGGACGTCTGGCTGCAGTCGGAAAATGGCCTGCTCGGCATCGGGCCGTTCCCAACCGAAGAGACCGTCGACCCCGATCTGATCAATGCCGGCAAGCAGACCGTCACTGCCCTGCCCGGCTCGAGCTACTTCGACAACGCCGAGTCCTTCGCGATGATTCGCGGCGGCCATATCAATCTGGCGATTCTGGGCGCCATGCAGGTCTCGGAACGAGGCGATCTCGCCAACTGGATGATCCCGGGCAAGATGGTCAAGGGGATGGGCGGCGCCATGGATCTGGTCGCCGGCGTGCAGCGGGTGGTGGTATTGATGAGCCACACCGCCAAAGGCGAACACAAGATCCTGGAAGCCTGCAATCTGCCCCTGACCGGCGTCGGCGTGGTCGACCGCATCATCACCGATCTGGGCGTGATGGATGTCACCGACAACGGGCTGGCACTGACCGAACTCGCGCCCGAAGTGACACTCGAAGAGATTCGCGAAGCCACCGGCTGCGCGCTGATCGACAAGCGGGAGACGGCCAATGCCTGATACCAACGCTACCGCCATGCGCGATGTTGTCATCGTCGCCGCCACCCGCACGCCGATCGGCACCTTTCAGGGCGGTCTCGCAAGCGTTCCCGCCGTGACCTTGGGCGCGACCGTCATTCGCCGCGTGCTCGATGGCATCGATCCGGCGGGCATCGATGAAGTGATCATGGGCCACGTGCTGCGTGCCGGGTTGGGCCAGAACACGGCGCGCCAGGCGGCGATCGAAGCCGGCCTGCCCGATAACGTGCCGGCGATGACCGTCGACAAGGTCTGCGGCTCGGGGCTCAAGGCCGTCCACCTGGCCGTCCAGGCGATCCGTTGCGGCGATGCCGACGCGATCGTCGCCGGTGGCATGGAAAGCATGAGCCTCGCGCCCTACGTGCTGCCGAAGGCGCGAACCGGGCTGCGCATGGGCCACGCCGAGCTCCTCGACAGCATGATCAGCGACGGCCTGTGGGACGCCTTCAACGACTACCACATGGGCATCACGGCGGAGAACGTGGCCGCGCAGTGGGGCATTTCCCGCCAGCAACAGGATGCCTATGCCGCCGAATCCCAACGACGTGCCTCGAAAGCGCGAGAAGCCGGCCGTTTCGATGCCGAGATCACGCCGGTGAGCGTGCCGCAGCGACGCGGCGACCCGGTCGTCGTCGACCGTGACGAGCAGCCGCGCGACGGCGTTACCGCGGAATCCTTGAGCAAGCTCAAGCCGGCATTCTCCAAGACCGGCAGCGTGACCGCCGGCAACGCCTCATCGCTCAACGATGGCGCCGCCGCCCTGCTGATCATGAGTGCCGAGCGGGCCGCGAAGCTCGGTCTTCCAATCCTGGCGACCCTCCGTGCCTACGCCAATGCCGCCGTCGATCCGGCGACCATGGGTATCGGGCCGGTACCGGCGACCCGACGCTGCCTGAGACGGGCCGGCTGGAAGATCGACGACCTGGACCTGATCGAGGCCAACGAGGCGTTCGCTGCCCAGACGCTGGCCGTAGCCCAGGATCTGGGCTGGAACCAGGATAAGGTCAACGTCAACGGCGGTGCCATCGCCCTGGGGCATCCGATTGGCGCCTCCGGCGCGCGCATTCTGGTAACGCTGTTGTACGAGATGCAACGCCGCGACGCCAAACGCGGCCTGGCGACACTCTGTATCGGTGGCGGTCAGGGCGTGGCGACGGCAATCGAGCGGAACTGATGCCCGCCTTTGCATCGCCCACCTCGGCGCTGCCGGATTGAAACCCTGAAAACACGAAAAGGCGCCGTGGACGGCGCCTTCCGGTATGACGAGACCGAACCGCGTTCAGCGTGGATAGCGCTGCGTCGCGGCTCTTGTCAGTTCGGTGATTCCTGCCCAGTCCTCGTTGTCGATCAGCGACTTCGGCGCCATCCAGGAGCCGCCGACGCACATCACGTTGGGCAGTGCCAGATAGTCGGCGGCGTTGTCCACGGTGACGCCGCCGGTGGGGCAGAACTGCGCCTCCGGCAGCGGGCCGCCGAAGGACTTCAGTGCCTTGGCGCCGCCGTTGGATTCTGCCGGGAAGAACTTGAAACGGCGATAGCCATACTCCCAGCCGGTGACGACTTCGGAGACGGTGGCGACGCCCGGCAACAGCGGCACATCGCTGGCGATCCCGTACTCGAACAGCGCCGGGGTGGTGCCGGGCGTGACCACGAAGTCGACGCCGAGCTCCTCGGAAATCCGATACTGGTCGATACTGAGCACGGTGCCTGCGCCGACGATCGCGTCCGGCAGGGCTTCTCGAATGCGCTTGATCGCATCGACCGCACAGTCGGTGCGCAAGGTGATCTCGAGAACGTCGAGACCGCCGTCGACCAGTGCCTTGGCCAGCGGGACGGCATGCTCGAGACGTTCGATGACCAGCACGGGAATGATGGCGCTGGAGCGACAGATCGCATCCAGGCGATCGATATGAGACTGAGGCAGTCGTTGTTCGGATGACATATCGAGATGGCTCCTTTGAAGGGTTTCGGCGCCTCTCCCGGCTTCGATCAGGCACGGGAATCGGGCAGCCGCGAGCGGCGCTAAGGCGCCCAATAGAGGGTCAACGGGCAGGTCAGGAAGGCTCGAATCGGCAGCTCGCGAGCATCGTCGCCACTGAGAGCCTGGGCCAGCACCGCCTTCTTGGCATCACCGACCAGATGCAGCGCGTGACGACGGGCATCGTGCAGGCGGGCCGCGCTCAACGTGATGCGCGGCTGGGAAACGCTGGGCGCTCTAACGGCGACGACGCTGTCATCGGTGCTCAAGGCCAACGAGAGCTCGCCGCTGTCGGGGAATAGTGATGCCGTATGCCCATCGTTGCCCATGCCCAGCACGACCAGACTGGCCGGCCACGGTAACGTTGCCAGGCGAGCGGCAACTGCCGCCACGCCCTGCTCCGGCGTCGCATCGGACGTTGTCAGCGAATGAAAGGTCGCGGCAGCGGCCGGCCCGACCAGCAACGTGTCCCGGATCAGGCGCGCGTTGCTGTCCGGATGGCTCTCTGCCACCCAGCGCTCATCGGCCAGCGTGATATCGACCCGCGACCAGTCCAGCGGCTGTTCGGCAAGACGCTGCAAGAACGGTAGCGGTGTCGAGCCCCCGGAGACGACCAGCAGCGCCCGTGGCTGGCTGGCGAGATCCGCCGTCAATGCCTGAGCGGCGGCGACGGCCAGCTGCGCGCCGATCTGCTCGCGGGCGTTTTCAGTAGTCTTCATACCAGGAACGACCGTCCTGCGTGATCATCGCGATCGAAGCCACGGGCCCCCAGGAGCCCGCCGGATAGCGACGCGGCGGGATATCGCGCTTTTCCCAACCGGCGATCAGTTGATCGACCCATTTCCAGGCGTATTCGACCTCGTCGCGGCGCACGAACAGGTACTGCTGCCCCTTCATCACTTCTAGCAGCAGGCGCTCGTAGGCGTCAGGAATCCGCTCCTTGGGGAAGGCGTGGTTGAAATCCAGATGCAGCGGACCGGGGCGCAGACGCATGCCCTTGTCGAGCCCGCCGTCCTTGGTCAGTACCTGCAGCGCAATGCCTTCCTCCGGCTGCAGCCGGATCACCAGCTTGTTGGCGGCGAGATTGCGCTGGTCCGGATCGAAGATGTAGTGAGGCTGCTGACGGAAGTGGATCACGATCTGCGACAGCTTCTCCGGCATGCGTTTGCCGGTACGCAGATAAAACGGCACCCCGGCCCAGCGCCAGTTGGCCACTTCGAGCCGCATCGCAACGAAGGTTTCGGTGGTGCTGGACGTATTGGCGTCCTCTTCGTCGAGATAGCCCGGCACGCTCTCGCCTTCCATGGTGCCGGCGACGTACTGCCCGCGGACCACGTGGCGGTTGAGATCCTCGCCCTCCAGCGGCTTGAGTGCCTTGAGCACCTTGACCTTCTCGTCACGAATGGCATCCGCATCGAGATTGGCCGGCGGATCCATGGCGAGCATGGTCAACAGCTGCAGAAGATGGTTCTGAACCATGTCGCGCAGCTGGCCGGCCTTGTCGAAATAGCCCCAGCGCCCTTCGATCCCCACCTGCTCGGCCACGGTGATCTCGACGTGGGAGATCTGACTCTGGTTCCACTGATTGCCGAACATGGGGTTGGCGAAACGCAACGCGATCAGGTTCTGGACCGTTTCCTTGCCCAGATAGTGATCCATGCGGTAGATCCGAGATTCCGGGAACACGGCACCGATGGCATCGTTGATCTCGTGCGAGGACTCGAGGTCGTAACCGATCGGCTTCTCGACCACCACGCGCGATTCGCTGTCCAGGCTGCCGCTGCGCTCGAGATTGGCGCAGATCGCGCCGTAGATGCTCGCGGGCACGGCCAGATAGATCGTCAGCGGACATTGGGAATCCGGGCTCTGGCCGTGCCAGTCCCTGATCTTCTCGTAACCGTCGACGGTATCGAAATCGAGTTGCGTGTAGTCGAGTCGCGCCAGAAAGCGATCAAGACACGCCTGTTCCAGCTCCTTGCCCTTGATCCGCTTCTTGAGCGTGGCGAGCACCGTACTGCGAAAACTGTCGGCGTCGTGCTCGCGCCTTGCCAGTCCCAGAATGCGCGTATCGGTACCCAGCAGACCATCGCGATCCAGATGATAGAGCGCCGGGTATAGCTTGCGCAGTGCCAGATCGCCAAGCGCACCGAACAGCGCCAGGTCCACGTTGGGCGTTGCCTCTCGAGTCATTGCCTCCCTCCGCCAAAGTCGTTAACTTACGAACAAAATACGCCATCCAGGCATGGTTTGACATTCAACTTCGTAACTAAATTACCGCCACCATCTCAGTATACCGCGCGAAAGATGACCGAGCGTGCCTGGCCCGGTTCCGACGCGGCTTGGCGCTGCTGTCGCCAGAGGCTAGGATGCAGGGCTTGTGTCATGAATCACCCGTCATTCCGCCGCAAGGAGATGCCCCGCAACCATGGCAATGCACGATCTCATCGACCGCATTCGTTCGCGGGTCGACGACCTGAATCGCTCGGAGCGCAAGGTCGCCGACGTCATCCTCCAGGACCCCAATGCGGCGATTGGCATGAGCATAGCCACTCTGGCACAGGCTGCCACGGTGAGCGAACCCACGGTCAACCGTTTCTGTCGTAATTTCGAAACCAAGGGCTATCCGGATTTCAAGATCCAGCTGGCCCAGAGTCTGGCCGGCGGAACGCCCTACGTCAGCCGCAGTGTCGAGAGTGACGATAACGCGACGGCCTATACCGACAAGATCATCGGCGCGACCATCGCCGCGCTGGATGGCGCCCGCCGCCAGATCGATCCCAAGCGGATCGAACGCATCGTCGACCATCTGTCTCAGGCGCGTCAGATCAGCTTCTTTGCCCTGGGTGCTTCGGCGCCGGCCGCATTCGATGCGCAGAACAAGTTCTTTCGCTTCAACCTACCGGTCGGCGCTTACAACGATGTGTTGATGCAGCGAATGATCGCGGCGGCGTCCCATACCGGCGACGTCATCGTCGTGATCTCCTATACCGGGCGTACTCGCGAGCTGGTCGAGGTCGCCAAGGTCGCGCGTGACAGCGGTGCGCTGGTCATCGGCATCACTCGCGACGGCTCGCCGCTGGCCGAGGTCTGCACCGAGATACTGCCGGTCGATCTGCCTGAAGACACCGAAGTCTACATGCCGATGAGCTCGCGCATGATCCACATGGCGTTGATCGACGTCCTGGCAACCGGCGTGACGCTCCGCCGTGGCGAGTCGTTCCTGCCCCATCTCAAGACGATAAAGGAGAGCCTGCGGCCGACCAAATTTCCGCCGAAGGAAAAGTGACGGCGGCAAGGCTTCGGCCGTCGACTGGCCCGGTGTCGACTTCAGCCTACAACCAACGCGCGGCTTAAAACCCAAGCCGGAAAGCGGTTATCATGAGCGCCTTCAAAAATATCGAGGCCTTAACCCATGCGCTGGCTGCTTGCCCTGGTTCTGTTGGTCGCCTGCTCGGCCGCCAATGCCGCCGAGACCTTCCGCTTCACTGCCATTCCCGATGAAGACCAGTCACGCCTGGTCGAGCGCTTCTCCAAGGTGGCCGATTATCTCTCGGAGCAGCTCGGCGTCGATGTCGAGTACGTTCCCGTCACCTCCTACGGCGCCGCGGTCACCGCCTTTCGCAACGATCAGGTGCAGCTTGCCTGGTTCGGCGGATTGTCCGGGGTCCAGGCACGCCAACTGGTGCCCGGGTCGCAGGCCATCGCCCAGGGCAAGGAAGACGCCGCGTTCGTGAGCTACTTCATTGCCAATACCGCGACCGGCATCGAGCCGGAGCAGAACGAACTGCCGGAATCGGTCAGCGGCCACTCTTTCACGTTCGGCGCCAAGACCTCGACGTCCGGACGCCTGATGCCGGAACATTTCATCCGTCAGCGCTTCGACAAGGCCCCTGAAAAGGTCTTCTCCCGCGTCGGATTCTCCGGCGATCACTCTCGCACCATCGCACTGGTCGAGTCCGGCACCTATGACATCGGCGCCGTCAACTTCACCGTATGGCAGGCTGCCGTCGAGGAAGGCCGCGTCGATACCGACAAGGTCGAAGTGGTCTGGGAGTCGCCGACCTACCCGGATTACCAATGGACGATACGCGGCGACGCCGATGCGCGTTACGGCGAGGGCTTTACCCAGAAAGTGCAGAAGGCGCTGCTCGACATGACCGACCCGGCGCTGCTGGAGAGTTTTCCGCGCTCGGGCTTCATACCCGCCAGCAATGATGACTACGCCCCGATCGAGTCGGTGGGAAAATCCATCGGCGTACTGCGCTGAGGCTCCATGCCATTACTGACGTTCGATAGCGTCGACCTGGGTTACGGAACCCAGGTCGTGCTTCCAGGGCTGACGCTATCGCTGGAAGCCGGCGAGCGCGTGGCGCTACTGGGTCAGAGCGGTGCCGGCAAGTCGACGCTGCTCGCCGAGATTCGCCGCCGCCTGGGCAACGCTGCCGCCTGGTGTCCCCAGGGGCACGGGCTGGTGCCACTATTGTCGGTGTATCACAACGTCTATATGGGGCAGCTGGAGCGCCACGCCGCGCTGACCAACCTCGTCAACCTGCTGAAACCCCGACGCGAGGCGTGGCAAGCCATCGACGCCGTGACGCGCGAACTGGGTCTCGAAGGCCTGCTCCGCCGCCCGGTAGCGCAGCTCTCGGGTGGGCAGCGCCAGCGCGTGGCGATCGCCAGAGCCTTCTTCCAGGGACGCGAGATATTCCTTGGTGACGAGCCGCTGGCCAGCGTCGACCCTCATCAGGCGCTGCGGCTGCTGGACCGCATTCAAGCACGGCACACTTCCAGCATCATTGCGCTGCATCAGCACCGGTTGGCGCTGGAATATTTCGACCGAATCATCGGTCTGCGCGACGGCCACGTCGTGCTGGACGCGCCGGCGCGCGAGCTGACACTCGCACAGCTCGATGCGCTCTACCCCGATGCCGGGAAAAATGCCGGTACCAGCCCCCCCGGACATTCTGACCGCGAGGCCAGGCTAGAGACCTCGCCATGAGCGCAGCACCCGGCCTGCTGCGGGGTGACAGCCCCGGATTGACACTCGGGCGCCGTTCGCTGGCGCTGATCGGGTTGTGTCTACTGCTGCTGCCCTTCGCCGATCTGCGAATCATTGCCGTCGATCCCTGGGGCGAATTATCGCGCATGGCCCAAGGCTTCGCCTGGCCTGACTTCCTCGCGTTGGAAAACCCGTTACGCGCGATTGCGCTGACCGTGAGCGTCGCGCTGTGGGGGACCTGCATCGGTGCCATGCTGGGCTTTCCGCTGGCACTGCTGTTCCATCGTTCACGCCTGATACGCGGCTTCTGCGCGTTCGTGCGCGCCATTCACGAACTGTTCTGGGCGCTGCTGTTCATTCAGGTATTCGGGCTCTCCTCGATCACCGCTCTCGCGGCGCTGGCGATTCCCTATGCCGGCATTTTCGCCAAAGTCTATGCAGAGATTCTGGAACTTGCGCCGAAATCCCCGACCGATGCGCTGCCTGCCGGCACCGATCGCCTGTCCCGATTTCTCTACGCCGAGCTGCCGCTGGTCTGGGAGCGCCTCGCCAGCTATACCCGCTACCGGTTCGAATGTGCCATGCGAGCCAGCGTGCTGCTCGGCTTCGTCGGACTGCCGACGCTCGGCTTCTATCTCGAGAGCGCTTTCCGCGAGGGCCGTTTCTCCGAAGCCGGCGCGCTGCTGTGGATCTTCTACGCGCTCGTCGCCACCTTGCAGTGGTGGGGAGATCGCCGCCTGCTGCTGCCGCTGTTGATCGGCGCGCTGTTCTTTCTCGGGCCATGGCCTGATGTCGATGGCAACCTGCTGTGGCGCTTCGTCAGCCACGATCTATGGCCTGCACCGCTACTCGATGGAGATCTGGTCGGGCTGGGCTCCTGGCTCGCCAGTCTGCCCGACCTGCTGCCGGCAGTCGGCAACACGCTGCTGCTGGCACTCATGGGGACCGTCGGCAGCCTGATACTGGCCCTGCTGCTGTGGCCCTTGGCCAGCCACCACTTCGGTCGTCCGTGGCAGCGCATTGGCGGACGACTGATGCTGGTCGTGCTGCGCTCGACGCCGGAGCTGATGCTGGCGTTCATCTTTCTGCTGATGCTCGGACCTTCGATGCTACCGGCGTGGCTGGCACTGGCACTGCATAACGGTGCCTTGATCGCCTTCCTGGTGACGCGCCACGCCGACGGTCTCAAGGTCGGCATGGCGGATCTTCCGGCTTCCGGGCGCTACGCCTACGAACTGCTGCCGCGGCTCTACCCCAATCTGCTGGCGCTGATCTGCTATCGTGCGGAAGTCATCATGCGCGAGACCGCCCTGCTCGGGATGCTGGGCGTCGCGACGCTGGGCTTCTACATCGATTCGAGCTTCCAGTACCTGATGTTCGATCAGGCCTTTTTCCTGCTGCTGGTCACCGCCGCGCTCAACATCGCCATCGACGCGATCTCCCGTCGCTTCCGGCCGCGCGAGGCTCCGCTCGACGATCCGTGCAGCCGCTGAATCACGCGACGCGATCTCCACGGCTTCGGCCTCTCATGTATCTGAACCGTACGCCTCCGAGCCCGGAGACTGGTTTTTCGACCGCTGCCCGAGAGTATTTAATCTGTATCAAGTCCTGTCGGGAAAACCGGCGTTAGGCTTGTCGGGCCTTCGGGATCGTCCTCCCAGGGTGCGCCGGACCCCGGTTCGGCGCTTTGACGCCCTCCTGTTGGTGAGGGGCGCTACCCTTCAAAATGCATAAAGCTTGCACCGCCTGGGGCTTCTTTTTCCGTTATGATGCGTAAAGTTGTGGCAATACGGATCGTTGAAACGACGCAATGACGGACCTTTACCTACAGGATTGGCGAGCCTGGACGCCCCATCGGAAGACCGCTGGGGAGTGCCGCCTCGACACCCGTGAAAAACCTGCCGGCGCGGCCGTACCGTCCATGTTGCGACGGCGTCTCAACCTGCTCGGACGGGCGGTTTGCGACATGCTCGCGACCCTCGATTCCGGTGCCGACAGCATCGTGCTGCACGCTTCACGTCACGGCGACGGCGAGCGAACGCTGGAGATGCTGTACGGTCTGAACGACGGTGAGCCGCTGTCGCCGGCACGTTTCGGACTGTCGGTGCACAACGCCACGGTGGGGGTCTACTCCATTGCCAGCGGCAATCGGCGCAGCCAGCAAGCGGTTGCCGCCAGCGGCGGCGAGTGGGCGGCCCTGATGGCAGAGGCGCGCGGCTATCTCGCCGATGGCCAACCCAGTGTCATCATCGTCTTCAGTGACCAGCCCGTTCCCCGGCGCTTCGCCGCCTACGCTCCCGAGTCGTCTTCCGCCGCCGTCGTTCTTCGCCTGGGCGGAGATCCGAATCCCGGCGCCCGGCGACTCTTGGAGACCTCTGTCGAGCTCGAGCTCGAGACAGCGACGCTGCAACCCCTCGATATCATCGATTGGCTGATGGACAGCCGTCGGGTCGTGGCTTGCCCCTTGAGTCGTCGCAGTTGGCAACTTCCAGCCGTTCGGCCATGATCCGCGGCCTGAGAGGCCATGCGCATCGCGGTGGCGTCTCAGGATACCGATATGAGAGTCTCGCCTTCGCCGCAGGTTTGCGGCAACGCGCTCGACACCGGGATCGAGCGTCAGCCATTGATAATGAATGACAAGGACGATCAAGACAGATGACAACGACAGCGCTGGAACACGAACTCAAAGAGATGATCATCGAGACTCTGGAGCTGGAAGATGTCACACCCGATGACATCGACCGCGACGAACCGTTGTTCGTCGAGGGACTCGGGCTCGACTCCATCGACGCGCTCGAACTGGGTCTCGCGCTGCAGAAGCGCTACGGCATTACGCTGGAATCCGAAGCGGAGTCCTCCCGCCAGCATTTTGCCAACCTGAAAAGCTTGGCAGCCCTGGTTGAATCGCGTCGCCAGAAATGAAGCCGGGGGCGTCTTGATGTCGTCAGCTATCAGCTCCGGTCGCCATCGCCTTCTCTGGCTGGCCGTGGGCTTCGTGGGCCTGCTGTGGCCGCTGGTGGTGCATTTTCTGCTGCCGCATTACGGGGCCTGGCCACTACTGATCGCGCTTGCCGCCATCGCCTGGTGGCGCCTGCCTGCGGGGCAGCGCCGCTGGGGCTGGGTTCTGCTGCCACTGACCCTGGTGCTGATGGCCACCGACAGCGCGGAGCTCGGCCTTCGGCTGTGGCCGGTCGTGGTGAATCTCGCGCTACTGCTGGTCTTCGCCCACGGGCTGCGCCATCCGCCCACGCTGATCGAGCGTTTCGCCCGCCGCCAGGAGCCGGATCTGCCGCCCCACGCCGTGCGCTATACCCGTCGGGTCACCCAGGCCTGGTGCGTGTTCTTCGTGCTCAACGGCAGTGTCGCCCTGGCGACCGCGATCCATGCCGATCTCGATGTCTGGGCGTGGTACAACGGCGGGATCGTCTATGGGCTCATGCTCGCCATGTTTCTGGGCGAATGGTGTATTCGCCAACGGGTCAAACGTCGGGCGGAAGAACACCGGGACGGAGCCCTTCAGGGCGATCATCATGAAGAAAAGGCGCGTCATGACGTTTCGTGAATTGACCGAACGCCCCTGGCGTCATCGTTCAGCGGCAGAGGTCTTTGCCTGGATCCCACCGGCGGGCGCTGCGCCAGCACGCTGGTTCACCGTCGGCGAGTGGCACGCGCGAATCGGGGCGTGGCAGCAACATCTGCTCGACACACCCAACGAGAGCGGCATCTGGCGGCTCTTCGAGCCGGACCCGATCGAATTCAGCGCGGCCCTGATCGCAATCTGGGAACGCGGCGAGCGGGTCGTACTGCCGGCGGATAATCAGCCGGAGACACTGGCGAACCTGCGTGCTACGGGTGTCGCACTGGGAGCAACCCCCCCGGCGCATGAAGACGACGCGCCGACAGAACTGCCGAGTCGCCCCCCTCGCTGGTCCTCGCGGTCACTGCCCGACATCGCCGTTTCGCTCTACACCTCCGGCTCCAGCGGCGAGCCGCAGAGACTGGACAAGCGCTTCGATCAACTGGATGCCGAACTCGCCACCCAGGCATCACTCTGGCCCCTTCGGTCGCAGCTGGTGGTCAGCCAGGTCAGTCATCAGCACATCTACGGGCTGCTGTTCTCGATTCTGCGTCCACTGTGCGAGGCGAGCCCATTCGCGGCACAGACCTGCCGCTACCCGGAAACCCTGCGTACCTGGCTGCAGAGCAGCCGGACGGCGGGGCGTCGGATCATCCTCGTCAGCGCCCCACCCGCGCTGTCACGCCTGCCCGAGGCGCTCGACTGGAAACCGGTGAGCGCCGCGCTGGAGACGATCTACAGCTCCGGCGCGCCACTCTCGAAAGGTGCCAGCGATCAGGTCCATGAGCTGCTCGGCAAGCCCGTTCACGAGGTCTACGGCAGCTCCGAGACCGGCGGCATCGCCTGGCGCATTCAACGACACGGCCCGGACTGGATCGCCCTTCCCGGCGTCGACGTGCGCCATGACGAGGACAACCGCCTGTGGCTGCGCTCGCGCCATCTGGCGTCGCCGGATCAGTGGCAGCGTCAGGCCGACAGGATCGCGCTGACAGAAGCCGGATTCGAGCTGCTGGGCCGAGCCGATCGCATCGTCAAGATCGGCGGCAAGCGGATCTCGCTGACAGCGATGGATCGGGCGCTTGCCACACTTCCGGGCGTCGAGCGGGCACGAACCTGGACACTGCAGCGTCGAGAACTGCGTCTGGCCGCGGTCATCCAGCTGACGCCGGGCACGATGCCCCACGACCACCGCCACCATCGAGCCATGGTAAAACGGCTGCGACGGGGGCTTGCCGCGCATTTCGAAACGCCGGCGCTACCGCGTTACTGGCGCTTCGTGGATCACTGGCCCACCAACACCCAGGGCAAGTTGAGCGCCGAGATCCGCCAGCGTCTGTTCCGGGATCTGGAGGACCGACGCGCGCCGCGCTGGCTGGGCGAGCATCCGCACCAAAACGGCTGGAAGATCACGCTGGAAGTTCCGGAGCGCTGCGCTTTCGTCGATGGACACTTCGACGGCCAGCCTGTGCTGCCAGGTATTGTCCTGGTGCAATGGGCGATGCAGCAGGCGCGCCGACTGTTCGCGCTGAGATCCGATTTTGCCGGGCTCGAACGCCTGCGATTTCCCCAGCCCCTGCTGCCCGGCGACCGCTTCGAGATGACGCTCGATCATCGTCACGGCGACGCGAACGAGAGCCTGCGCATCGACTGCGATAGCCAGCGCGGAAAGCACGTCACCGGGCGCATCGCCCTGGTGACCCGGCAAGAGTGGGAGAGGTAGCGGATGTCGAACGACAACAGCGCCCGTGTCGCGGTTCTGGTTCCCGTCTATAACCATGCCGAGGCCATCGGCCACACGCTGGAGCGGCTCCGGCTGCTGAGCCTACCGTTCATTCTGGTCGACGACGGTAGCGACGCGCACTGCGCCGAGGTGCTGGAAAACCTGGCCGAGTCGGACACGGTGGATCTGGTCAGGTTGCCGGTCAATCGTGGCAAGGGCGCCGCCGTGAGAGCCGGACTGGCGCGGGCTGCCGAGCGCGGGCTGACTCACGTGCTCCAGGTGGATGCCGACGGCCAGCACGAAGCCACCGACCTTCCTCCTTTCGTCGAGGGGCTTGGTGCCGACGACGAGGTGCTGAGGATCGGCTATCCACGTTTCGACGCCAGCGTGCCACGACATCGCTTCTATTCCCGCTATATCACCCATTCGCTGGTGTGGCTGGCAACGCTCTCTTTCGATCTTCGCGATACCATGTGCGGGGTCAAGCTCTACCCGGTTTCCGCCGTCAATCGATTGGTCGCCGAACATCCCTGCGGCGACCGCATGGAGTTCGACAGCGAGCTACCGGTGCGCTGGCACTGGTGGGGGGGCGCCATCGCCAATCTGCCGGTACGGGTTCGCTATCCGATCGACGGCGTCTCCCATTTCAAGCTGTGGCGAGACAACGTTCTGCTCGCCCGCATGCATTTCCGTCTCGTGATCGGCATGTGCCGACGCCTTCCCCATCTCTTGAGCCGCCGCCAGGAAACGCTTTCATGACACCGATCAGCAGCAATCCCAATCACTGGTCGAGAATTCGCGAAACCGGCACTGCCCGTGGCGTCCGCACCATGGTCTGGATCCGCCGCAAACTGGGCCGGCTGCCGTTTCAGATCATGCTGACGCTGGTGATCGTCTACTACTATATCGCCCACGGTCTGCATCGACGTGCGTCCCATACCTACCTGACCCGGCTGTGGCAGCACCGGCATGGTCATGCACCCGGCCATCTGACCTGGCTGAGCCTGCGCCATTTCCGCAGTTTCGGACAGAGTCTGATGGACAAGATCGATGCCTGGAGCGGCATTCCACCGGTGCTCAGCTTCGAGGGCGACACGCGTGAGCGTTTTCGCCAGGCGGTCGTGGGTGGACGCGGGGGCATCATGCTCGTCTCCCATGTCGGCAACATGGAGATCTGTACCGCCATGAGCGACATGCAGGATGACTTCCAGGCGACACTGCTGATGCATACGCGTAACGCCAAGCAGTTCGACGAGGTACTGGCGCGCTCGACCCATCGCGAGAATCCGCCAGAGATCATCGAAGTCAGCGAGATCACGCCCTCGACGGCGATGCAGCTGGGTCGCAGAATTGCCGAGGGCGGCTTCGTCGTCATCGCCGCCGACCGGGTGCCGATCAGCGATAGCGGACGCGCCCGGACGCTGCCGTTTCTGGACCATCCGGCACGATTCCCGGAAGGGCCGTTCTGGCTGGCCAGCCTGCTGCGCTGCCCGATCTACACCATCGGCTGCTTCCGCGAAGCCACCAGCTACCGGATCGATTTCGATCACTTCGACGACACCAGCGAACTGAGCCGACGGGATCGTGCGGCATGGATCGACAGCGCCATGCACCGCTATGTCGACTGGCTGACCCGTCAATGCGAGAAGACGCCGTTACAGTGGTTCAACTTCTTCCCCTTCTGGCTGGATTGCGATGACGCCCATGCCGACGCCGACCGCGATCAGCAACGCGAGAACGCCCCCGAAGATCGACACTCCGCCACCTGACCCCCGGCCACACAGACATCAAACCGAAGGATTCGAACATGCCGCTTCGTCGATGGTTGATTACGCTCCTGGTGCTGGTGCTGGTGCCAATGAGCGCCCAGGCTTTCGATCTGGACGATCTGCAACGTCAGCTCGCCGCTACGCCGTCGGTGGCGGGCCGCTTCGAACAGCAGCGCGAACTGGCGGATCTCGACAGCTCGTTGACCAGTACCGGCACCTTCGTCTTCGAGCGCGGCAAGCGCGTCGTCTGGGAGCTGAAAACCCCGGTCCAGGAGCGCATCGAACTGACGCCCCAGGCCATCACCGATGGCAGCGGCGAGACTGCGCCGCCGGGCGGCGAACAGGTCGCCCAGCTGTTTCTGCAACTGCTGGAAGGCGACTGGCAGGCGCTGGAATCCCGCTTCACGCTGCAACTGTCCGGCGATCAGGACGCCTGGCAGGTCGCGCTGACGCCAAAAGAGGCGGCACTGCGTGAGCGCATCGCCGGAATCACCCTTCAGGGGGACCGCACCATCGATCATCTCGACATGCGCACGCCCGATGGTGACCGGCTCAAGGTTCGTCTGTTCGACCAGCACCCGCTGAACGGCGCATGACCCGCGCCAACTATCACCGCCTGGGCTGGCTCTGGTTCGCGGTACTGACGCTCTGCACCCTCTGGCTGGGCTGGATGCTACGTCAGGGACTGCCCGCGGATACCGATCTGACCGCCCTGCTGCCCGCCGATCGGCAGGCGCCGCTGGTCGAAAGGGCGGATCGCGAACTGGGGCGCGGTTTCGAGAATCGCTTTCTGCTGCTGCTCGGTGACGACGATCGCGTCGCGACGACCCAGGCACTGGGGAGATCGCTGCAGACGCTGGTCGACGAAGGCCAGCTTGCCGCGATCGACTGGCGCGAGCTGGATCTGGCCGACGCCGATCCGCACGGCTGGATGGGACCGTGGCGCTATCGGCTGCTGACGCCGCAATGGCAGCAGACCCTCGATGACGGCGATGGCCGCACCCTGGTCGAGCCGGCGCTGCGCCGACTGTTCTCGCCGACGGCCCGTCCGGATCCCGTCGCCGACCCTTTCGGCCTGCTGGATGTCTGGCTTTCGAGGTTGCCACAGAGCCCGATCGGCGCCGCCGATGGCCTGTTGACACTGGATACCGGCGATCAGCCCGATGGCCGGCAGTGGAGCGTGCTGATCGGCGAGCTCAAGGGTTCCCCCTACGATCTACCGATGCAGAATGCCCTGCACAGCACGCTTGCGCAGTTTCAGCAGCAGCATCCCGAGGCCGAACTGCTGCGCTCCGGTCTGGTCTTTCACGCCGCCGCCGGCGCCCGTCAGGCCAAACACGAGATGTCGACCATCGGCGCCGCGTCTCTGCTCGGGGTGCTGTTGATCATCGCGTTCGTGTTCCGCTCGCCCCGAGTGTTGCTGCAACTGATGGTCCCGCTGCTGGCCGGATCGCTGTTCGCGTTGACCCTGACCCTGGGGCTGTTCGGCCGGCTCCACCTGCTGACGCTGGCCTTCGGTGCCAGCCTGATCGGCATTGCCATCGACTACGTGCTGCACCTGCAGTGCGATCGCGCCATCGCGGGCCGGGGATTTCGCCTGCGCCGGCTGCTGCCGAGCCTCGTCCTGGGGCTGATCTCGAGCGTCATCGCTTACGTGGCCCAGGCACTGACGCCGATGCCGGGATTACGCCAGATGGCCGCGTTCGCCGCGTTCGGACTGATCGGAGCCTGGCTCACCGTGGTGCTGTGGCTGCCTCGCTTCACGCTGCACGCCAGCCCGTTTACCGACCGCCTGGCCACCCGATGGTGGCGTCTGTGTCAGCCACGCTGGCAGCTACCGCCGTGGCTCGCCTTGATCGGCGCGATCGCGCTGGTGATCGTCTGCGCCGTGCGCCTGACCAGCGACGACAGCCTGGAACTGCTCAATCCTTCACCAGCGGCGCTGATGCAGGACGAGCAGCGCGTACAACAGCTGCTCGACCGCGATACCGGTAGCCGCTATTTTCTGGTTCAGGCCGAGAACACCCAGGCGCTGCTGGCCCGGCTCGACGCACTGGATGCCGAGCTCGACCGGGCCATCGCCGACGGACTCCAGATCGAGTACCAGTCGCTGGCCGGCTCGGTACCGACGATGGCCGAGCAGCAGGCCAATCTGGCAAGGGTGGGCAAGCTCTATGGCGCGCCGCTGGATGACCTCGTCCAACGCGCCGGGCTGCCGGCCGAAGTCGCCCGGAAAGCCAGAGCCCAGCTCGGGAAGTCGCCGCCCTTGACTCTCGATGACTGGCTCGGCACACCATTGGGAAAGCTTCAGCAGCGGCTATGGTTGGGCCGGACGCCGGAAGGCGGTGTCGCGGCGACGGTGGTCATCTCCGGTGCCCGGGGCGCCGCACCCGACAAGGTCCTGCGCGACCTGGCCGGCGCGCAGGCCGGCGTCGAATATGTCGATCGCGTCGAACGGATCGGCGCCCTGCTCGGCGAGTTGCGCCGCCATACCGCGGTATGGGTTCTGGCGGCGATGACACTGATGACACTGGCACTGATAGGGCGCTACCGCCGCCACGCCTGGCGCGTCATCGTGCCACCCTTCGGCGCCACCCTGATCGTGCTGGCCTCGTTTGCCCTCGCTGGCGTCCCGCTCAACATTTTCAACCAACTGGGGCTGCTGCTGGTATTGGGGATCGGACTGGATGCCGGTATCTTCAACGTGGAGCACGCCAGGAAGCCGTCGGCCTGGCTCGCGATCACGCTGTCGACGCTCACCAGCCTGCTGGCGTTCGGCATGCTCGCCTTCAGCGCCACGCCCGCGCTGCACTATCTGGGTCTGACCTGCCTGATCGGTCTGGCCAGCGTATGGATGCTGGTTCCCTGGGTAAGACCAGTCGATCCCAACCGGACGCAACGACAGGAGATCGAACATGAGTGAAGTCGACCACGATGTCATCGTCATCGGCGCCGGGCCGGCCGGTGCGACGGCTGCCGCTCGTCTGACGGCGGCCGGACGGGACGTACTGGTGGTCGAGCGCAGCCATTTTCCACGCTTTTCCATCGGCGAGAGTCTGCTGCCGCAGTGCATGATCCATCTCGAGGAGGCCGGCCTGCTGGACGCTGTCATGGCCGCCGACTACCAGCCCAAGAATGGCGCCGCATTCACCCGCAACGGTGAAGAGACGGCAATCGATTTCCGCGAGAAATACACGCCCGGCTGGGGCACGACTTTCCAGGTCGAACGCGCCGACTTCGATCAGCGGCTGATCGAAGGTGCCCGCGACCAGGGCGCGAAGGTCGAATTCGGCGTTACCGTCACCGCCTTTCGCCCCGACGAGCGCTGTCCGCAGGTCGATCTCGTCGATGAATCCGGCGATGTCCGTACGCTGACGGCCCGCTTCGTGCTCGACGCCAGCGGCTATGGGCGTGTCCTGGCCCGACTCGAGAATCTCGAGCGCGATGCGCGCCAGGACCCTCGCACGGCGCTATTCACCCATGTCGAAGCCTGCCCGGTGGAACCAGGCCACGATCGCGAAAAGATTCTGATTGGTGTCCATCCTGAAGATCCCGGCATCTGGTATTGGCTGATTCCGTTTCGAAATCAGCGCGCCTCGGTGGGCATGGTCGGCCAAACCGATCGCATCCATGCCCATGGCGCCACTCCGGCAGCGCGATGGCAAGCGCTGATCGATGCCGAACCCCGCTTCCGCCAGCTTCTCAATGGGGCCCGCCCGACCCGGCCGGTGGGCGAGCTATGCGGTTATTCCGCCGATGTGACGCAGCTGCATGGCCCCGGCTATGCGCTGCTGGGCAACGCCGGGGAGTTTCTGGATCCCGTATTCTCCTCCGGTGTCACCATCGCCCTGCGCTCGGCCAGCCTCGCCGCACCGTTGGTGGAACGGCAATTGGCGGGGGGAGACACCGACTGGCACACCGAGTTCGAGGCTCCGCTGCGCGAAGGTATCGAGACGTTCCGTGCCTTTGTCGATGCCTGGTACGACGGTCGCCTGCAGACGATCATCTTTCATGCCGATGCGCCGAGCGACATCAAGGCCCGCATCAGCGCGATCCTGGCAGGGTACGCATGGGACCGAAGCAATCCGTTTGCCAGTGCCTCGCGCCGCCATATCGACACCCTGGCGGCGATCTGCGAGATGCGGACAGCCGCATCGAACCATTCCGGAACCGACGACCCCGATACCGACCTGCCCGCGGAGAGCCGATCGTGATGCGCCAGTTGTCTCCCCGCCTGCTGGCGTGCTGTCTGATGCCCTGGCTGGCACTGATGCTGGCCGCCTGCAGCCTGACGCCACCGGCCTCGCCGTCGCCGACGCTGGCCGCGGCGACGACGTCCGATACCTTGAAGAGTCAGCTGACGTTTCAGCCCGAGGATGGCGACGCCCGCACGCTGATCGCATTCATCCGAATCACGCCGGAGCAGCTGCGCGCCGTGCTGATCACGCCTTATGGCCAACGGCTGACGACACTGATTCGAGATGCCGATGGCGCACGCTTCGAAGCCGGGGATGCGCCGGGAGAATCGCCACTGCCGATCCCCCCAGCGTGGCTGGCGTCGCGTCTGGAATGGAGCCTGTGGCCACTGGACGCCCTGCGGCAGTCCTTTTCCGGTAGCGCCTGGCAGGTCGTCGACAGCGCCGCGAGTCGCGACATCCGCTACCGCGGCAAACTCGCCGCGCGCATCACGCCGGTGCCGGACCGCGATCACCCCACCACGCTGGTGCTGGATGATCGGCAGGGCAACTACCAACTGACGATCGCTCCCATGCAAGACGCCAACGAGAAGCAGAACAACGAGCAGGACAACGAAGAACAGGAGAATGCCGAGCCATGAGTGCCGCTTTCGCTTGCCGCCTGTCCCGACCCGGCGTCGTCTGCTCGCTGGGCGACGATCTGGAGACGATCGGTCAGGCGCTTTTCGACGGTGAGCGCGGCCTGACGAGCAGCGATGCCTTTACACCAGGCCATCCGCTACCGCTGGGACGCGTCACCGGCGAACTACCCGACGACAGCCAGTGGCCGAAGGATCATCGCAGCCGAAACAATCGCCTGCTGGCACTGGCACTGAAACGGCTCGAGTCGGAAATCGAGCCGTTGCTGAAACACGTCGCGCGGGATCGGATCGGCGTGGTCATCGGCACCAGCACGTCGGGGATCGGCGAAACCGAGCAGGCGCTGGCCGTCAGCGGCCGGGAAGGAGCGCTGCCCGAGACGTTCGCCTACGCGCGTCAGGAACTGGGGGCACCGGCACGCTTCGTCGCCGAGCGTCTGGATATTGCCGGCCCCTGCTACGCCCTGTCCACTGCCTGCAGCTCCAGTGCCAGAGCGTTGGCCAGCGCCAGACGACTGCTCAAAAGCGGCCAGTGTGACGCGGTGATCGCCGGTGGCGCGGACAGCCTGTGTCGCCTGACGGTCAACGGGTTCATCAGCCTGGAAGCCGTCAGCGACAAACCGTGCCTGCCTTTCTCCCGGCATCGCGACGGCATCAACCTCGGCGAGGCGGCGGCGCTGTTCGTCATCACGCGAGAAACCGGCGGCATTCAACTGGCAGGGGTCGGTGAAAGCGTCGATGCCCATCATATTTCGGCGCCCCGGCCTGACGGCAGCGGCGCGGCCGATGCCATGCGCCAGGCGCTGGCAATGGCCGGACGCGATCCGGCGGAGATCGACTATCTCAACCTTCACGGTACCGGCACGCGGCTCAACGACAGCATGGAAGCGGCAGCCGTGGCGACGCTCTTCGCCACGCCGCCCGGCTGCAGCTCGACCAAGGCGCTGACCGGCCATACCCTGGGCGCGGCCGGCGCGCTGGAAGCGGCATTCTGCTGGCTGGCGCTCGATCAGGGGCGGCTGCCAAGGCATGTCTTCGACGGTGAGCACGACCCCGAGATCGCGTCGCTGCCGCTGGCAACCACCAGCGCGGCACCGGCGCGTCGGCTGCGCCATGCGTTGAGCAACAGCTTTGCATTTGGCGGCAACAACGCCAGCCTGCTGCTGAGCCGAACCGAGTGACGCATCCGAAAAGATTGAGCCACGAATACGAGAACGGAACGTTATTCCTGTGATTGCCCCCGACACGGTTTCACCGCCCGGCGCGATGCCATTGCCCGGACCCATCGCGCCGCTGGTCCCCCATGCCCGAGGCATGTGCCTGCTGGACCGGCTGATCGACGCTCACGTGGACGGCGCCACGGCCGAGATCGTCACCCGGCGCGACGATCTGTTTGCCGAAGCCGATGGCATTCCGGCCTGGATCGGCATCGAGTGGCTGGCGCAGACCGTCGCCGCCTGGGCCGGCTTTCGCGCTGCCGCGACCCAGGAGCCGCCGCCCCCGGGTCTGCTGCTGGGCGCCAGGCGCTACCGCGCCTGCGAGCCCGTCTTTGCCTTCGACCAGCGGATCCGCGTCGTCGTGACCATCGACTTCGTCGCCGACAACGGCGTCACCCAGATCAACGGTGAGCTGCAGGTCGCCGAAAACGAGGCTTCGACGGCTCTCGCAGGTAGCGAGGCGCCCTTGGCTCACGGCAGTCTGACGCTCTATCGACCCGACTCGATGCCAATATCCAACCGCGTCTGACGGCATCGGTTTTATCACTCGCAGCGCTACGCTTGAGGCTCCATGGAAGAACGACATTCCGAGACTGTTCTGGTTACCGGTGCCAATCGGGGCATCGGCGAAGCGATCGCCAAACGTCTGGCCCGGGACGGCTACGACCTGGTGCTGCACTGCCGGCGCCCGGGCGACGATATCGACGCGGTCAAGGCTGCAGTGGAAAGCGAAGGTCGCCGAGTGCGCCTCGTTCACTTCGACGTCACCGAGAGGGACACGGTCAAGGCGGTGCTGGAGGCGGACATCGCCGCCCACGGTTGTTACTACGGCGTGATCTGCAACGCCGGCATCACCGCGGACAAGCCTTTTCCGGCCCTGGACGGCGAGGATTGGGATCGCGTCCTGCGGACCAATCTGGATGGCTTCTACAACGTTCTGCACCCACTGGTCATGCCGATGATCCAGCGCCGCAAGCCAGGACGTATCGTGGCGCTCTCCTCGATGTCCGGTTTGACGGGCAATCGCGGTCAAGTCAATTACAGCGCAGCCAAGGCCGGAATCATCGGCGCCAGCAAGGCGCTGGCCGTCGAACTCGCCAAGCGTCGGATCACGGTCAACTGCGTCGCGCCCGGCTGGATCGAGACACGCATGACCGACGAGCTACCGCGCGATGAGATTCGCAAGCTGATCCCCATGCAGCGCACCGGAACAACCGAGGACGTCGCCGGCACCGTGAGCTTTCTCTGCTCGGCGGATGCCGCCTATATCACACGACAGGTGATCGCGGTGAACGGCGGCATGTGCTGACCGCCAGTGGTAGAGAAGACGCTCAGTCCGGGGCACGGGGATCCAGCACCGGCGGCAATGCCGCCGGTCGACGGGCCGCCAGTTCGGCAACGGCGATCTCCAGCAGCACCACGGCCAGCTCGCTCAAGTTGACGTTGCGTTTGTTGGCTTCGATCGCCAATAGCCGATATGTGGAGTCGCTGAGGTGGTTTAGCACCAACCGGGCCATAGGGAAGTCCTCGAGTGCCAGTGTCAACACTGTAACGAGTTATCGACGGGCTCTCAGGTTGAAATCACTAGACCTGAGGCATGATCCCCACTAAGGCGGTGCGGCCGTCGCCTCGTGTCGTGCTGGACCCAGCCACTGCGTGGTAACCTTGCCTCTCATCGTATGACCCCGGCATCCCGATGCCCCATCTGTGCCACAAGAATCGACGGAGCTTACCGAGAAACCATGCAGGACGCGGCCTCCAGCAAGAACACTCAGCATACGCCGATGATGCTGGACACTGTCGATTTATCCAGCGCCGAAACGGCGTAAGCCGCGCCATATCTGGGCTCAGCTCTGCCCGCCTTTCTCCCTGGACAGCGCCAAAATGGCATAGTTTGGCGCTCGGTTTGCCCCATTTTTGCCCCATGGTTTCGTGCCGTTACAGGATCGGCCGCTACGGGCCAATAGCCCAGCCGATGCATACCCGGCGCCTATAGCCAAATTCTGCTATTTGCCTACCTGCCGGTGACTGCTAGATACTGTACGTGCATACAGTATTTTGGAGCACAACCACATGGCGAAGCCACGCAAGCCCTCCAGCTACGAACTCCTCGGCGAACGGATCCGGAACCAGATCGCGAGTGCGAACGCGAGGAAGCAATACCAGGTCACGCTGCACCGATTCGATGATGAGTCGGAGGCTGACTGGGAGCGAATGCTGAGCGAGTTCGAGACAGTCGATTACGTCACGGTGACGCGCGCTGCTGACGCCGAAGTGATCGTGAGCTGGAACCCGGTCGAAGCAGAGGAAGCGATGTGATCACCGTGGTCGAGCATGGCGGTGGTATCGAGGTCGAATGCGGCGCCTGCGGCACTTCGGAAAGCGCGGATACGCGTGAGGGCATCGCTGGCTTCGTGCTGAGCCGCAACGGTTCGGCGGGCGTCCACTGCTGCTGGTGTGGACGTGATGGGCGGGGACTTCTGGAGGCGGGAAAGGATGAACTACCGAGCCGCGCTTGATCGCTGGGCGCAAGCGCGACGAGACCGCGGCTGGAACGAAGGGTCGCCGCCGACGGGCATCTGGATCGAGTACCACGCCACACATGCCCAGTTCGTCTACAGCGGCCGCTGCCGGATCGACCAGCTTTCCCGCGACCACATGATGATGCTCGAGACCCACGCGCACATCCTGCTTAACACTGGGCGATCGCAGATCCGGTACCTGTTTTGGCGGCCGGCAGCAGTGGAGTCAGAGTGGGGGCCGCGGAGGATGGACCTGATCAGCGGTGATGTGCGGATGCGGGGCGATCCGGAATAGCGCACACAAGAAGCCCCAGGCCGCATGGGACGGCGCAACCATTTCTCGCGGGAAAGACACCGGCGTTGATTTGCGCTAACGGCAAAGTGACGATCGACTGCTCATTGATGGGCTTTAGTGCGAGTATTGCGCCGCGCTGTGTCAGTGAACGGCTACAGTAAATTTATCAGTTTCGCGTTAAGGTATCCACATGCTAACAATACAAGGAGGGAGCATTATGGACTCAATAGACGCAGCGCTCTACGGCGCCATATTTGCTACAGCATTTACTTCTGTCGCGGAAATAATGAAGCTTCTACTAAAGGTTTTTTCTATCAACTACCGATATTACCGGGAAGCCAAAGTAGTTATAGTAAACATGCTGATAAATATAATATTTATTAATGATATGAAAAAGAACATCCTAAACCGAACAGGGTTCTGTTGGCCGATACCCGTGAACACAGATGCACTTAAAGAAATGCATAACAACGAATCTTTTTATATATTGCACAGTAAGCGGCATTGTGGACGGGTTTTGATTGACATAGCTGAAAAATATAACCTAGAGCTTATAGCTATTAAGAAGCACATTGCCCAAACAATTCGTAATGGAGAGCCGGTACAAAATGATGATATAGACCAGCTCGACTACAGGACATGGCAGTGTCAAGAATCTCTAGCGATAGCAAACGGAGTTTTTAGAAACCATTTCAAACTCGCCGTCAAAGTTGGAAAGAACTACGAAGATGAAGCTATAAATATAGCCGACTCCGCCATAAAGGACAGAATATCTCGAGACACGCAGGAGGGTCTTAATGGGCATGCCGGATTAGGTGATGAGCTTTCACGAATTCGTACAATTTCTATTAAAAAGGGTATAGAGTTCATGAAGACAAAGGAAGAGCACAAGGAAGGCCAGTAATATCTTGTAAAATAAGTTTCGCGGGCACTTAGCCCGCGAGAACACATAATACAATTATATCCCATACTTCGTTTTCAGCGCTTCCACCAGTCGACGCAACTGGTAGAGCGTGGATGAAGAAAGGTCGAGGGCCTCGTTGAAAATGAACATGTCGCCGATTTTGCCGGCAAAGCTCCCGGTATTCAGGTCGGCGGCCGCACCCCCGATGTTCCAATAGGAACTCGCCTCTTGATCCACAGTGAGCTCAGTGACGCCTGAGGCAATCACTGTGCCCTGCAGGTTCATGCCGTTCAGATAGAGGTTGAGCGTTTTGGTGTTGAAGTCGAAGGTTTCGACGAACAGGAATGGCTGGTCGGGGCTGAAGTTCTCGAAGCCGATATTCGCGGTCGATCCCGAATCGTTGTGATTATCGGGCCAAACCATCAAGCCTTCGGAGCCTGGTGAAGAAACCGAAGGGAGTCGGTACCTAGTGTTGTTCTTGAGCGGCTGTGCGTCATCGACACTCGGCACCAGAGAGGACAACAGCGTGCAATTCAGGGTTCCGGATGAAGGGCGAGTCGAAAGCTCAGCATTGGGGCTGGCCACTCCAACAACGGTGTAGCTGTTGGATACCTTGCCGGGCGCGAAGCTGAGACCCCACGCGCCAGACCCCCGGTTATCGGCTTTCAGTACCGTCTGTCCGTTGAAATCAGCATCCAGTGCGCTGATCGACAGTCCGCTGAACGCGGCACAATCCAACAGACGCCCGTCGGTTCGATCGACGACTCGGATAGAACCATCGGTATTGACGCGCGCCGTTCGCGGGTTGAATGCATGAACGAGAGACGGCACCGATGCGGCGACGATATCAGCGCTGTCCATATCGATTCTTGCCTGGCCGGGAATGCCGGCCGAGCGAACGCCATCCAGCTTGATCAATTGACCTGCCATGTGAAAACCCTCTTAGGTTGAAGTGACCGAGATGCGCTGATGGCATGCCCAGTTGTGCATCGTGTTGCCCTGAATCCCGATATCCGGCGAACTGTCGCGCAGATTGCTGCGGGCGCCCGTAGTTGGTCCCCCGGGCTGCCCAGGCACACCGATGTCCGCGATACCAATAAACCCGTTGCTTCCCGTCGGGACGTCGTCTAGCGTTATCTCGATCTGGTTCGACCCGACAACCTGAACTGCACTGACGCTGACGTTATTGCCGTCGCCATCATCACCCCAGCGGATGCCGTAATTTCCTGGATTGGTGACCGCAATGGTGTCGATGACGACACTGCCGTGCGGCACGTGGAACGTCACGGCGACGACGTCCTGAACGATTGATGCCTGAATTGCGTAAAGCGGTTTCCATCCATCGCCGCTCATAAGTGCGTGGGCTGCTCGGCCGTGGTATTCCCCCATTTGGATATAGCCATCGGCGTCCAAGTGAACCCCGTCGACGGTGGTCCAGAGGTACTTGGGGCCGACGCAAACGAATTTTTCTGGCTGATCGATTGAGACCTGCAACTGATCCAGAGGGACAAAGCACTCGGCCAGGTTGTAATGCGTCCAGTTACTGATCTGGTCGAGAAGGAATGGGAAGGCTCCTGTGCGGTTCAGCATTTCATTGACCGTGAGCTCCATGTAGCTCTGATAATCGTAAAGCGCCTGGGCGTACTCATCGGGATCCATGCCTCGATCATTCTCGCCCTGCACCCAGTCCATATAGGGCACCTCGAAATCGAGGCCCGCCGCTTGACTCAGCACGAACGCCCGCTCTAGGCACGTGAGCAGGTTGGCGGTCGCCTGGGTCCCTTCGGCGAGCATTGAGATTGGCCGGCCACCAACGCCGGTAGCGGCGACTACATAGCCATAGTTTTCGTGATCGTCATCATCGTTCAGCTCGGACAGCTGATCTGCCGACATGAGCAGGTGGACCTCGGTGAACTCAGACCGCGCATCCTTGAGCGTTTCGATATTGGTCTCGGGGACTGGGGTATAGACCTCAGAGCCCCCCGGCTGCTGGCCGATCGGCAAAACCCCGCCATTGAAGCTCGCAATACGCCCAGGCCGGATAATCCCCGTAGTCGGCTCACCGTGAGCCCCAACGGAAAGCGACTGTCCGTTGCCGGGGATGTAGACCATCCTGGAAACGTCAAACGAGAACGGGAGATCGGATACAAGCGCCACGGCCTTTTCAGCCAGAGCCCCGTTGGTCATGTTGAGATAGTGGAGCTTGCCGGCCTCAATTCTCGGGGCCCAGTTATCGCCCAAGGAGGACAACTGCCGCTCCTCGCCGCCGACATAGGCATAAACGTTTCGACTGCCTTCGGGCCCACGCGTGTAAGCGTAGGATCGCCCTCGGATGCCCGACCCCGCGTCGATAGAGCCGTCCCACCGAACGCCGCGCAGGATGAATCCGTTATCATCAGTTTCGACCCACTGATACTCATGATCGAGCAATGGCTGGACGCGATTGACATGAACGGTGCCATTCCACCGGATACCCAACACGATATTTCCGAAGGCGTCGGTGATGCCCCAGGCGAACTCTCCATCGAGCGAGGCGGTACCCGGCAGCATGTCGGTGTTCGATCGGAATACCCCTTCATCAGTCACAACTGCAATAGGTGACCCGCCCTCGTCAACGATCCCCCACGGGTACGGCGCAAACGACCGCGGTGTGGCCAGGGAAGTGATGATCTCGGGAATCTCTTGCTCGACCAGATCGGTACTTGGCAGACGACCAACCTCAACCGCATTACCCCCATCGTTGCGATAGCGAACATCGAGATTCTTGGAATCGGTTGAGACTGTGAAAAACCGGTTATTGGTTCCCGTTCCGGAGGTTACAGACAAGCCATCCTGGATGCTCTGATAGACGTTCTGACTCGCGAGAAACTCGGCAAATACCTTGGCGAGCGTCGGGCGAGACTCTCCGCCCAGCGAGACCATGCCGGGATCACCGAGAGCGATCTCGTTCAGCACATTGATGATGTCGTTGAAATTCGCAATGGGATCGCCAGTTGCCATTCGGTTTTCTCCAGGCACAAAAAAACCGCCTCAGATGGCGGTCATGGTGGTGGTCGGGGGTGCCGGTTCAGGCCGGCGTGGGGGTGTCGTCAGTCGAGCCAGCTGTCGGTGTAGTAGTCGCTCAGCACACCATCGAGTCGGTCGACGAAATCGCCGAGCGGAGCGATGTCGTAGATCAGCTCGAGGGTGCGCTGCTCGCTGGGAACGTCTCGCGTCAACACGCGCACCGGGTAGGTGACCTTCCAATGCCGGCCCAGCCAGCTGTCCTGGTGCACGCCTGTCGGTTGCACCTTGCGGGGGCCGAGCCCGGTTGCGGTCCGCATGCGCGCCGAGTAAGGAATCGCGCCGTCCTTGATGATGTGCACCCACCAGCCGCAAAACATCTCGTACTGCTCCGGGCTGAACAGGTGCGCCACCTGCAGGTCAGTCGGTACTGAGATGTACCGCTGCCGGTTGCGGGTCGTGCCCGACTCCATCGGCGTGCGCAGCAGCGGGTCGACGTCCTGCAACTGGTAGTTTTCGAGCAACGGAATCGGCAAGGCTTCGGGGTACTGAATCACAGTTGGCGCTCCGTTCAGGCCGGCGGCTCGGCATCATCGTGTTGGTAGACGCGGACGTCGTAGTTCTCGGCCTCGACGGAGACCTGGTCATTGCTGCCGGGCTGGATCTTGTTGATCAGCACGTCGAAGCACCACTGCTCGGCGGTACCGAAGTGGACGCGCGGCGGCTCCATCTCGCCGGAGAAATCCGGCTGGAAGCTGAGCGCGGGACAGATGACCTGGTATTGCGTCGGGCCTGGCTCGGCCGGGTGCGGGCCGTCGAGGCGCCCTGTCGGCTTCGACACGGCAACGACGTGATTCGCCCCGCTCTCCCAGTTCGGCGGCTCGGAGAGCGTCAGCAGGTCCCGCTCCTCGTCGTAGACCTCGATCGCCTCCAGCACGGCGCTCTGGCCGTACCCGGGCACGTCGCTGGTGACCGGCACGTAGGAGCCGAAGCGGCTATTGAGCGCGTCCATCTCGGTACCCCAGGTGAACCCCCAGCGGCGATATTCCAGCTTGCAGCGCTCGCGCATGCCGATCCGCCAGGCCTGAGTGGGATTGGTGATGAACGGCATCGATAGCTTCTTGACCTTGAGGCCTTTATCGCCGGGAAGCCGGCACGGGATTGGCTCCTTCTTCCACGTCAGCGCGTTGGTGTACTCGACGTCGATGCCGTCGTAATCGTCCGGCTTGCGAGCGTCGAAGCGGATCTGCAACGGCTTGGCCATGTTGCCCAGCGTGTAGCTGTGGCCGAGCTGGGTGCGGGGTTCGTCCCTCACCGGCAGGATCTTGCCCAGGTCCAAGGTCAGTTCGGCGAAGCCGGCGGAGAGCGCATCGCGGATCGTCTCGCGCACGGTACCGCTCTCGACGATATGTTCGAACGTGTCGCCGCGGGCGCGCCAGATGGCGTCCAACCGGTCGAGCTCCTCGAGGTCGAGTTGGGCATCGGTGTAGCCCACCGACTTGGCGGCGTGCATCACCCAGGGGACGATGTCGCGTGTCGGCTGTTCCGGCTGCCACTCTCCTTCGCGGCGCACCGGCAGCAGCCGAGTGCCGATCACGCTCACCTTGTTCTCGGACTGGGCGGCAAGCCGGTCGCCGCCGCGTACTTTCACCGACATCGTGGTGACGGCGTCGTACTTGGTTACGGTGTCCAGCTGGCAGCGCAGGCCGTACCACTCGACCGCGTCGCTTACCTGGGTGTCGTTGGACTCGGCGCCGATCCGGCGCATCCGGCATTCGGCGCGCATCTCGTAGGGCAACTCCACGTCGATCGTGAAGCCGAGTTGATCCCGCGTCCGCTTGGTCCAGCTGCGTTGTACCGAGCTCCACTCGCCGCCGATGGCCATGTCCCGGTATTGGAATTCGACGGTGACCGTCTGGTCTCTCAGGTTGCCGTTGTCCTTGATCCGGCACAGACCGCCCTGGAAGTAGACGTCGAACTGCACCATCGAGGTGGCCTTGTTGGGCGGGCACGCAGCGTAGGGCCCCGCCCAGTTTCCCTCGACACTGTACTCGTCCAGCTCGATGACGATGTCGCTGCCGGCGTAGGTGCCGGCGAAGAAGCCCGGCCAGCCTTCATCGATGGACCCGTTCTCCTGCAGCTTCTCGACGGACAGCGTCGTGCGGCTGGCGCTGACGACGCGGTAGCGTAGGCCCTTCACACCTACCGTGACATCGAAGTCGCCGGACTTTAGCCAGGTCACCGGCTGGCCTTCGAGCGTTGCCAGGGTGATCTGCTCCTCGGTGCCGGGCTCGGTCTCGGTCGGGTCGGTTGCCGGGGTGTGGGTTGCAATCAGGTACTCGCCGGCGTTGGTGCCGACGATCTCGATCGACATGCCCACGCTGGGGTCCAGGCGTGAGAAGTCCATCTGCAGCGTATCGCCGCCGCTGAACACGACGGACTGCGGCTGCTCGACGCGCAAGATCTGCCCCGCGGTCCAGCCATCGGGGAAGGCGTCCGCCCATTCCTCACCGGTCTGGGTGGCATTGGTCGCGGTGATGACCTTGCCGGCGAAGGTGACAGCCGAGACATCGGCGGCACGGTCGACCGTGGTCGTAGCCCGCAGCTCGAGGCCGGCGGATCCGGTGGAAGTCGAGCCGACTTCCGGGGCGATGTACCAGTGATGGTGCGCGCTGTCGGCGCTGAGGTCGGCGCCCGGCTCGTAGACCTGAAAGGACGCCGCGTCCCCCAGCGCCAGCAGCGGCGTGGAGCCGATCATCACGTCCTCGGACAGGATCTGGTAGCGGCCCTTGGCCACGCTCAGCATCAGCTCGAGATACTGGACTGTCTTGCCGTCCTCCTCCACGAAGTACTTGTGGGGTGGCACGCAGTAGGACGGGTAGATCCGGCGGCGGCCGGCGATCTCGGCGATGACGTCGTTTCGCTTGGCGGTGTTGGCCTCGACGTTGGCGCCCGAGATGTCGCTACCCTGCACCTGGTTACTGTTGTAGTCGGGGACGCTGGGCGTCGAGAGGCCGAATAGCTTACCGACGAACGAGAACACCGAGCTGACGATGCTGCCGATGGCATCGAACGCACCGCCCTTGCCCTCGAACCGGACACGCAACGTGTCGGCCGCAGAGACCCGCAGTGCGAGCCATTTATCCGGGGAGACGATCCGCCCATTGAACTCGACCGACCACATGGAGGCATGCTCTTCGTGCCGGTAGCTCGGCACCTTGCGCGCCAGCCAGTCGCCGAACGTCTCGCCATCCACGGCGTGTCGCTCGAGCGGTTCACCCGGCAGCTTGCTGGGATAGATCTCGATCATCGTGGTAGCTCACTCGCATGTAGAAGCGTTCGAAGTCCTGCAGCCGAATCAGGCGCGGTGTCAGGCTTTGGCTGTTGATGTCGAAGACGCAGCGGCGCCCGTCGGCAATGACCACCGTGCCCATATGGACCAGCAGCCCGCAGCGCCAGGCCAGCGCCAGCGCGCCCGGTACCGGCCGGGATTCGACCAAGGCGGGCAGCGTGGCCATCGCCGCGCGTGTCGTAGCCCGGGCATCGTCAACGCGGATCTCGCCCCAGCTGGCCAGCAGGGCCCGCCCAAAGTGGTGGTGGCGCACGTGCCGCGCCAGCCCCCAGCAGTCGAACAGCAGCGGGCCGCGCCCGCCATCTTGGTAGCGGGCGTGCCGTATGAGATCGTTGAGCATCAGAGATAGGCCAGGCCGGGGAAGCGGGTCAGGTCGTAGGTGTCGCGGCAGAACAGGTAGTTGATCAGGTCGAAGTAGCTGGCGTTGATGTTCAGCGTCCCGCCGCTCATCTCTCCCTCAGTGATCGTCGCCCGGTTCGGTGGCTCGTAGAGCTCCGTCAGATTGGTCGACAGATACGTTCGGTGGATCAGCTCCATCGGCTCGATATCCTCCAGCGCTGCGCGGATATTGCGGTAGGCGTGACCCAGAACGTTGTCGATCGCGAACCCGAGATCCTGCCGACCGGTGGCGTTCTTTGCTGGCAGCGCGACGTCCATGCCACAGGCGATGAACTCGACCCACTCTCCGGTTTCCAGCCTGGCGGTGATATTTTCGAAACCAACGCAGAGGAAAAAACGCCCGTTGTTGTCGAAACGGCGCTGCCTCAGCTCCAGCGTTGGAATCTTTATGATGCCCGCCGGCGCCGACGCGCAGACCATTTCCATCAGTTCGCTCATGGTCAGCGCCCCCGCTTCAGGCCATAGGTTTGCTCGAGCGCATCGGCCTCGTCGTTACCGCCCTGCCGGATCCGGGCGACCCAGATGTCGAGAACGGTCGTGCCGTTGTCCTGACGGCGGTTACTCTGACCAGCTCGGCTAGCGTCCTCGTTGAGGTTGACCACAACATTGCCGCCATCGCTGCCACTTTGCGTCATCCCGGATTGCACGCTATCTAGCGTCCGGTCGAGCTTGGCGCTGGTCTCAGACGTGGTAACGCGTTCACCCTTCTGCAGGAACCAGCTACCGTCTGCCGGCACCGAGTCGATGCCGTCGTGGGCCATGCCGATGTTCTGCAATTGTGTTGCCTGAGCAACCTGAGCGGCCGCAGCAGCCGCACCGGCTGCCGGTGCCAGCACAGGGCCGACGTAGGGAATACCCACAACCGCATCGAACGCTTTCGAGAATGACGACGGTACGTTCATCAGCGCCTGGGCGACAGCCGCTGCCTTGGATACCGCGAACAATGCGCGGTAGGCGCTGGACTGCTCACCAACAAACGCTGCCGATAGTCCGGCAAGATCCCCGAACACGCTTTCGGCGGCGGCGAGCTGGGCCACCTGGCGTGCCTGCTCGATGCTGGCGAGTTCGTCTTCGTGCTCCTGCTTGAGATCGCGTTCCTGGGCGTCCCACTGTTCAGTGAGGTCCGCGCGCTCGCTACGGTAGGTGTCGAGCATCTCGAGCTGGGTGGCGTACCAGTCCTCGAGCTCGGCCTGGGCTTCGTCGATCTTGCCCAGTTCACCGAAGGCGCCACCAATGGAAGCATCGAGCCCTTCGTACTCCGGGGCGTCTGTGAACCCGGCATCGGCGATGCGCGCCACAGCGTCGGCGTATTCGTCCTGCGAGACCTTGGCCGCCTCGAGGATGTCGAGGCGCTTGAGCAGCGTGTCGTTGAGCTTCTCTTCCGGCGTGCGCAGCTCGTCGACCAGCGAACGGTAGTCCTCCAGCGCCTGCTGCTGGTCGTCGTATGCCGCGACCGTCTCCAGCGCTGCGCGTGCCTGGGCCAGCTGCGCCTCGGTGGCGCCCTCGGCGGCGAGCTTGAACAGCGTCTGCTGATCGGTATTCAGGCCGACCATCTCGGCCTGCTGCTTGAGCGAGGCGATCTGGTCGCGGATGGCCTTGGTGGGGTCGTCGGTGTTGCTCCCGGCACCGGTGCCGCCAGTGACTTTCGACGGCGGCTTGAATAGCCAATCGTCGAGCGGCTTCAATTCCACCCCGTCGTGCTCAGCGCGGAACGCGGCCAGCTTGGCGTCTACGTCGGCGAGGTACTCGTCGATGGCCGTGCTGGGCAATGGGTCCGTGACGGCATCGACGAAGTCTTGCCGCTGCTTCTCCGCCCTCTCGGCGACTTCCTTCGCCATCGCCCGCACCGATTGCATGTAGGGCGAATTGTTGAAGCTGCCGATCAAGGGA
Source organism: Salinicola sp. CPA57 (assembly GCF_003206035.1). Taxonomy (NCBI): domain Bacteria; kingdom Pseudomonadati; phylum Pseudomonadota; class Gammaproteobacteria; order Oceanospirillales; family Halomonadaceae; genus Salinicola; species Salinicola sp. CPA57. Next base: position 108,591 of record NZ_PZJR01000006.1, read on the forward strand.
ACATCAACACCGGGAAGGTGGTTGAACCCAGCGATCAGCTCGTTCAACCCGCCAGCGATGAAGTCGAGCGAGTTCGTCGCCGCCTCGGTGATCGTGGCGAATGCCGTGGTGTACGCCTGGGCGATGGTTCCGGCGAAAGCCTGGAGTCCCTGCAGCGGCACGTTGAGCAGGTGCAGCGCATCCAGTAGCCAGCCCGTGGCCTCGATGCTGTCTCGAATGGCGGTCGGGAAGATCAGCCCCAACTCCTCCGAATTCTTCGAGACGTCCTGAATCCGATCCCCTATCACCGTGAGGTACGGCGCAAGGTCTGCTGCCAGCATGTTGCCGATGGTGCTGATCTGCCCGGAGATGCGATCGAACTGCCGAGCGAACTCCTCGAGCTGGGCGATATCCATATCGCTAAGCACCAGCCCCAGACGCTCGGCCTCATCGCCCATGCTCGCAATGCTCTTGCCGCCATCGCGCAGTAGAGGGATCAAGGCCGTCGTGTCACTGGCCAAGGCCTCCAGGTAGAAGGTCATATCCTGCTGGCTCAGGTTCGCTTTCTGCAGCGAATCGTAATATAGCTGCAGCGCCTGCGGACCGGAGAGGTATCGGAACTGTTCGGCGGTCACGCCGACCTGAGGCGCGATGTTCTCGAAGAAGTCCGCCATCGGGCCACCGCCGGTGGCCATGAAATCCCCGACGCGATCGTTCACGTCCTTGAGGATGTCGGCGAGCTTGTCCTGCTCGATACCTACCTGCTGGCTGGCGTAGCCCCAGCGCTGGATTTCCGTGGTGGAGGCATTGGCCAGGGAGGCCTGATTCTTCAACTCCCGGGCACTGTCGGCGGCGTGCTTGGTGAATGCCACCACCGCAGTCCCCGTGGCGGCCGCAGATCCAGCGATCGCGAGAACGGCAGTCGATGCGACTTTCGCCGATTTCGCGATATCCGACATATCGGACTTTGCAGTGCGCTTCGCCTTTTCCAGCGGACCGGTAAAGCCGCCAATGCGCGCCACCAGATCCAGCGTCAATTGACCGAGCGATCGCGTTGCCATGCTTTCTCCGGGCACAAAAAAACCGCCCGGAGGCGGCTTAGTAGATTTTTGGAGCGCGAGCTAGAGTTCGCGCTCATCCGTATCGGGCGATGCCTGTTGTGTCTGCTCGGCGCCTATCGGCGCTTCGGCATTCTGATGCTGGTAGACCAGGTAGATTACCCCTGCAGCAACGACCAGCACCGCTATCCAGACGCGGCTCCGGCTCATTCGCTTTTCGATCTCATCGATCGACTGGTGTTGCTCCCGACTCATGGGCTGCTGGTTGGAATCCGGCTTGTCATGCATGAGAGACCAGACCAGCGCCACCACCCAGCCGATCAGCGTCCAGCCGAGAAGAATATTCAGCGCGCCGATCGCGACAACATTCCGCTTGTGGCGAGCGGCAGCGATGATCGTTGGCAGCAGGTACAGCGCCAGCGATATCGCCATCGAAATAAGAGCTTCCATAGTTCCCCCGTTACTTTTTCCAAACTGTAACGGGCATCGATGCTGGCATCTACCAATCCGTGACGATCCGCAAGGAAACGCGCGGATGGTCAAGTGGCAGGTAGAGACTGTCGATTCTCGCCGAGACAATGGTGCCACCGGCATCCATGCGCTTACTCAACGTCGCCGCAAATCTCGCTTTGATGTAACCGATCTGCGTTTCGACAGGCCTGAATAGCGTGTACCACCGGGCCACGGTGATATAGACAGCGATGGCGTTGGCATCGTGGGGGTTGCTGGGTTCGCGCTTGAGCACCACTGACATGCCCTCCTTGGCGAAGGCCCTGATGCGGCCCGCTCTGCCTTCAAACCCTGTACCGGCGACTATCGCTGAATACTCCATAATCCCCCCGTTACTTTTCCAGACTGTAACGGGGGTCGTGGCTCAATGCCACGTCGCCATGGCCTGCTCGAGCGATTCGCCCTCGCGCTCCCAGTGCGGGATGAAGTCGTGGAGCCCGAACGGCTCGACCTCTTTCTTCCGATGCGCGTTGGCGTAGATCGTGGTGAGCTGGGCAACGGCGCGCTCTATCTTCTCGCCCTGGTTCAGTCCGCCGTGCTTCCGTCGGTACGCCGCCCACTGGCGGACTTCCGCGTAGCTGAGGCGCTGCCGTGCTTCTTCGATGGAGCGGCCGCCGATGCCGTTGAGGACGAGCTCGTGGAAAAGTTCGGCTTCGGCGTCGAGCTCGTCCGGTTCTTTCCCAGGCCGGTGACCTCACCGATCACGCGCAGCAGTTCCATGGTCAGGTTGCCGTTAAGCGCGCCGCGCTCGGGGTCGGCATCGCCGGTGATGTCCGCCACCGTGAATACCGGCTTGCCCTCGGCGTCGCAGATGCAAGCCGCGATGCGACCGGCGACGGCATCGCCACCATTGCGCGCCGAGGCGATGTCACTGACGGCGGTGTGGTAGGACATCGCCCGGACGTAGGTCGTGGCCTTGAACGTCTCGCCGTCCTGCGTCCACTCGATGTCTTTCTTGACCGGGGCGCCGGTGAAGGCGCCCTGCTGCTTGAGGTTGTCGATAGATAGCTGCATGGCTGTCGATTACTCCCCAGTGCCGGTGCCAGCGTCGGGCGTTCTCGGCGTCCACTTGCCGTCGCCGCTGCGCTGGATGGTGATCTGGGAGCTGACGAGCGCGTTGGTGGCGAAGTCCATCGGGAAGTCGCTGACGTAGCCGTCGAATTGGAACCACGTGCGCGAGGTGGGCAGCGTGACGGACTCACCGGAAACCGTCGGCGGTTGGTCGCCGTCCGACCAGCCGACGAAGAAGGTAACGTTCTCATCGGTCCTGGAATTGGCCATGTCGTAGAGCTGGACGTGCGCCGGCTCCTGCGGGTCGGCGTTGACGGTGATCGACGCCGATCCTGGTGTTCCGAGGCCTTTCTTGTACTGACGCGAAACGGTCTCTTCGAGCGTGGTGTCGTCGATCTGGTCGCGCGGGTTGCCGGCGGGGTTGAATGCCGTCGCACCGGGAATGCGCACGATGGCGCCTGCGGCCAACATGAATACCTGCGTGCCCTGGGTCAGAATGGACATCTTGCTATCTCCTGCCCCAGCGGGGCTTTGGTGCAATGAAAAGGCCCGCTCAGTGGCGGGGCCTCGTGGGGTGGTTGATGAGTGGTCAGGTCAGCGCCGGACCCACCAGTCGACATCGAACGACCGGTGCCGGGCGCCCGTGTCGGGGTCGGTATATTCGTCGCCCCAGCGCGCGATGTTCACGCCAGGCTGCGACTCGAGCATGTCGCGCAGCGCAACAACGCCGGCGATTAGCTGGTCGTCGGCATCCGCGTAGATATCGATCTGGATCGTGGCGCTGTCGATGTCGGGCCGCTCGGCCAGGTAGGTCTCCGGGGCGCCGGTAATGATCTGCCAGGTGGCGTACGGGCTGGCGACGCCGGCGGAGGCCTTGCCGAACGGATAGACGCGGGGATCGCCACCGAACACGGCGCGGACGCCGGCGTCTGCCAGGCAGGCGGAATAGATCGGTACGGTTCGCATCAGCTACCTGCCTGCTTCGCGGCGCGCCTGAGCGCGCGATCGATGGATTTGCCGTACTGCGTCACGAACTCTTGCGATGCGGCGTCGATGCTGCTGGCCAGCGCGGTGCGCATGAACGGTTGGGCGCGGGCATACTGGGTACCGAACTCGACGTGACGCCAGTGGCGAGTGTCGCCGCCAGGCAGGCTGGCCAGCGCATCGCTCTTGGCTCGACCGCCAGCACCACCCATGATCCCGACGCGAAACTTGAGATCGCCGGTTTGTTTGAAGTAGCGGCCAGACCAGCGAACGGCCACGTTCTCGGCGATGTCCGCCGCCGATTCCGGATCATCGATCCGCTTGGCGTTGGCGATGGCCTGGTCCCGCACCACGTTGGCCGCCTTGCGCAGCGCGAAGCGACCACCCTTGCGCTTGATGTCGTACTGCAGCCCCTCGAGGCGGTCGCCCAGTGCGGCGAGCCCATGAACGTCGAAGGTGATGGAGTCAGCCATCGTCTCGTTCGATCTGGACGCGGGATGAAGCACGACTATCCGCGACGAAGGTAACGACGACTTTCGTCAAATCGCCAGGCTCTTGGATGATCTGGAGGCTCTGCTGGGCTGGCAGGATTTCTCCGGTTTCTGCGTCATGCAGAGCGTAGGCGGTGCCATCCTTCGTGCGGCGCAGCGCGAGTTTCATTGATTCATCCATCATTGACTCCCTCGCTGCAGGGCAGCGTCAGGTACTCCCGGCCAGACTTGTCGTCGGGTAGTACGCCTTCGATGTTGTAGATCTTGCCGCGGCTGACGGCGCGCATCTGTGCGGTGACGCCCTCGCGGTAACGGATGGTGATGCGGGTTGTCACCGATGCCTGGGTCGCGCCGGCGGCGATGAACTCCCGAGCGCTGAGCGGTTCGATCGAGGCCCAGACGGTCGTGACCGACTGCCACACATCGATAACTCCGCCCGTATCTGGATTGCGCCCGGTGCCTTTCTGCTGCAACTCGACGCGGTGGCGTAGCTTTCCTGCTTGCATGTCGCCTCCTCAGCGCGCCGGCGTGCCGTCGAGTAGTGTCGCCGGCTCGCGATCCTCGCCCGGCTCGGACTCCTGGGCGATGAGCATGTCGACTACCGCGCGGTTGGACTCGGCCAATTCGTGCATCGCGGCAGTCTGGCGATCCAGTGCGGCAGTCTGGCGATCCAGTGCGGCAGTCTGTTTTTGGAGCGCGACGATAAGATCGATGTCGGTCATGTCGGGCCTCAGAAATGGAAGAACCGATATGGCTCGATGAGCGACTGGACGGCCATCGGCATCTCGGAGGTGATGGTGCCAACGACCACGCTTTCGCGGTTGACGTACCAGTGACCGATCAGCAACAACATGGCGGTGACCAGGTCGTCGTCGAGAACGAGGGCGTTCTCGTCAGCGGCATTGCCATCGCTATCCTTGGGGATCTGGGCAGCGGTGGCGTAGAGCTTCCGCCCGGTCCGGTTCTCGACCAGTCGCCGGGCGGCATTGGAATAGGTGTCGAGGAGCGTGTCGTCTACCTCGAAGTCCGGCTCGAGCCGGACGTGTTGCTTGATGATGTCCAGTTCGAGCACGGTGGTTCTCACGTGTTGCTAGCCGCCCGGAGGCGGCCCGATGGGTTTAGGCGGCAGGCTTGCCGACCAGCGCCTTGATCGCGGCGGTTTCCTGCAACACCACGCCGAAGCGGGAGAAGGCCAGGAACCCGGTCTGATCGAAGTCCGCGTAGCGTTCGATGAGGCGCTTGAGCACCATGTAGCGGACGCGACGCAAAACCAGCTGCTTGAAGTCGCCGCCATACATGAACTTGTTGCCGGCACCGATATCGGCAATGCCGGAGTCGATCACGTACTCGCGGTTCAGGAACGTGGCCGGGGCCACACCGATCACGCCGGGCAGCCACAGCGGGCGACCATTGGCGTCGACGAATTCCTCGATCGCCTTCAGGGTGTTGTCGTTGAACGCCAGGCGATAGCCGGCCATGCGACGATAGGCGGGATCGACGGCATGGATGAGGCTGTTGACCTCTTGCCAGGTGACCTTGGTGGCAGCGGCGGTGGCGACGGTGCCCGTGACCGAAGTCTCGAGGCCCTTGGGCTGTTTGGGCGTACCGGCGCCGGTACCTTTCACCAGGTAGTGCGCTTCGGCACGAGCGAGGCGGTTACCGATACGGCCGGCCAGGTAGCCCTCCATGTCGATGCCGCTATCCTGCAATAGCTCGTTGGAAACCCGGATCACCTTGGAACTGAGCTTGTGCGCGCCCAGCTCGCCCATGCCGAAGTCGACGTCTTCCTCGCTCGTCTGCTGGTTCTCGCCCAACAGCTCGCCCATGTCGCCGGTGCCATCGCTAGTCGGCCACTCGATGGAGTTGCCGGAATCGGTGGTTAGGATCTGGGCGACTGCAGCGATACCGCCGAAGTCCTGCATGGTTTCCTGAACACGGTTGAGGAAGGTCGTCGGTACGGTGTAGCCGCCTTTCTCGTTCGGCGTGGTGCCCTGGGCGCGCATCTCGCGAAGCAGCTGGCGCTGTTCAGCGGAGATGTCCTGCATGCCTTGCCGGAGAAACGCGTCGAAGGCTGCGGCGCGCTTGTCGTCCAGCGAGCCGGATTCGCCACGTTCTTCCTGCTCGGAACGCTTACGCTGCTCTTCTTCGCCGTCCTCGACGAAACGTTGGTCGGCATCGCGCAGCTGCTCTTCGCGCTCGATCTTTTCTTTCAGACCGTCGAGATCGCCTTTCATCGCTTGCCACTTGCTGCGCTGCTCGTCGGTCCAGGCGTTATCGCCGATGTCGTCGTTCAGCGCCCGCATGTCCTTGGCGATGGCGTTGTACTTCTGCTTCAACTCGTGGAGTTTCATTATCAGGCTCCGATGATTTCCAGGAAGCGCTCGCGGGCGCGGCGCTGATTGATGGCCCGCTTGCCGAGATCCTTGATCTCGGCGCAGCGGGCCTCGAGGGAGCGCGCAGAGGCGCCCGCGTCGGGGTATGCCGGGTAGGTCACCGGCGAGACGTCCAGCAGACGGCTGAAGCTGCGGATGGTGCGAACGATCAGTCCGTCCTCTTCCTCGCGCCATTCATCGCCATCGGGGGCCACTCGGAAGGCAAACGACGAACCGGTGATGTCACCGCGACGAAGCGGCGCCAGCACTAGGTCGCGCACGGTCTGGGTATCCGGCGGCATGATTTCGTAGCGCAGGCCTTCGCCATCGACCGAGATCGTCAGCGTGTCGCTGATCGTTCGGCCCAGTACGAAGTTGCGGTCATGGTTGAACAGCGCGCGGACGTCGTCGTTGAGCACGTTGTCGAAGGCGCCCGGGGCGATCTCCTCCTTGAACATGCCCATAATCATCTCGCTGCGGCTGTTGAAGACGGCGCCATGACCGATGATCCGGGCAGCCTGCCCTTCCTCGGCTGGCTCTTCGGCGCGCACCTCGCAGGCGATGGCGCGCTTCTCGATATCGCTCATGGCGTATCCTCGGGGTTGGTGTCTTTGCCGAGCTGGCTCATGGGTTGGGCGTTAACGCTGATCAGCATCTCGTCGAGCCCATCCCGTGGGTTGAGATCCTCGAGCGCGCGGACCTCGTTGCGGTCCATCCAGCCGTCGGTGATGGCGTAGTGGTAGAACTCGGCGCGTTCCTTGGCGGTACCGCGCAGCAGTCCACCGAGGTTGAACTTCACGTAATAGCCAGCGATCCGCTCGGCGCGGGTGAAGATCCGGCGGTTGATCTCCTCTTCCCAGTTCCGGATCCACGGCATCATGGTGTGGCGCACGAACTGGATGGCCTGCTCGCTGATGTTCGAGAAGGTCGCTTTGTCGAGGTCGTTGATCATGTGCGCGGGCACGTTGAAGATGCCGGCAACTTCGGAGCGGTTGAGCTTGCGGGTCTCGAGGAACTGGGCGTCTTCCGGCGCGATCGTGATCGACTTGTAGTCGAGGTCCGCCGGCATCATCAGCGTCTTGTTTTCGGACTGCCGGAGCTTAGCGACCGCCGCGCCCCACACTGTCTTGAGACGCTCCCAGCTTTCCTTGTTGAGACCGTCCTTGACGGTGACCAAGCCCGTCGGCCGTCCGCCGCCATCGAAGAAGTCCTTGCCGTACCGCTGGGCCGCCAGCCCGAGGCCGATCGTCTCAGCATGCTGACGAATCAGACTGATGCCCGTGCGCCCATCCGACCCGAGAGCGCGAACGTGGATCATGTCTTCCGGGGGAATGGCGAGCGCCCGGCCTTCCTCGGTGATGGCCGAGTAGACCCAGCGGTTGCCGTTTTTCACCAGCTCACACATCCACGGCCGGTGCATGACCAGTTCGCGCAGCTCGCCGCGGTTGCTGCGCACCGCCTGGGTGTAGCCGTTTCCCCAGCCCAGCACGTGCGCCTGTTTGGTCTCGCGCCACTTGTAGCTGGTCTGCCAGGTATTGGGCTCGTCGTGCAGCAGCCAGTAAGCCGGGTGATCGGTCGCCGCGGCGATGGTGCTGCCCTGCTTGCGCATGACATGCAACGGCAGCTGAGCGATCGACGAGGACAGCACGTAGATGCACGAGTACACCGCGCCGAGCGTCATGGCGTTGGCGTTGTTCACCGAGATGGCGTTGTCGGGGTGCAGGTAGTCCTGCAGGGTCTGGCCGGTCAGCGGTGTGTCGGGGTTTTCGATGGATCGGGTACCGAACAGGGAGTCGAGGATCATGCTTTACCTCCCCGACGCTTCGCGGCTCTAGCGCCAGCGAGCGCCATCGCCAGTAGCAGACCACCGGCGGCGATCAGGGCGTCAGCGAGCCCGAACCGCAAATACAGGCCGTAGGTCATCGCCCCGAAGCCGCATAGCCCCAGGATGTCGAACAGGTAGTGGCGCATTCACATCACCAGGAAGTCGTCGTCGGAGAGAGTGTTTAGGAGGCTGGTTTCCGTCTGATCCGCCAGCATGGCGCGACCGATGGCCATGATCAGCGCGACGGCGCCGTCGATCTTGTTGTGGTCGCCCTGCTTGATCGGGCGGACCACGTCGTCATTGCCGGGCAGGTGCTTGCCAACCACGTTGCTGATACACCAGGTCATGATCGGGTTGCCGTCGTGATGGAAGCGGCCGGCGATGATTGCCGCCTCGAGCTCCTTCATCGGGTCGCTCATGTTGGTGTAGTTCTGCGTGATGCTGATCGGGCCGAGGCCCTCGTCCTCGAGCTGGTGCGAAAGGTTGGCCGCGCCATGTGGATCGATAGGCGATTCGAGCGCCGGCGTCACCTGGTGCACTTCCTTGGCGGTTTCGAGGATCTCGCGGTAGTCGACCTCGCTGCCCTCGGTCGCGAAGAGGTGCTCGCTCTCGATCCAACCCTGGTAGCGCTCGGCCATACGCCGGTCTTCGTTGTCTGTCGCCGTGTCTTCCGGCACCCAGAACCGCGGGGCGACGCAGTAGTAATGCCGCTTGCCGTCGATCGTCTTCACGAAGAGGCGCGCCATGCTGTTCATGTCGAGCTTTCGCGCCAGGTCGAAACCGAGGTAGCAATTCCAGCCGGCGAACTGTTCCGGCGTCAGCGTCGTGTCGGCGCAGCGCTTCCACTCCTCAAGGTTGAAGAACGCTTCTTTCGAGGTGACCCAGAGATTGAGGTGCTTGACCTTGAACTTGTTGGTCTGCCGCGCGCGGGCGATGGCCTGCGCCTGCATCGACTTGAGGAAGTTGACCTTTACCGACACGCCGATATTCGGATTGGCCTTGTAGAGCGCGGCCTCGCTGGTCCAGTCGTCGTCGGCGTCGATGGTGTAGACGATGCCGAATATCTCGTCGTCCTGGCTGGTGCCTTCGAGCATCTCGATCACGCGTTCGCGCAACTCGTAGCACGGCCCGGCGATGTCATAGCCCGCGGTGGTGATCACCCACATCATCGGCTGATTACGCGCACCCATGCCGGTGAGCATGGTGTCGTAGAGCCGCGAGTCCGGATGCTCGTGGTATTCGTCGACCACCGTGAACGATGGGGACGAGCCGTCGCCCGGGTCACCGATCACCGGCTCGAACTTGCTGCCGTCCGTGCGTTCGATCTTCCGCGCCCAGGGCACGATGCCGAAGCGTTTTCGCAGGTTCGGGAGCTTCTTGACCATCTTCATGGCCGGCCCGAAAACCTCCCAAGCCTGCTTTTCGCTGGTCGCGCCGCAGTAGACCTCGGCACCGTATTCGTTGTCGGCACAGAACGCGTAGACGCCGGCGCCGGCCGCGATGATCGACTTGCCGTTCTTCCTCGGGACTTCGGTGTAGACCTCACGGAACCGGCGCTGCTTATCGCTCTTCCGAACCCAGCCGAACGCCACCGAGAACAGGAACAGCTGCCACGGCTCGAGCTTGATGCGCTGCTTGCCACGGGCCCACTCGCCCTTGGTGTGCGGCAGTAGCTGAATGAAGCGACAGACACGCTCGGCCAGGTCACGGTCGAATCGATACGGGTAGCTCTTGGCCTTGGAGGCGCGGATGTCATCGAGGTGTCTGGCGCAGGCGGCGCGGACGTAGCTGCATGCGGGGATGCGGCCACCAACGATGTCGCGGGCGTATTTCTGAGCCGCGTTCACATTCGGATAGGCGGCCATAGATCAGAACCCGTCGAATTCGTTTTCTCCCTCTCCGCCCTCACTGTTGCCGGATCCGCCGCCGAGCATTCGAATGCGTGTCAGCGGGTCAAGACCGAGCAGCGAGCCGAGGCGCGAGATTTGCGCGATGTAGTCGTTACGTGCCGCGACGTAGGGCGACTTCTTGAAACTGCCATCGGCGGTGGACACGACCATGCCGCCGTCGTCCGCCGCCCAGTCGGTGATCTTCAAATCGGCCTTTAGCATCAGCGCGAACGAGTTGCAGTAGGCGACCAGCAGCGGCGCGTCCTCCAGCTCGAATGTGCCGCGCTCGATGAGGATTTTTGATTGAGTCTTCCAAAGCCTGACGGCCTGGTCGTCGACCAACTCCGGCGGCGGAGAAATGCGGGTCAGAGAGCTTTTGTGCTTGGCGGTCGTCTTGGGTTTGCGACCTCCACCGGAGGCCCGAACCGGTGCTGCGTTCGACATTGGGCCCCTCCAGAAAATTTTCGTTATTTCTCACGCATAAAAAAGTGACTGAGGCGGCGGTGTCCGACTGCGAGGGCTGTAGAGATTTACCCCGCCCCCGCCCCTAAACGCGAATTCCTCTCATTCAGGACCATTCCGCGACTCTCTCGCCGTCTTCGCCTTGTGGCACGGCAGACAGATGGCCTCGAGGTTGGTGTCGACGTCAGTGCCACCTGCCTCACGGTTGACGATGTGGTCGACCTCACTGGCGGGCGTCACCATGCCCTTGCGCTTGCAGGGCTGGCACAAGTAGCGGTCACGCTGCAGCACCGAATCACGCTTGCGGCGCCATGGTCTGCCACCGCGACCGCTCTTGCCCTTGCGGCGCTGCGTCCAGCCAGTGCCTAGGGCGGCGTGCTCTTCGCAGTAGCCTTGCCGCTCGGTCGTCGTGTGGCGGCAGCCAGGGGCGCGACACGGTCGGCGTGTCTTACCGGGCATCGATCTCACTCGAGAGACGTCCACTCTTCGCCTGCTCCTTGGCCACCTGACCTTGCTGCCAAGTGGCGAGTCCTCGCTCTGCCGTCTGGCCAGCGATGTAGCCGCCCACACCCAGCGTCATGAGATCCCACAACGATTGAGGCAGCGGCAGCGTCAGGCTCACGCCGAACATCGCACCGAGGTACGGCGCCAGCAGGTAGTTGTTGCCGACAATGGCCACGATCACCAGCATGAGCAGCGGGCGCCAGTTGCGCTGCAACCAGCTCTCACCATTGGCCTCGGCCAGCACCACCTGCATGCGTGCGTCGAGACCCTTGGAGCGCTCGGTGATGAGTTCCTTGGTGATGGCGGCCTTGATCTGCGCAGCCTCATCCTTGTCGGTCACCGCCTTGTCGACGATGTCGAGGATCGGTGAGACCACAGCGCCGAGCGCTTTATCGATGATGCTCATCGCTTCCGCTCCGTTCTCAGCAGCAGCTCACCGGTGAACCCGTCATCGGTGGTCATGTTCGTGGTGGCCTGGCAGGCAGCCAGCCGCGTATCAGCGACGCCCAACTGGTAGCGCAGGTCGGCCAGCTTCTCGCGAGCGATGTTGCGCTCGGCCTCGAACTTGCCGGCCTTCTCCTGCTCCTCAACCAGTGCGTACCACAGGCCATAGCCCACGGCCTGCTGGCTGGCCTGAGTCGCGTCCAAACGATGGTAGGCGCTGCTCACCTGCATCTGGGACGACACTGCCCAGGCAAAGCAGGCAGCCGCCACCAGCAGATGCGACCGGCTATCGCGGCTCAGCCTCCCGATCCATCGAATCATTTCCGCCTCAGTGCCGACGCAACGTCGGCGATGTTGTCCAGCAGACGATCGACACGCTTCTCGAAGCCGTGCACGCCGATGTAGCCCAGGAAAGCCGCGAAGAAACGGCCGGTGTCGGCCTCGAATCCCCAGTGCTGAATGAATGGCAGCGAGGTCCAGGCCAAGAAGCCGACCATCAACGTCTCGATCCAGCGCTTCGGCTTGCGCAGCCCGCCGGACGTCAACACGCGCAACGACGACATGAAGATCGCGCAGAGGGCCGCAGACTGGGCAGGCTCTCGGGCGAACGCGGAAACCGTCAGCCAGAGCTCAGTGATATGGTCCGGCATCTCGATCCCCGGTTATGTCGCGCGGCTACCCTCGTTTGTGCGAAGCCCGGTGAATCAGTATCCAGGCGGGGATCATCGACAGATTGAGCAGTAACCGGCCGATGGCCGTTCGGTCGCTCAGCGCGATGTCTACCGCCATGTCGGCACCACGAAACGCCAACAGCCCGCCGGCGGTCGCGATCACCAAGTGGATGGCGAAGCGGGTCCAGCCGTCATCGACGCGGTTGAGCGCAATCAGGCACTGGATGATGAGACCGGCAGCGATCAGGAAATTGGCCGCTGCCATCAGGGAACCGATCATGCCGCCTCCTCTGCCTGCCAGACGTCGCGTGAATTGGCCGCCAGCTGCCCCTCGATCAGCATCGCCTGCACGCGCTGGGAGGACTCGTCCTTCGTGATATGACCATCCGTGTTGGCATCGAGCCCGGCATTCTGGCGATACGCCGTGGTGCCATCGGTGAACATCACCGAGCCGCCAGGGCGAGAGACGTAGGCCGGCATCAGGATCGCCAGGTACATATCCGGCAGCGTGTTGATGCGCAGCTTGTAGGGCTCGAAGTAGCGCTCGACGTAATCGAGCTGCTCGACCGCCGTCATCGCCGCCAGCTGATCAGTCGTCGTGCCGAGGCCGATAGCCGTGCGCGGCATGAACTGGATCAGCCCGGTGGCACCGGATCCGGCGAGGTTTTTCTGGGCCGGGTCGAACGTCCGGCCGGTCTCGAATGCCATACAGGCCATCAGCCAGTTAACGTGATCGAGGCCCCAGCCGAACCGGGCCGCCAGTTCGAACAACCGATCGATGAACGCATCCGACACATGAGCCCCCCACGCCAGACGAACGCGCAGCGGGTATCTGCCGCCGCCGATCAGTGCGACGTCGCGTAGAAACTGCATGGGAAACTCCAGGCAAAGAAAAGCCGCCAGCGAGGGCGGCAAGATCGCGCAGTAACCAGGTGGCGCGAATAGGTTGCCACCTATGCTCGGGGAAACGTGGGGGAGCACGCGGGAGCTGGGCACAGGCGGCGAACAGGGGAATAAAACAGACGCGCCCCGAACGGTCGTAACCGATCAGGGCGCAGGAAATACAAGCTTAGCTGAATAGTACTTACAAGCGGTCATGGATACAACATGTAGTGTCCATGTTATTTTACCTATTCATTGACCCCTTAAAATTCAGAGTCGCCGGACAGCGGAGAAGACATGGTACTTGGAGCAATAACAATCATGATTGCAGTCGTGGCCGGGATTATCATGTCTAACAAGTACAGTGATAAGCCTCGTAGCCGTAGTGCTAACAACGCACTGGCGACAGTTCTTTTCGTGATAGGCGTTATCGTGGTTATCGTATTGGTGTTGGGGCATGCAATATTACGACCCATTGGCCAAGTTTAGCGGTCACGCCGCCAGCCTAGCCTGTTCACCCACGACCAATAACAGCGACTTCCGAGCATTCTTTGCAGAGTTGCGCAGCGCCTCAGCCGTCTGAAACACCGTTTGCCCTGCCCCCATCGGATAACCCAGCCGCGTCATGATGATCCGCTGAGCCCCGCACACCTCCGCCAGCGTCAGCCCTCGGTTGCCTTGCTTGATAGCTTCCACCAGAGCCCGATCGCCGCCAGCATTTTGTGACCAGATCTGCCCGGTAATCGCATAGCCCGACAGTAGCAGCGCCATCCGTTGCCGTTCGTTGACGTGTCCCAGCAGCGCCTGAGCCATTGACCGCCAACGGCAGGCATACCGGAAGCGCTCGGCTGCCTCGCCCACGTGATCGACTCGCCCCGTCATCCCACCACGGCCCTCGCCCATGTTCGCGATCGTGCTGACGTTGTGATGCCCCAGGTTGAGGTGCCGGTAATCCAGGCGCCATTCGATCTCTACCTCGATCAGCTCATCCAGGCACCGGCGCAACGCCCGCTCTCGTAATGCGCTCTCTTCCGGCTCGCGACGAATCACCGCCAGCAGTTGATTGATCCCCATCAGCTCTAGTTGCCGCATCGCTCCCCCCGCTCCCCTATTGCTTACCAGTCAGTGCCGGCGACAATGATTTCCTTCTCGCCAAGTGTTGCGGTCATCGGCGCTGCCATGTACTCGCCGATCACCTGCTTTGCTTGTTCGATACCTAGCGCCAGCTTTGCGCAGTAGCCGGCCGCTTCCATTCGCTCTAACCAGACTCGTTGAGATTCAGCCAGGTCAGCATCACGGGGCGGTGTGGCTTTCAGCTCGAGGTAGAGACCGTGATACCCACCGCGCGGTATCGCGATGACCAAATCCGATACGCCCGACCGAACGCCTTGGGCCTTCATCTTTGCCGCCTCGAGCCCGTGCCGGCTGCCCCCATTGGGTACAGCGTAGGTGTGCTCATGCGCTGGGCCGACGGCAGTGCCACGGTTGAACTCGCCTCTTAGCCAGAGCATCAGCCTGGTCTGTTCTTGCCCTTCCCAATCCACCGGCTTCTTTCGAGGTTTGCCACTGGCCGTGCGCGCGCGGGGCTTCCGGGGATTCGTGTTAAGTGCCATCAGCTGCTCCTCGCTTGTCGTCGTTCCCATGCCGAGTAGTCCGCCACGATCCGGCGCAGCACGTCCTCCGCGTGAATATTGCGATCGATATCCGCGCGACTGGATACACCACAGGCATTGCGGATGAAGTCTGCCGCGTCTTCCTCGTTGTGCGTGCCGTCTGGCAATTGCTCGAGCGTGAGGCTGCGGCGATGCCGCTTGCGTGCGTCAAGATAGAGCTGGAAGCGGGGATTGGCGCCCAGCATGGCTGCTCTCTGGGCCTGGCTGCTGGCGTGTCGTGTCATCGGCCTGTCTCCCGTCGGCTCTGGCACAAGCTGCAAACGCTGGAGCCCGGCGCGAAACCAAGGGCATCGCGGGATTGCCCGCACAGGCCGCAATGACGGCGAGCCGGACGACGGCGGCGAGGGCGACTGGGTAGAGTTGATCGCGTCATGCAAAAGCTCCTCCAAACATATCGAACAGCTCTTCGTCTCGCGTCGCGACAGGCCCCAGCAGCTCCAGCGTCTTTCCGGGCCCTCCAGCACTCGCTCCAGTTGTCTGCCAAACGTGCCACGAGCAACTGCCTGACTGGTCGACCTCCTCCCGATGCCAACCAATGCGATGCTCATCCACGGACGTAACGACCAGAGGCTCGGGTAAGCGATCGCAGATCACCGGGTGAACTTGAACGACATCGCCGACGCGAGGATCTGTGTAGATGCATCGCGTCATGCCATGTACCTCCGGCCCCGATAGTGCGGGCGATGCTTGCTCAGTTGGCAGTCGACGCAGGACGGCAGCACCTGGTTGTCGCGTTTCATCTTGCCCAGCGACTTGAACTCCCGGCAGGTCGGGCACTGGATCTTGTGGCGAAGCTTGTTCACGCCGCCTCCTCCCCGAGCACCTGACCGACGCTCTCCGGCCACTTGAGCTGCTGCACTGCCACGCCGTCGCCGTGCTTCTTGCCGGTATCCATCATCCGGCCGCCAGCGGCACGGCCCCGCTCGGTCATGACCCAGTAGCCCTTGCCCTTGGCGTCACGCTCCTGACGCTGATAGCCAAGGTCGCGAAGCGCACGGTTGACCGCGACCGCGCTCATATCGAACGGCAGGCCCAACTCGGTCGGCGTCAGGAAGCGCTCATTGATCGGGCTGAGGAGATGCGTTGCCCCCAGTTCGCCCAGCAGGTTGACGCCGGTACGCTTCTGGACGGCCTGGTTGACCGAGAGCAACCGCATGTTGTCGTCGAAACCGAATGCCCGGGCGGCGGCATCCAGTGCCCCAGCGATGGCCGAGGCGCGAGAGATCGCCGTCATGTTGTCCGTCTCGACCGGTACCGAAATCGCCGGGGCTTCGTATCGGCCGTGCTTGCGGATCGCCGGCAGCACTTCCTCGAAAACCCACGTCTCGAATCGCTCGGCGCTGGGTAGCTTGCTGCGAACGATCAGGCGATAGACGTCGGGCTCGCGGATCACGCTGAACGACTGCACGCCGCTCGCCGTGGGGGTGTCGCGTTTCACGACACCCCTGCAATGACGTTTGATCGCATCACGCGGGTTGGCGTACCCGAGCGCCGCGGCAACATCGGCAGCGATGAACATCGTCTCGCCATCGTCAGCCTCGACAACCCGCACTTGATGCTGATCGAACTCGAATGGAATCAGCTGGGTCATGCTCACGACCTCCCCGTGGCGGCTTTCAACATCGCCAGCCCCTGGCTGGCATTCATCCGATGCGGGAGACCGGCGGCCTCCGCCTGCTGCTGGGCGGCTTCTCGGCTGGCACGCTCCGCCAGCTCGGCCCGGTTCCGGGTCGCGTCTGATTCGATCAGCCCCTGGGCCTGTAGCGGCTGGCCGGACATCACCCGATTGACCAACGCGCCGTACTCGCGGGCGAATCGCTTTTCCAGCCGGGCGCGGACTGACTGCGCCGTGGTGCCGTGGATCTCCCGCCAGCCCACCGTCTGCCCCGCCATCCGTACCGCCTCATGGCTCCAGCGCCACTCGTCCGGCGCGTGGCAATGGGCGCAGGCTTCACGCCAGGCTGCATCGACGGTCGGTAGGCCGACGTCTTCCGGCCGTGGCTCGCACAGCCCGGCAAACGCCACCGGCTGCGGTGGCCATGCCTCGTCGCCGGACTTCGCCGCGTCTCGCACCTGCTGGCGGAGACGCGCCAAGCCCAGCTCGATATGTCGCTCGCTCATGTGGCCCAGTTCCGCCAGCCACACACCGTCGTCGAACTTGCCCCACTGGCTCTCGAACTTGCTGCCGTACAGTTGGCCCATGGCGTCGAACAGGTGATCGACGTTTCGCTCAGTGACCGGGGCGCCATTCGCCGTCGAAGCACTGCCCGCCGGCTGGCTGTTCGCGTTGCTGGCGGTCTCGTTGGCGCGCCTCGGCAGCTGTGAGACGGCGCGAGGGAGTACGTTGGCGGCGGTTTGCATGGGCACCTCCGGTCTGCAGTTGGGTTTTGGCGTTGCGCTGATCGTTGCGGATCCAGTCTACGAAGCGACCGATCCATCCCGCTGCGGCGTACTGGCGAGCTGGGTCACCGGCGTGGTGGGCAACGAACTTCGCGAGCTGGTGGGGCTCGTAGGTGGTTTCCGGCGACATGCCGGCGCGGTAGCACTGAGCGGCGAACAGATCGGGATTCGGCTCCCAATCCAGCGTCATGGGGTGCTTGCGGTCGGTTTCGGAGATCATGTCGACCTGGTCGCCGGGTGACGTTGGTTCGCTGATCTTCGAGGGCAACGGCTGGCCGTCGTCGTCCTGCTGACGAGCTCGGTCGAAAATCGCATTCGGCCCCGCGGTGTGTGTGTTGGGGTTGGTGGTAGATTCAATGGCAGATTCAAGGGGTGTCACCGGTGTCACCCTCCCCCTGTCACCGCTGTCACCCCGGGGTGTCAGATTGTCACCCTCCCCCGAATTGGTAGAGATAGTGGGGGTGTCAGATTGACACCCTCCCCCAACGGCCAGCCGATAGCGGTTCGATTGCTGGCGGCCGGTCTTGTCCTGGCGGCTCTCGACCACCACCAGGCCACGCTCTTCGAGGAGATCGATGGCACGCTGGACGCTCCGCTTGGAACAGCCCATCTCTTCCGCCATCGTGCCCAGCCCCGGCCAGCAAACGTGTTGCTCGTTGGCGTAATCCGCCAGCAGCATCAGCGCCAAGCGTGAAGGGGTTTTAACGTCAGTGGGCAGCGTCTTGAGAGACTGACGCGCCCAGCTCATGGCGAGAAGGCTCATGCGACCTCCTCGTCACTCGCGCGACTCTCGCAGCCGACGCAAAGCGGCATGAACATCTGACGATTGTCTTTGAAGTCATCGTCGCGCCCTTCCCAGCCATTCGTCCGGCCGTGTTTGGCCAGGACAGCCTGTTCGAGCTTACGGATCCGATCGGCGACATCCGGGTACCAGTACGCGATTTCAGACAGCTCGCCTGGGTGGGCGTAGGCACCACACAGGCACTCGCCCGACATGCAGAGCTTTTCCTTTACCGGATTGCGTGGCAGAGCGTGGGCTGCCATGTAGTCATGCTGATCCTGACTCGTCATGTTCAGAACGGGGGCAACCCAGACTTGGCCGCCCTTTTGCACATTGACTGGCTGGACGTGACCCATCCGGCGGCGGCTTTCTTCTCGACGCACCCCCGTGATCAACATCACCTTGTTGCCACGCTTACCTCGGTGATCGCGAACTAGGCGCTCGACCTGACGTTGCTTGAGCCGGGTGTACATGAACTGATGCGCAGGAGCTCCAGGGAAACCGTGTTCGAGCACGATATCCTCGTAGACCTGAGGATTAGGCGTTCCATCAGCGTACGCATTGTCCACTGCACGATAGATGCTCAACGGCCAGTGATAGACGTTGCAGACATCGCGCACGAATTGCTGCGTTTCGGGAATGCCAATTCCGGTATCGATATGGGCCACACCCGTTAGGCGATCGCCAAGAATCTCCGCCGCTACATGGGTGCATGTCAGAGAGTCGTGGCCACCGGAGAACAGCGCGAAGATCGCCGTGGGCTGGTGTTCCTCGATGGCGCTCTCGATAATGTCGTGAGGTAACTCGCTCATGCCCTCACCTGCCCCATGGCGTCGGCGTCATGTCGCTGGATGAACTCGGTACCGAGCGCGATCGCGTAATAGCGCTTCTGCTCGCGTCGGTGCCAGGCTTTGGCTTTCTCGACCCGGGCGGCGGCATCCTGATCGAATGGCGCCGTCAGATCGAGTAGCGCAAGCATCGCAGCGTGATGACGAGCGCCAGCGGTGGCGATCTTCACGCGGCGTGCGTTGAAGTCGCCAGGCTCACCCGAGAGCCTCGCTTGAATGCTCGCCTGCTTGTGGGTCTCGTCGAGCAGGTCGTCCCGCGTCCAGCTCGAGTAATCCGGAATGTGTACTGTCATGGTGTGCGCTCCCCTAACCCCTGGCGTGCTTACAGACGGCGACCGAGACGGCGGATAGCGCCACCGGTAAGTGATCCGGTGTGCTGCATGTCCGCCAGCTGGTCGCTGTAGGTGGTGCCGCCAGCATCGGCGGTCTTGAGATCGGAATCGGGAACTCGGCCCTGGGCAGACCAGCTGTAAACCGTCGTCGGTGCGACTCCCAAACGCTTGGCAACCTTGAGGGGACCACCACAATCAGCGAGCACGTCTCGCAGCGTCGTAGGGCGCATGGGGATACATGCGTCCTGCTGTTGGGCGGTATCGATGTTTTCTGCAGTGGAGATGGTCATGCCGATGCCTCAGCTCTCGATAGTACGTAAATACTATGTAGATCACCGTAGCTTGGCAAGGATTTGCAGAAATTAGCGCAATTACGCGCCATCTAATGACTGTTAGAATACGTCGATTAGCGTAGTGGGCATGAAGCCCGCAGATGGTGCGACGAGGAGCCGATGGAGAATCGTTCACAGAGCGGTGCAAGTAGAGCTCAGATATGGGAGAGGGTGAAAAAGGCTGCCCAGGCCCATCACGAGCACCCGCAGGATCGCGGGATTGCGTCTCTCATAGCGATCGACTCGGGCAAGACTGCCCAGTTCGTTTCAGACTGGAAGCATGGCCGCGCCCCCATCCCCATGGCCACCCTGACGAAGCTTGCCGGCATCTACGGTGTCAGCACGAGCTATCTCGCCTGCTTGACGGATCAGCCAGAAGCTACAGCCCCATCGGATGAGGTCGAGATGCGCTCGAAGATGGTCGAGCTGGTTGAGGACGTGGTCGCGCAGCTGAACCCCAACGCCATGCCCAGCTTGGTAATCGAGATGTGCAATCTATGCCTGGGCATGCTGAAAAATGGCGACTCAGAGGAGCTGATACTGGGTGCGCTTTACAAGAAGATGCGAGCGGCCGACCCGAAAGCTCGCGCCGATAGCTGATCGCAATAGATCGCTCTCGATAACCCGCCCCGAGCGGGTTTTTTTATGCCGCTCTTATGATTAACGAGGCCCCGTCATGCCTGTTGTGGCGTTGACCGAGCGCCGATCACCACTACTCTGCATGTGCCCCTGAGGGGTGGCCTAACTTTCCAATCCACTATACTGTACGCATGTACAGGTAAGGCCACGGGGATAACGATGTTTGACCAACACAAGGCAGAACCCCCTGGAAGCCAGCAGGAGAACAACAACCCGCCGGTTTCTGACGAAGTGATTGAAGCGCTCGCCCAATGCGCGGACGCCTCATAAACCGTCACCCCACACCTTCCTGATTCGTTTCCCACTTCCATGCCGGCCACACGCCGGCATTTTTTATGCCTGCTATTTCAATAATCGTGTTGACGTATTACATAGATCACAGTAGTTTTATGTACATCAACTGAAATTCAGGCATCGACATGAACCTCACCAAGCGCCAAACCGAGATTGTCAGTTTGCTGGCTCAGGGCAACACCGCCGAGCAGGTCGCCAACACGATGCATCGTTCGGTCGGCACGGTGCGGCGCCATGTGGTTCTGGCCTGTGAGCGAGTCGAAGCGCGGAACGTCACGCACCTGGTCGCCAAGTCGATCCTTCAAGGCTGGATCTGCCTGCTGCTGGTCATCTCGATCAGCCTGCACAGCCTCGATCACAGCGCGCGCCTTCCACGTGTTCGCACGACCCGCTCTACCACCTACTCACGTTACGAGACCTGAGGCTAACCCCATGGCGATCAACACCATCGAAGAAGCCTTCCAGGCACTCGGCGACCGGCTCAAGCAAGACGACGTACCCGCAAAGGCACGCCAGGCATTGAAGAGCGGCGGACGCTACGAAGTGCGCGTCATCGTTCGGCAGGCTAAGCAGGGCGACGTCATCAGCATGGAAGCCCACACCATCGGCCCCGGCGAGTCGCTGGGCACATTCATCCGGTTGAAGTGAGGCCGCCAGCCATGATCGACGCCACCACCTTCTGCTACCCGGCACACCAGGTAACAGCCGCCTACGACGAGCACATCTGCACCGATGGCGTGCCGGATGTCGCCACCGAGTACCTCGCTCGGCCTCGCGAGAACGGCACGTCGAGCACCGGCTACCGCCCCGCGTTCTACGTGCCCAGCAAGAACCGCCTGATCGTGATCATGGATCGCTGCTACGGCCGCGAGGGAAACGCCAAGGCGTGGATGGCCGACCAGATCCGGATGACCGCTATCACCCACAAGCGCCAAAAGGAGAACACCTCATGCGCCAACTGATCACCAGCCCGTTGGCGGGCGTCGTCGGGCTGGCCGCGACCGCTGCGGTACTCGTCGCCGCCTCTACCGATCTGCTAGGCCCGAGCGACTACGAGGTGCAGCTCATGCAGCAAGCGCAGTACTGCGAAAGCGTCGCCACCTGGAACGCCGAAGCCGCCCGCGGTGTGGCACCCAGCCGCCGCTACGGCCATCCGGATTACGACGGCATCGCCGCCGAGGTCTGCTCCCCGGTGCTCTCACCGGTCGACGGCAGCGCCTACGCCAGCAATTGAACGACGCAGCCGCCAGCGGATGGCGGCCTACATCCGAGAGCGCCTGCCGGGCGCTGCCTGATGCAGTAGCTCTTTAACAACTCGGACCCCATGCAGTGCCAGCGGTGCGTAATCCGCTGGCCATCGATAAGCCGTCTCCGTGCTCAAGCGAGCTGCACCGCACGCGAGAGGAAGACCCGGAAATCGGCTGGGCCGGTATATCCGGCCAATACCAGAACGGAGCGGCCGGGAAGTAAGCGGGCGTAGCGTCCCGGTGGAGACGGCTTATCGATGCGGGAGTATCGGGAAGAGGGCGGCCCGTGAAAAAAGCTGAACAGGGTGCGAGAGCAATGGGAACGGCCGGACCCATCGCGCCGATTGCTGTCAGGTTCCCTCTTCTTCCCGATGCCTCTGCATCACACAGCACAGGGCGACAGCCAAGCCCGCGCAAGTGCCCCGGACGCTGTAACCGGGATCTGTCCAACGCAACCGGTCTCCATATCCGGTTAGAAACTACGGGATGAAGATAATGACATCAGAGCGAATAGCGGAACTCTACCGAAGATGGCTTAAGGCCGACGCAGATTACAAACTTGCCTCTCAGCGACTCAAGGATTGCAGAAATAAACGAGATGAGGCCTCGAGCAAAGTGATGAATGCTGTGGCGGAGGCATCGGGAGATGGGAGCCAACCCTTTTCCTCGGATGGCTCCAAACGGTTTGTTTACTTCGACTGAGATTCTTCAAGGTGGCTGAGCCGGCGATCTAGATCCTTGATCGCTGTGGTCATTTGCAAGTGGTAGCCAGCGATCTTGCCTCTGATTGTTGGGTCGACGTGCTCTATCAAAGCAAGCATGTTTTCCAAGTCGTTATCGAGCTTCTCAATACACGATAACGCGCCAGATTTCTGTCTCATCAGATTTACCTCAGCTGTTGTGGTGAAACACAAAGTTACCACAGCCGATTGGTAATCAAATCCCGCTGTTGTGGTGATAGTGGGCACGCGTCACCTGCGTAGTGGTGAGCAGCCGGGGCTGACCGGCACCAATTCCCCTGCGTACTTCGCCCGGCCCCGTGCCGGGCTCTTTTTGACGGAGGCCATATGCACCGATCCACATACGTGATTGAGCACGCGATCACGGCCCAGCGCCAGACCATCGCCGACGCCCAGCAGCGGCTCGCCGGGCTAGAAATCGAGCTCAACACTGCACGCGCACTGGAGCTGGCCAGTCGCCGCCAGCAGGGCCGCATCGCTCATGTCCTCGCGAGAATGAAGGACGGCGAGCACATCGTCAGCACACCGCGCACCTGGTGGTGCCGAGGCGGGCAACTTATCGACCGCGCCACCCCAGACGATATGAACGCGATGTTCGCCCTTCGCGACCAAGGCGTGATCGACACCATCCGCCGCTAACCACCGCCCACCAGCACAACAGCGAGCGCCTGACATGCCGGGCGCTGGCCTTTGTGCTGCCCGCTACCGGAGGCAGCCATGCAGGTCTATCTACCCGTTCGACGGCATTGCCGCTGCCGTATATGCGGTGCCCGTCAGACGAAGCCCAGGCATCCAGACGAGTACGTGATCGGCCCCGTGTGCACCAGGTGCGGCCGCCGGAACACTCTCCGGATCGACAAGTGGGCCGACTCGAAACCTTGGCGCCGCGATACCTGCCGCTGCGACGGCTACCACTTCCCGCATCGGCGCGGCTCGCTCTGGTGCTACCACAACCCAGCTTACCCGGTAGACGAAGACCGGCGGCTGTTTGCCTGATCGACAGACGAGGACCAACGCGATGAAAGCACTGCTCGACGTATTCAACGAACGCCAGCGCCAGGTCGACGCCGAAGGCTGGACACCGGAACACGACGATACTCACACCGACGGCGATCTCGCAGCGGCTGCCAGCACCTACGCCTGGGGCGCTTGCGTACAGGTGACCGGCCACGCCTTGCCGGAAACCCCTCCAGCAGTCTGGCCTTTCGAGAATGCTTGGTGGAAACCATCCACGTCGCCAAGACGCAACCTGGTGAAAGCCGCCGCTCTTCTGCTTGCCGAAATCGAGCGACTGGACCGAGCAAGCGGCACTGATCCTGCGATCGTGCGGCTCGTTGAATGGCGCACCATCGAAGAGGCTGAAAAGTATGACGGGGAGTACCTGCTCCACGGCCCGGACCTTGTCGATCCAGACTTTAATCCTACCGGAATCGTCGCAGGCCACTGGCAGGACGACCAAGGTTGGGTCGGCGCGGTTTGGTGCGGTCAACACGATTGCTGGGAATACCGCGTGATCGAGCCGACGCACTTTGCACGAAAGCCTGGCGTCCAGATCGACGTCGAGGAGGCCTAACCATGTGGTTCAAACACCTTCACCCCTACCGCCAGCACGACGCCCAAGCGATCGCACTCGAAGACCTCGAAGCCGCCCTGGCCGAATTCGCCTTCCGCCCCGTGTCGCCGCGAGAGATGCGACGCGTCGGCTGGACGGCACCGGCAAGCAATCGCAGTCAGGTCCGCGTCCACGAGATCCAAGGCCACCGCCTGATCGCCATGATGCGCCAGGAGCGCCTGCTCCCCGCCGCCGTGGTCAACGAGGAAGTGGCCGAACGCGCCGAGGCAAGAGAGATCGCCGAAGGCCAGCCGCTATCCCGCCGTGAGCGCCAGCTGCTCAAGGAGCAGGTACTCGAGGAACTGCTGCCCCAGGCCTTCACCCAGTCACAGCGTGTCGAGCTCTGGTGGGACACCACCCGCAACCTGATCGGCATCAACGCCTCCAGCCGCAAGCGCGCCGAGGAAGTGCTCGACCTGCTCCGCCAGACGCTGGGCTCGCTCAAGGTCACACCGCTGGCCACCAAGACGCCGCCCCGGCGTGGCATGACGGCCTGGCTATCCGATCCCGGCCAACGCCCCGCCAGCCTGCTGCTAGGTGATCGCGTCGAGCTACGCGCCGCCGAGGACGACGGCGTGATCGGCGCCCGCGCCGTCGACCTCGACAGCGAGGAGATGCAGAGCCTGCTCGAAGGTGGCCGCCAGGTGTCCCGCCTGAGCCTTGGCAGCGAAGGCCAGCTTCGCGCCGTGCTACATGACGACCTCGCGCTTAAGTCCTTGCAGTTCGACGACGCGCTGCTAGACGAAGCCAGCCAGGCCGACGACGGCGACGACCCGGTGGTGAGCCTCGAAACCGACTTCGCCCTCATGACCGCCCCCCTCGGCACCTTCACCGACCAGTTGATCGAGTGGCTGGGTGGCGAGGCCACTACAACTTGCGATGCCGGATTGTGCGGTTTTGTGGGGGATAGATAACCATCTCATCTTCAACTTCATACCGAGCTACAACTTCCCCATCGAGGGTGCGTTGTTCGTATACGTAGTAGTCGGTATCACAACCTCGCTTCTGTTTAGACCAAGTATCGATCTGAACAAATTCATCGTCTTCGGGGATACCGATCCGCTGCCTGTATTCGTCTGACATCTCTTATCTCCTCCTAGGGGTAGTTTCGATAGCAACTTAGCAAATCAGCCTCTCCAAGTTTGCACTTTTTTAGGACTGCTTATGAATCTGAATCTGTGCTTCGGCCACGAGCTGGTCGTCGATAACTTCGCCGGCGGCGGCGGTGCCAGCGAGGGCATCGAGCAAGCGCTGGGGCGGCCTGTCGATCTTGCGATCAATCACGACGCCGCAGCGATTGCCACGCACACCGCCAACCATCCCGGCACCGATCATTCCGTTGCGGATGTTTGGGACATCAACCCGGATGAAGCGACAAAGGGCCAGCCGGTCGGCCTGGCGTGGTTTTCGCCAGACTGCCGGCACCATTCGAAAGCCAAAGGCGGGCGGCCGGTATCAAAATCGGTGCGCGGTCTGGCGTGGGTCGGCGCTCGATGGGCAGCTCGAGTAAAGCCCCGCGTGATCATCCTTGAGAACGTCGAAGAGTTCCTCGACTGGGGACCGCTGATCAAGAACGCCAAGGATCAGCTAGTACCGGACCCAGCACGCAAGGGACAGACGTTCCGGGGATTCGTCCGGGCGCTCAAGCGCCATGGCTACGACGTCGATTGGCGCATTCTGAGAGCCTGCGACTACGGCACGCCAACGATCCGGAAGCGGCTGTTCCTGATCGGCCGCCGCGACGGGTTGCCAATCAGCTGGCCCAAGCCCACCCACGGCGACCCGAAGTCGCCAGCGGTCCAGCGCGGCAAGATGCCGGCATATCGAGCCGCAACCGAGTGCATCGACTGGTCGATCCCCTGCCCCTCAATTTTCGGGCGCAAGCGGGAACTCGCCGAAAACACGATGAAGCGCATCGCCAAAGGTGTCATGCGATACGTCGTCGAAAGCGGCGACCCGTTCATCGTGAAGTGCAATCACACCGCATCCTGGTACAACGCCTTTCGCGGCCAAGGCCTTGGCGAGCCGCTGCAGACGATGACCACACCGCCAGGCTTCGCAGTAGTGGCGCCGACTATCTCCCGCCAATTCGGCGCCAGTATTGGTCACGGCGCCGATGAGCCACTGGGCACGATCACGGCGGGCGGTGGTGGCAAGAGCGCTCTGGTCTCAGCGTTCCTCGCCAAGCACTTCACCGGCGTCGTCGGTGACAGCCTGACGAACCCGGTACCGACAGTCACCGCCACCGATCACAACGCCCTGGTCGCGGCCAGCATGGTCAACCTCAAGGGCAGCGAGCGCGGCGGTCGGGACGTCCGCGAGCCGATGCCCACCGTCTGCGCCGGTGGCACCCACGCTGCAGCCGTGGCCGCCTTCCTGGCGCCCTACTACGGCAGCGGGTCCGGCGAGACTGGGCGAGACCTCAACGCCCCGTCACCGACGATCACGACGAAAGACCGGTTCCAACTGGTGACCGTCATGATCGAAGGCGAGCAGTACGTCATCACCGACATCGGCATGCGCATGCTGCAGCCGCACGAACTGGCAGCCGCCCAAGGATTCCCCGAACACTACCGATTCGGAGAGGTGGACGGTCGACCGGTACCGAAACACACCCAGGTGCGTCTGATCGGCAACAGCGTCTGCCCGCCACTCGCCCGCGCGCTGGTCGAAGCCAACTTCACCCACGAACGCAAATTCATGCCGGCGCCCGCCGAGACGGTCGCGGCGTAAGGAGGCCCAATGGCGAGATACGCCGAAAACACCTCGGTCTCTAGCGAGCGCAGCCGCGCAGAGATCGAGCAGACGCTTTCCCGCTACGGCGCCGATGGCTTCATGTATGGCTGGGATGGCGGCACCGCGGTGCTGGCTTTCCATATGCACGGCCGCCGGATCCGCTTCGACCTGCAGATGCCGGAGCGAAACGCCGAGGAGTTCGTGAAGACCGAGACCGGGCGCGACAGAGCGCCCGCCCAAGCCGCCAAGGCATGGGAACAGGCCTGCCGCCAGCGCTGGCGAGCGCTTGCCCTGGTCATCAAGGCCAAGCTCGAGGCGGTCGAGTCCGGCATCACCATGTTCGAGGAGGAGTTCCTCGCCCACATCGTTCTGCCCAACGGCGGCACGGTCGGCGGCTGGATGCTCCCGCAAGTCAAAGACGCCTACCAGAGCGGCCACATGCCGCCGCTACTGCCGAAGCCAGGAGAGTGACTCATGACGGTACAGGACGACGAAGGCGAGCCAGAGCGGCTCCAAAAGTGCCACCGGCATACTGGCGCAGACTGCGAGCTTTGCGGTGGCAGCGGATGGCGAAGGCAGTGCAGGCGCCGTGACTGCATCGAATATGGCTGCGATGGCGGGACCTATTGCTTCATCTCGACCGAAGATGCGGCAGCGCTTGGGTATGCAGCCACCGAGGGCGCCGATGGCTAAGTCCCGCCCTCTCCACTGGCAAGAGCCGACCACCGAGAACTGCCCGCAATGCAACGGATCCGGCGAGTGGCGAGGCATGTTCGGCACAGGGCCCTGTGCCATGTGTGACGGAACCGGCTTGGTCGGCGAAGACGGCGAGGCGCTGCCAGCTCACGAGAGCCAACCGATACTGCGCCGACAACGTGACCGGCTCGCAAAGGAACTCGAAGGCGCCCGCCAACATTACCGCCAGCTACTGCATACGCCTGGGGTCCGAGAAGCGCTCGCCGCCGAGCAGGAACGACAGCAGGAGCGGCAGCGTGACGAAGACATGGCGCACCGCAAGCGCCTGAGAGGAGGTTGAGATGGCCAGGAATCGATGGGTACTCAAGAACCGAGTGGTTGAGCTCTTCGGCTACAGTGAGGACGCCGTGGAGCACAAGCGGAAGGATGGCATCTGGTCGGAAGGTCGTATCTGGCGCAAGGCACCGGACGGAAGGATTTTTTTCAATGTCGAGGAGATTGACCGGTGGGTAGAAAGCCGTCCGCTCAGCGCCTGAGTCCGGCCATTGCCGAGCTTCTCGCGAATACTTCCGGTGTCGAGCTACACGGCCCGAGCCTGCGCATCTGGTTCATGTGGCGGAACAAGCGTTGGCGGGAGACGCTCGGCCTCGAGCCAACCAAGTCGAACATCAAGCACGCCGTCGGCCTGCGGGCGTCGATCACCCATGCGATCAAGGTCGGCACATTCAACTATGCCGACTGGTTCCCGGAGTCCGAGAACGCCAAAGGCATGGCGAAGTCGAATCGTAACCTGAGAGTCGATGAGTCAGCAGAGCGCTACATGAAGCTCAAGAGCATCGACATCACGGACGAGACCGCAAGCCGGTACCAGACCGCCATCGACATGGTTGTCGAGGCACTGGGCGCCAGCGTGCTGACGACGACACTGATGCCCGAGGATATCCAGTTGATGCGCGGGGAGTTCGCCGCGACCCGGCAGGTGTCTACCGCCAATCACTACCTGGCCGTGGCCGCCGGCTGGCTTAGCTGGTGCCACCAGAACGAGTACACCGCCAGCGACCTATCCCCAGCGTGCGAGCGCATCAAGGCCGAGGATGTCGACCCCGACCCGTTCACTCACGATGAATTCGGCGCGCTCATCGGTGACGGCTGCCTACACCTGCAGGATCGTGCCGCCGTGACGCTGGCCATCTACACCGGTCTTCGCCCGGGCGAGCTCTGCGGGCTGGCGAGAGAGGACGTCGACATCGCCCAGGGCTGCCTGACCGTCCGCCGATCGGTCCAGAAGCACCGCATGTTCAAGGTGCCAAAGACGAAGACCAGCCGCGACCGTGTCATCTGGCTGCTACCGCCAGCACTGGAGGCATGCAAGGCGCTACTCGAGATGACCGCGGACATTGCACCGCTCGAGATCATCGTCGCGCTCAACCGCCACCAAAACCGGCAGGAGACCGTGGCCCCTCTGTTATCGCCGACGATCCAGGCGAGGCAGGTAAACATTCACCCCTTCTTCAATCCGCATAGCTGGAACAAGAAGATTCACAACATCATGCGCCGCGCCGGGGTGCGCCGTCGTCGGCCCTACCAGACTCGCCACACGTTCGCGTGCTGGTCGCTCACTGCCCATGGTAACCTCGCATTCATCGCAAAGCAGATGGGGCACAAGGACTACTCGATGCTGGTGAAGGTCTACGCGAAATGGATCGACACCGAGAGCCAGTCCGAAGCGGAACGCATCTGGATCGAGATGCAGAAACGCGGCGCTTTTGCCCCATTGATGCCCCACAGAAAAACGGAGTAACCCTGAAAGCCATGCAGGACGCGGCCGCCAGCAAGAGCACCCAGCATACGCCGATGATGGCGCAATACCTCAACATCAAGCGTGAACATCCGGATGTCCTGCTGTTCTACCGCATGGGTGATTTTTACGAGCTGTTCTTCGATGACGCCAAGCGGGCATCGCGGCTGCTCGATATCACGCTGACGGCGCGCGGCCAGTCGGGAGGCAAACCCATTCCCATGGCCGGGATTCCCTACCATAGCGCCGAGTCCTACCTGGCACGGCTGGTCAAGTCCGGCGAATCGGTGGCGATCTGCGAACAGATCGGCGATCCGAGCACATCCAAGGGCCCGGTCGAACGTCGCGTCGTGCGTATCGTCACGCCGGGCACGCTGCACGACGAGGCACTGCTGGATGCCGGCCGCGACAACCTGCTGGTAGCGCTGCACCAGGCCGGCGAGCGCTGGGGAATTGCCTGGCTCGAGCTCTCCAGCGGTCGTTTCAGTCTGCTCGAGGTCGATGGCGAAGCCGACATGCTGGCCGAGATCCATCGTCTGCAACCCGCGGAGCTGCTCGCGGCCGAGAGTCTCGATCTGTCACCGTCGCTGGCCTCGCGGTCCGGCCTGCGCCGCCAGAACGACTGGCACTTCGATCTGGCGACCGCCACCCGGCTGCTGTGCGATCAGTTCGAGGTCGCCGATCTCAGAGGCTTCGGCTGCACGCATCTCGAATCCGCGCTGATCGCGGCCGGTGTGCTGATCGATTACGCCCGGGATACCCAGCGCTCGCGTCTGCCACATGTCACGGCGCTGGGCGTCGAGAACCGTGACGACGCCGTGGTGATCGATGCCGCCAGTCGGCGCAACCTCGAGATCGACATCAACCTCGGCGGCGGCAGCGACAACACCTTGGCCAGCGTGCTCGACACCAGCGTGACACCAATGGGGTCGCGTCTGCTCAAGCGCTGGCTCAATCGGCCGCTACGGGACCGCACCCAGATCGGCGGACGTCAGGCAGCCGTGCAGCTGCTGCTGGATGATGACCGGTATCTGCTGGTCCGCGAACCGCTCGGCGAGGTCGGTGACGTCGAGCGGATCCTCGCCCGCGTGGCCCTGCGCAGTGCCCGCCCGCGCGATCTGGCCCGCCTGCGTGATGCGCTCAACGTATTGCCGACGCTGGAGAGCGAACTGCAGCGGATCGAGGGCGACAGTGCACTGAACGATCTCGCTCGCCACATCCGGCCCTACCCTGAGCTGGCCGAGACGCTGACACGAGCGATGATCGACAATCCGCCGGTGGTGATTCGGGAGGGTGGCGTCATTCGTGAAGGGTTCGACGCCGAGCTCGACGAGTATCGCGGTCTGGCCGAGCACGCCGGCGAGTATCTGGTCCAGCTCGAGGTGCGCGAGCGCGAGCGCTCCGGCCTGGCTGGCCTCAAGGTCGGCTATAACCGGGTTCATGGCTACTACATCGAAATTCCCCGCGCCCAGGCGCGGGACGTGCCGGCGGACTACATCCGCCGCCAGACGCTGAAGAATGCCGAGCGCTTCATCATCCCCGAACTCAAGGAGTTCGAGGACAAGGCGCTATCCGCCAAATCCCGCGCGCTGGCGCGAGAAAAACTGCTTTACGAAAGCCTGATCGACACACTCAATGCCGATCTCGATGCGCTGCAGGCCACCGGGCGCTCGCTAGCGGCGCTGGATGTCCTCTGTGCCTTCGCCGAGCGTGCCCAACATCTCGAATTCGTGCGCCCGCAGCTGTCGGAGACCCCCGGATTCAAACTCATCGGCGGCCGCCACCCGGTCGTGGAGCATGTCAGCCAGCATCCGTTCGTGCCCAACGATCTCGTGCTCGACGAGGATCGCCGCATGCTGGTGATCACCGGTCCCAACATGGGCGGCAAGTCTACCTACATGAGACAGGCAGCATTGATCGCCCTGCTCTCGCACACCGGCAGCTTCGTGCCGGCGGACAGTGCCGAAATCGGCCCGGTGGATCGTATCTTCACGCGTATCGGCTCCAGCGACGATTTGGCCGGCGGGCGCTCCACCTTCATGGTGGAGATGACCGAAACCGCCAGCATTCTCCATAACGCTACCGCCGAGAGCCTGGTGCTGATGGACGAGATAGGCCGCGGCACCAGCACCTTCGATGGCCTGTCACTCGCCTGGGCCAGCGCCGAACACCTGGCTAACCGGCGCGCCTTCACGCTGTTCGCCACCCACTATTTCGAGATGACCGCGCTGGCCGAACAGCAGGAAACGGTAGCCAACGTGCACCTGACGGCAGCCGAGCACAAGGACGGTATCGTCTTCATGCACCGTGTCGAGGAGGGCCCTGCCAGCCAGAGCTACGGCCTGCAGGTCGCCCAGCTCGCCGGCGTGCCGCAGAGCGTGATCGCGCGAGCGCGCGACAAGCTGGCCAGTCTTGAGCAGCCCACGGCCATGCCTGTCGCGAATGACGCACGCGCTCAACCCGCCAGGCCTCAGCAGGCAGACATGTTTGCCGCGGTCCCGCATCCGGTACTGGAAGCGCTGGAATCCCTCGACGTCGACTCGCTGACGCCCCGGGCGGCGCTGGACCTGCTCTATGCCTGGCGCGATCAGCGTTGAGACACACGGAAGCTATAACGCCATTCCTCGATGTTCCAGGTAGCGGCTTGCCCGAGCCGGTGCCCGCCGCCTAGAATATGGCGCCATTCGAGTAGCGTGCGGCGGCGCCGTGGAAACGATGGATTCGAGAACGTCTTCCTCTTCCGCCTGGACGCGACAATGGGCTGTGACACGAAGCCGTAATAAAAGAAGCCGTGATAAAGAAGCCATGACCGGGCCGTCAATCAGGAGAGAACACCCATGACGTTCGTCGTCACCGAGAACTGCATCAAGTGCAAATACACCGACTGCGTCGAAGTCTGCCCGGTGGACTGTTTCTACGAGGGCCCCAACTTCCTCGTCATCCATCCCGACGAGTGCATCGACTGCGCGCTATGCGAACCGGAGTGCCCTGCGGAGGCGATTTTCTCCGAGGACGAACTGCCTGAAGGCCAGCAGCAGTTCATCGAGCTCAACGCCGAGCTCGCCGAAGTGTGGCCGAACATTGCCGAGCAGAAGGATCCGCCGGAAGATGCCAAGGCGTGGGACGGCAAGCCCAACAAGATCGAGCTGCTCGAACGCTGATTTGCTATTACGCAAATCGGACGCTCGCTGCCGAAGAACGCAGGAAGGCCGCTCGATGAGCGGCCTTCCTGGTTTATCGATCTGCAGCGATCTTACTGCCCCTTGATGGCCTTCAACCCCGGGTAGCTCGCCTTGTCACCCAGCTCCTGCTCGATCACCAGCAGGCGGTTGTATTTGGCGACACGGTCGGAGCGGCACAGCGAACCGGTCTTGATCTGGCCGGCGGCGGTACCCACGGCGAGATCGGCGATGGTGGTGTCTTCGGTCTCGCCGCTGCGGTGGGAGATGACCGCGGTGAAACCGGCATCCTGCGCCATCCGGATCGCATCCAGCGTCTCGGAGAGCGAACCGATCTGGTTGAACTTGATCAGAATCGAGTTGCCGATCTTCTCGTCGATACCGCGCTTGAGGATTCTGGTGTTGGTGACGAACAGATCGTCCCCGACCAGTTGAATCTTGTCGCCCAGTTTCTCGGTCAGTGCCTTCCAGCCGTCCCAGTCCGACTCGTCCATGGCATCTTCGATCGAGACGATCGGATACTGATCGCAGAGATCCGCCAGATAGTCGGTGAAGCCGGCGGCGTCGTACTGCTTGCCTTCACCAGCAAGATCGTAGACGCCATCCTTGAAGAACTCACTGGCAGCGCAGTCGAGCGCCAGCGTGACGTCGTCGCCCAGCGTGTAGCCGGCATCACTGACCGCCTGCTTGATCACCGCCAGCGCTTCGGCGTTGGACGCCAGGTTCGGCGCGAAGCCGCCCTCGTCGCCCACCGAGGTGGACAGCCCCTTGGCCGTCAGCACTTTCTTCAGCGAGTGGAAGATCTCGGCACCCATGCGCAGCGCTTCACGGAAGTTGGGTGCGCCGACCGGCTGGACCATGAATTCCTGAATATCGACGTTGTTGTCGGCATGCTCGCCGCCGTTGATGATGTTCATCATCGGCACCGGCATGATGTACTGACCCGGCTGGCCATAAAGCTCGGCGATGTGAGCGTAGAGCGGCACGCCTTTCTCGGTCGCCGCGGCCTTGGCCGCGGCCAGCGACACCGCGAGAATCGCATTGGCGCCAAGACTGGCCTTGTTGTCGGTGCCATCCAGGGCCAGCATGGCGTCATCGAGGGCGCGCTGATCGCTGGCATCCATTCCCATCAGCCGCTCGCGAATCTTACCGTTGACGGCATCGACGGCCTTCAACACGCCCTTGCCGAGGTAGCGTGACTTGTCTCCGTCACGCAGTTCCAGCGCTTCACGCGAACCGGTGGAAGCACCGCTGGGCGCGCAGGCGCTGCCGGTAATACCGCCACTCAGGGTGACCTGAGCCTGAACGGTGGGGTTGCCGCGGGAATCGAGCACTTCGAGGGCGCGGATATCAACGATCTCAGCCATGTTACGTCGTCCTGTCGGTTGAAAAATCAATGATCGAGGGTGAAACGCCCGTTCCTTGGCGTGCAGTTGCGGGCGTGGTGATTCCATCATGTCAGCAGTTCTGGAGCTTAGCCAGCGCAGGGATCCCAGGTCCAGCGTCTCCAACGACAGCGGGGGATGAATCGCTTCATCCCCCGCCAGGTCATTCGATCACTCCTGATGCGCCATGCCATGCTGACGCTGGCGTTGCGCCTTGTGCTCCAGCGCCGCATTGACGAAACCGGTGAACAGCGGATGCCCGTCGCGCGGCGTCGAAGTGAACTCGGGATGGAACTGACACGCCACGAACCAGGGGTGATCCGGCAGTTCGATCATCTCGACCAGCGACTGATCGCCGCTCTTGCCCGACACGATGAGACCGGCCGCCTCGAGTTGCTCGACGAACTGCTCGTTGACCTCGAAACGATGCCGATGACGCTCGGTGATCGTATCCAGCCCGTACACCTCATGCGCTCTGGAACCCGGCTTGAGTCGGCACTCCTGCCCGCCGAGACGCATGGTGCCACCCAGATCGGAAGCTTCGTCACGCAGCTCGATCTGCCCTTCCGGGTTGATCCACTCGGTAATCAGGCCGACCACCGGATGCTGGGTCTCGCGAGTGAACTCGGTGGAGTTGGCGTCTTCCCAACCCGCCACGTGGCGCGCGAACTCGATCACCGCCACCTGCATGCCGAGACAGATGCCGAGATAGGGAACGTCGTTCTCGCGGGCGAAACGGGCGGCCTGAATCTTGCCTTCCACGCCGCGCTCACCGAAACCGCCCGGCACCAGAATCGCATCCTTCCCAGCCAGGCGCTCGGTGCCGTGACGCTCGATCAGTTCGGCGTCGATATACTCGACGTTGACCTTCACGCGGGTCTGGATGCCGGCGTGAATCAGCGCCTCGTTGAGCGACTTGTAGGCGTCGAGCAGCTCCATGTACTTGCCGACCATGGCGATATTGATCGTCTTGAGCGGATTGAGCTTGGCGTCGAGGACGTGGATCCATTCGGCGAGATCCGCCTGCGGCGCCTCGAGACGGAACTTGTCGCAGACGATATCGTCGAGCCCCTGCTCGTGCAGCATCAGCGGAATGCGATAGATAGTGTCGGCATCCTGCAGCGGGATGACCGCACGCTCTTCGACATTGGTAAACAGCGCGATCTTGCGCCGCTCGCTCTCCTCGAGCTCGACTTCGCTGCGGCAGATCAGGATGTCCGGCTGGATCCCGATCGAACGCAGCTCCTTGACGCTGTGCTGGGTCGGCTTGGTCTTGGTCTCGCCGGCGGTCTTGATGTAGGGCACCAGCGTCAGGTGCATGAACAGCGCCCGGTTGGCCCCGACTTCGCTCCGCAGCTGACGGATGGACTCCAGAAACGGCAGCGATTCGATGTCGCCCACGGTGCCGCCGATCTCGACCAGCGCCACGTCGTAACCTTCTCCCCCCTTGATCACACGGTGCTTGATCTCGTCGGTGATGTGCGGGATGACCTGCACCGTGCCGCCGAGATAATCGCCACGGCGCTCCTTGCGCAGCACGTGCTCGTAGACCCGACCGGTGGTGAAGTTGTTGCTCTGGGTCATCTTGGTACGGATGAAGCGCTCGTAATGTCCCAGGTCGAGATCGGTTTCCGCGCCATCCTCGGTGACGAATACTTCGCCATGCTGAAACGGACTCATGGTGCCCGGATCGACGTTGATGTACGGATCCAGTTTGAGGATGGTGACCTTGAGGCCGCGGGCCTCGAGGATCGCCGCCAGCGAGGCGGATGCAATACCCTTGCCCAGAGAGGACACAACGCCGCCGGTCACGAAGATATATCGTGTCATGGAAAACCTGTCGAATCGTGGTCGTAAAGCTCGTGAGAAAAGACCCGGGGGAGAAAGTCGGGCCAGGATGGGACGTCAGATTACCAGAGTCGTTCGAAAGGCTCAATTTTGGATCGCGCGGTCGACGTGCCGAGGAGACCGATCAATCCGCCACGGCGCGCTGCAGCGACTCCAGCCGACGATCCCGGATGCCGAGCGCATGGAGGTCGCCCACCGTATTGTCGAGATATTCGCGGCACGATCCCAGCACGCCGCGGCCGGTACGCAACAGGTGCACCACCGTCTCGTCGGACTGGCGACCGATATAGCGGTCGTGATGCGGATTGATCACGAAGGCGACGCCCCAGATCGGGCCGACGTCCGTCTTCAGCTTGATCCAGCGCGGTCGATAGGCGCCGGTCAGCATCTCGCGTCGCCACACCAGCGTCAGCTCCCGCTCCAGATTGTCGCCGGGTACACGCAGCGCAACGCCATGGCAAGAGCCGCCCGGCGCCAAGGCCAGCATCAGCCCCGGGGTTTCAGGCGTACCGCGGCCATGATCGAGCTTGAGGCAGAAATCGCGATGATAACCGTACAGTCGGCAGGTATGACGTTCGGCAACCTCGACACACGGATTCCAGATCAACGAACCGTAGGCGAACAGATAGACACCGTCACTGATGCTTACGCCAGGCGGCGCCGTGTCCAGAACGTGGTGGATGGAGCTGCGAAGCTCCTGATGGCTCTTCAACGCCACCTCGGGATAGACATGTTCGAAGTGACGACGAATCAGATCCTGCTCCAGCACCTCGCGTGTCATGGCGATCGACTTCTCCGCGGAAGTGTCTTCGTCGGCGCATATGTCGCTGGGCTGCGGCTCACTCATTGGGGGCTCTATCTCGGGCACGATCGGTATGATTCAGCATTGACAGGGTGACGACCACGGACTGGCTGGCACCGTCACCCCAGACTAACGTCCAACGCGCGCAAAGCGAAGCGCTAGTTCGGCGCCGGCATCAACTCCTGAGCATTGACCCGCGGGCATCAAGCCTAACTGCAAGGCCGGACCGCGAACCCGGCAATCAATCGTGCCATCGGCAACCGGCACCATGACGCAGGACGAGATGCAGAAGGATCGCGCCGAAGGTGGCGGTGCCGATCCCATCGAGGGTGAAGTCGCCGACGGCGATCGAGAAGTTGCCTGCCCCCAGCACCAGCGTCACCGCCGCGACGATCAGATTGGTGTTGTCACCCAGGTCGACCTCGTTCTGGATCCAGATGCGGGCGCCGGCTACCGCGATCAGACCGAACACCACGATCGAGGCGCCGGCCAGCACCGGCCCGGGGATCGTCTGGATCAGCGCGCCGAAACGCGGCGAGAACCCGAGCAGAATGGCAAATTCGGCGGCCGCGACGAAGATCAGCGTCGAGTAGACCCGCGTCACCGCCATCACACCGATATTTTCGGCATAGGTGGTCACGCCGGTGCCGCCGGACGCCCCCGACACCATCGTCGCCAGCCCGTCGCCCAGAAAGGCCCGGCCGATGTAGGGGTCGAGATCGCGGCCGGTCATCGCCCCCACCGCCTTGATGTGGCCGAGGTTTTCCGCCACCAGAATCACCGCGACCGGCGCGATCAGCACCATCGCCTGCGGACTGAAGGTCGGCGCCGTGAATGCGGGCAGGCCGAACCAGGCGGCATTCTCGATGATCGAGAAATCGATCGGCGCGCCCCAGCCCAGTCCATTGGTGACCAGCGCATAGATCGCGTAGGCCGCCATCAATCCGACCAGAATCAGCAGCCGCTGGAGCATGCCGCGAGTCAGCACCGCAGCCAGACCGATGCAGAGAATGGTCACCAGTGCCATCGCGGCATCGAAGTTGGAGCCCTTCACGCTGGAAACCGCCACCGGGGCCAGGTTGAGCCCGATGGTCATGACGATCGCACCGGTCACCACCGGCGGCAGCAGGAACTCGATCCAGCGCGTCCCCGATGCCATCACGACGAGACCGATCAGCGCATAGATCGCACCACAGGCAATGATGCCGCCCAGCGCCAGCCCGATCGAAGGATTGCCGCCGCTCCCGGCATATCCGGTGGCCGCGATCACCACGCCGATGAAGGCAAAACTCGAGCCCAGATAGCTGGGCACCCGCCCGCCAACCACCACGAAGAACAATAGCGTGCCGATCCCCGACATCAGAATGGCCAGATTGGGATCGAACCCCATCAGCAGTGGCGCCAGCACAGTGGAGCCGAACATGGCGACGGCGTGCTGAATTCCCATCAGCAATGTCTGCGCCGCCGGCAACCTCTCGTCGGGCGCGACCACACCTTGGCGAGCGGCTTCGACGCGGCGCCAGCGGGGAAACCAGGATGACATCGTTGTTGTTCTCCAGAATGAAATGAAGGGGAAAACGGCCGCTACCACGTCGAGCAGCGCACTCCAGACACCAAAACGCCAACGGCGGGAATGAACCCTGGCCATTGGCGCTTTTCCCTATCCGCTGCCTTCAGGCCCGGCACATCCATTCTGACATGTTGGCCTGAGATGACGGACTGACACTCCGGCTTCAGCGATGGTGCTATTCGGGCAGCCGGGCCGCCAGGATCTTGGCGCGACGCTCGATCTCCTCGAGCATCCCTGCACACTCGTCCGACATCCCGCTGTCATTCAATTTGGCGAGTGAGAACAGCGCCTTGAGCTGCCCACTGATCATGATGGCCTGATGGCCGCCGTCCTGATCCAGCACATGATCTTCCAGCGCTCGCAGTTGGGTGTTTGCCTGGTCGAGAATGTTGCGTTCAAGCCTGATCATGATGTGACCTTTCTGAGAATTGCGGTTCGTTTCGAGCGCGCCACTGTAAAGGCTCATCGCGCTTTATACCATCGCCCAAGGGTATCGATCGCCTGAGTGGCAAACGCCAACGGCACCGTCGGCGCCTGCCGGTCATCGACCGATATCGCCTCGGGAAGTCTCAGACCTTGAGATAATCGAGGATACCTTCGGCCGCCTGGCGCCCTTCGTAGACCGCCGTCACCACCAGGTCGGAGCCGCGCACCATATCACCACCGGCAAACACGTTTTCGTTGCTGGTCTGATAGGCGAAGCGCTCCATCTGCGCCGGAATCTCCGGTGCCAGCACGCGGCCGCGTTCGTCGACCTCGATCTGGTGTGTATCGAACCACTCGATTTCGCTCGGCTGGAAGCCGAAGGCGATGACCACCGCGTCGCAGGCCAGGATTTCCTCGGAGCCCGGCACCACTTCCGCACTGCGTCGACCCTTGTCGTCCGGTTCGCCCATGCGGGTGCGCACCAGCTTGACGCCCTCGACCTTGCCTTCACCGACGATCGCCACCGGCTGGCGGTTGAACAGGAACTCGACGCCCTCCTCGCGCGCGTTCTTCACCTCGCGCTTGGAGCCCGGCATGTTCTCCTCGTCACGGCGATAGGCGCAGGTCACGCTGGTCGCCCCCTGGCGGATCGAGGTGCGGTTGCAGTCCATGGCGGTATCACCACCCCCCAGCACCACCACGCGCTTGCCGGCCATCGATACGTAATCGACCGAATCCTGCTCGAAGCCGAGATGATGGTTGGCATTGGCGATCAGGAAGTCGAGCGCCTTGTAGACGCCATCCATCTCCTCGCCGGGGAAACCGCCGACCATGTACTTGTAGGTGCCCATGCCGAGGAAGACTGCGTCGAATTCGTCGTTCAGCTGCTCGAAGGTGATATCGCGACCGATCTCGGTATTGAGTCGGAACTCGATACCCATCTCCTCGAACACCGCGCGGCGCCGCTCCATCACGTGCTTCTCGAGCTTGAACTCGGGAATCCCGAACGTCAGCAGACCGCCGATCTCCGGATAGCGATCGAACACCACCGGCTTGACGCCGTTGCGTACCAGCACATCGGCACACCCCAGCCCGGCCGGGCCTGCGCCGATCACCGCCACGCGCTTGTCGGTCATGGTCACGTTGGACATGTCCGGACGCCAGCCCATGGCAAAGGCGGTATCGGTGATGTACTTCTCCACCGAGCCGATGGTGACGGCACCGAAGCCGTCGTTCAGCGTGCAGTCGCCTTCGCACAGACGATCCTGCGGGCAGACGCGGCCGCAGACTTCCGGCAGCGAGTTGGTGCGGTGCGACATCTCCGCGGCCTCGAGGATGTTGCCCTCGCTGACCAGCTTGAGCCAGTTGGGAATGTAGTTGTGGACCGGGCACTTCCACTCGCAGTAAGGATTGCCGCAATGCAGGCAACGGTGGGCCTGGCTGGCCGCCTCGCTGGGCTTGTACGGCTCGTAGATCTCGGCAAATTCCTTCGCCCGGCTGCGCGCATCCTTTTTCTGCGGATCGCGCCGCCCCACATCGATGAACTGAAAGTCGTTACTCAAACGGTTTGCCATGTTCTCTCTCCTCACTGGGCCGACGACGCTCTAGGATTCCGGCTGATGCCCGCACCCCGGGGCTGAACCCCGGGTCATTCGGG
Organism: Salinicola sp. CPA57; assembly: GCF_003206035.1. Classification (NCBI taxonomy): domain Bacteria; kingdom Pseudomonadati; phylum Pseudomonadota; class Gammaproteobacteria; order Oceanospirillales; family Halomonadaceae; genus Salinicola; species Salinicola sp. CPA57. The sequence goes on from NZ_PZJR01000006.1 coordinate 148,668, forward strand.
CCGTCGCCGCCTCTTACTCAGGCTGGCGCCTGGATTGGGCCAGCAAACCGTTGAGACTTGCGGCCTTGGGCTTCACCAGCCAGAAATGGCGGATGAAGTCGGAGAAATCCTCGAGAATCGCATGCCCCCGTGGCGAATCCGTCTCTTCCACGTATTCGGTAATCACTTCGCGCAGATGACGACGATAGGCTTCCATCGATTCGGTATTGATTCGATGAATTTCCACCAGCTCGTGGTTGTAGCGATCCACGAAACCGCGATCCTCGTCGAGCACGTAGGCGAAGCCGCCGGTCATGCCCGCACCGAAGTTGATCCCGGTCTTGCCGAGCACGCAGACCAGACCGCCGGTCATGTACTCGCAGCAGTGATCGCCGGCGCCCTCGATCACCGCATGGGTGCCGGAGTTGCGCACGCCGAAGCGCTCACCGGCCATGCCCGCGGCGAACAGCTTGCCATCGGTGGCGCCGTACAGGCACGTATTGCCGATGATCGCGGTCTCGTGGCTCAGGAAACGGCTGGCCTTGGGCGGCACGATCACCACCTTGCCACCGTTCATGCCCTTGCCGACATAATCGTTGGCATCGCCTTCCAGATACAGATTCAGCCCGCGCGCGTTCCACACCCCGAAACTCTGACCTGCGACACCGGTGAAGCGCGCCGTGATCGGAGCGTCCTCGAGGCCCGCTTCGCCGTAGCGCTTGGCGATCTCGCCGGAGACCCGTGCCGCTACCGAACGATCGCAGTTGGTGATCTTGAACTCGAACTCGCCCCCGGACTTCGATTCGATCGCCGGCAGCAGCGCGTCGAACACTTCCTGATTCTTGGCGCCGGGGTCATGGGGCACGTTGCGGCTGACCTGGCAGAACTGCGGCGCGTCCTTGGGCACGAAGTCGTTGGCAAGCAACGGGCTCAGGTCGAGCTTGCGCTGTGCCGCCGTCTCGCCTTCCAGCATCTCGAGCAGATCGGTGCGCCCGATCAGATCGGTCAGCTGCCGCACGCCCAGCAGCGCCATCAGTTCCCGCACTTCCTCGGCGATGAAACGGAAGTAGTGCTTAACCATGTCCACCGTGCCGCGGAAGTGCTCGTCGCGCAGCTCCTGATGCTGGGTGGCGACACCGGTGGCGCAGTTGTTGAGGTGGCAGATCTTCAGATACTTGCAGCCCAGCGCCACCATCGGCGCGGTGCCGAAGCCGAAACTCTCCGCTCCCAGAATGGCTGCCTTGACCACGTCGAGGCCGGTCTTGAGCCCACCATCGGTCTGCAGCCGGATCTTGTCGCGCAGGCCGTTGATGCGCAGCGCCTGATGGACCTCCGGCAGCCCCAGCTCCCACGGGCTGCCGGCGTGGCGGATCGAGGTGATCGGGCTCGCCGCGGTGCCGCCGTCGTAGCCGGAGACCGTGATCAGATCGGCGTAGGCCTTGGCCACGCCGGTAGCGATGGTGCCGATACCCGGCTCGGATACCAGCTTGACCGACACCTGCGCGCTCGGGTTGACCTGCTTGAGATCGAAGATCAGCTGGGCCAGATCCTCGATCGAGTAGATGTCGTGGTGCGGCGGCGGCGAGATCAGCGTCACGCCGGGCACGGCGTAGCGCAGCCGCGCGATCATCTCGTTGACCTTGCCGCCCGGCAGCTGGCCCCCTTCGCCGGGCTTGGCGCCCTGAGCCACCTTGATCTGCAACACCTCGGCGTTGACCAGATAGGCCGGCGTCACGCCGAAGCGCCCGGAGGCGATCTGCTTGATCTTCGACGAGCGAATGGTGCCGTAACGGGCCGGATCTTCGCCGCCTTCACCGGAGTTGGAACGACCGCCCGTCTCGTTCATCGCCTGGGCCAGCGCCTCGTGCGCCTCGGGCGACAGCGCGCCCAGCGACATCCCGGCGCTGTCGAAACGCAGCAGCAGGCTCTCGACCGGCTCGATCTCGTCCAGCGGCAACGGTTCGGGGGCCGGCTTGAGCTTCAGCAGATCGCGGATGGTGGCGACCGGGCGCTCGTTGACCAGCCGCGCGAACGCCTTCCACTTGGCGTAGTCGCCCTGCTGGACCGCCTGCTGCAGCGTCATCACCACATCGGGATTGTAGGCGTGATACTCGTGGCCGTGGACGAACTTGACCAGCCCGCCCTGACGCATGGTCTTGCGCGGGATCCAGGCATCGCGTGCGGCCAGTTCCTGCTGCATCTGCAGCTCGCTGAATCCGGTGCCCTCGATACGCGACATCATGCCTTCGAAGCACATCTGCATGACCTCGGACCCCAGCCCGACGGCTTCGAACAGCTGCGAGCCGCGGTAGGAGGAGATCTGCGAAATGCCCATCTTCGACAGGATCTTGTAAAGCCCCTTCTGCATGCCCTTGCGATAGTTCTCGCGGGCATCCGCCGGGTTGCCGACCAGCTCGCCGGTACGGTGCATGTCCGCCATCACCTGGTAGGCCAGATACGGATAGACCGCGGTGGCACCGACGCCGAAGAACACCGCCATCTGGTGGGCGTCGCGAGCGTAGCCGGTTTCGACCACGATATTGACCCGCGGACGCAGCGCTAGCCTTGCCAGGTGATGATGCACCGCACCGGTCGCCAGCAGCGCCTGGATCGGCTGCTTGCCTTTTTCGAGCTCGGCATCCGACAGTACCAGGATCACCTTGCCATCATGGGTGGCCTGCTCGGCCTGCTGGCACAGCGCCACCAGCGCCTGCCGTAGCGAGGTCGTCTCGGGATCGTACTGCAACGGCAGGGTGATCGAGGCGAATGCCGGATCTTCCTGGGTCACCAGTGCGGTGAACTTGCGCGGCGACAGCACCGGCGTCGTCAGAATCAGCCGGTGCGCGTGTTCGGGCGTCGCCTCGAAGACGTTCAGCTCGGCCCCGCAGCAGGTCTCAAGCGACATCACGATCGCTTCCCGCAACGGGTCGATCGGCGGATTGGTGACCTGGGCGAATTTCTGGCGGAAGAAATCGGTGAGCAGACGATTCTGGCGCGACAGCACCGCCATCGGCGTATCGTCGCCCATCGAGCCCACCGCTTCCTGACCACTCTCGGCCAGCGGACGCAACAGTTGATCGCGCTCCTCGAACGTCACCGAGAACATCTTCTGATAGACGTTGAGTTCATCGGTCTCGAACGGCTGGAAGCGCGCCAGCTCGGTCAGTGCGGATTCCAGGTAGTGGGCGTGCTCCTTCAGCCAGCGACGATAGGGATAGGCGGACTTGAGCCGCTGATCGATGTCGTCGGTGTGGAGCACCTCACCGGTCTGGGTATCGACGGCGAGAATCTGGCCCGGCCCGACGCGCCCCTTGGCCACCACGGATTCCGGCTGGTAACTCCATACGCCGATCTCGGAAGAGAGCGTGATGTAGCCGTTATCGGTGATCACCCAGCGCGCCGGACGCAGGCCGTTGCGATCGAGCATGCACACAGCGTGGCGGCCATCGGTCATCACGATGCCGGCGGGGCCGTCCCAAGCTTCCATGTGCATGGAGTTGTATTCATAGAAGGCGCGCAGATCGCCATCCATGGTCTCGACGTTCTGCCACGCCGGCGGCACCATCATCCGCACCGCGTTATAGAGATCCATGCCGCCGGTCAGCAGCACTTCCAGCATGTTGTCCATGCTCGACGAGTCGGAGCCGGTGGTGTTGACGATCTCGTCGAGACCCTCGATATCCGGCAGCAGCTCGTTGACGAAGTTGGCCTTGCGCGCATTGGCCCAACTGCGGTTGGCCTCGATGGTATTGATCTCGCCGTTGTGCGCCATGAAGCGAAACGGTTGAGCCAGCGGCCAGCGCGGCGCGGTATTGGTCGAGAAACGCTGATGAAAGACACAGACGGCGGTCTCGAGACGCTCGTCGCCCAGATCCTGATAGAAGGTGGGCAGATCCGCGGGCATCATCAGACCCTTGTAGGAAACCACCTTGGACGACAGCGAGCAGACGTAGAACTCTTCTTCCTGACGCAGTTTCTGCTCGGTCAGGCGACGGGCCATGAACAGCTCGACGTTGAAAGCGGCATCGGACTGGGAGGCGTCGCCTTCGACGAACACCTGACGAATACGCGGCAGGCACTCGAGTGCCATCGGCCCGCAGACGCTGGGGTCCGTGGGCACATCGCGCCACCCCTTGACGCTCAGCCCCCGCTCGGCCAGCTCGCCTTCCAGCGTTTCCCGAGCGCTCTGCTCGCGGGCGTCGTCATCGGGAAAGAACACCATGCCGACCGCGAAGCGCTCGCCCAGCGTCACGCCCAGTTGATCCTGGGCCAGCGCTCGCATGAAGCTCATCGGCATTTTCAGCAACAGGCCACAGCCATCGCCGGTCTTGCCATCCGCCGCGATTCCGCCACGGTGGGTCATGCAGGTCAGGGATTCGATCGCCGTCTTGAGCAGATCGTGGCTGGCCTGCCCTTCCATATGAGCAATCAGGCCGAAACCGCAGTTGTCGCGGAATTCGCCAGGCTGGTGAAGACCTCTCATCATGGGCGTGCCTCACAAAGCAGTGTCTGAATACAAGGTATTGCATTCGGTCTGATATAAAGAGATTATTACCGGTTTTCTTATTTTTATGACCGAGTAAATCGCGTCAAAATCGGTCTGATTTTCATCGCGCAACGCTGACAATCTTGCCGCTGGCGCTTGTCAAAAGGCCGGACAGAATAGCCAGTTACCCACCCCAGCGCAATTCGAGCGCCGGCGTTTTTCTCCGTAAACACATTTAAAATCGAAGACTTAGCGAGATAATCGCCAAAATACACTGTTGGCACAAAGGCTTAGACTTTA
>NZ_PZJR01000007.1:0-5765 GCF_003206035.1 Salinicola sp. CPA57
GCGCGCCGGCGGCAGTCGTATCGAACGCGATACCCGCCGACTTGGTCAGCTCACCGAGCTGCTGCAGCGATGCCACTGCCGCTTGAATGGACGCCACCGTCTCGTCGAGATCCGCACCGCTTTCGACCGCGCCACGGAAGGCCTCGTTGACGTCATCGACGACAGCGCCGGCAAGATCGTCAGTGATCTTGTCGACCTGCAGGCTGGCCACCAGCCGCTTGACCTTCTCGTCCGGCGAGACGCCCTGGAGCAGGTCATCGAACGACGTATCGATCGCACCCATAATGACGTCGAGACGGTCGTTCAGAATGTCCGACAGCGGGTCGTTCTTGATCTTGCTCTTGAACCCATCCAGCGCGGTCTTGACCTGATCGATCTCGTCCGCGTCCATGATCGACGCCATGGTGTTATCGATCTGCTCCATGGAATCGAGCAGCGCGACCATATCTTTCGGCTCTACCTTCTCCTTGAAGGTGAAGCCATAGGAACCGAACGCGGTCTGGCGTCCACCCAGCAGGCCATCGGTATCGCCCGAATCGTAGTAACGATCATTAGCCGGGCCATCCGGCGTTTCGGCCGTCTGAGTGAAGCCCGCCTTGTAGTCGCGATGAGAGCCGAACGCCGCATCGAGAGCGCCCCCGATAGCCGATCCCGCGAAGGCACCGATCGGCCCGCCGAAATAGGTGCCGATCGCACCGCCAGCCGTGGCGCCGATGTTGGAATTGGCGTCCTTGCCGAACAGGCTGGAGCCGACCTTCGTGCCGACCTGGCTGCCGACATACGCCGTACCCGCCGACGCCAGCCCATTCATGCCCGTGAAGTTCGACGTCGAGCCACCGAGATAGCTCGTGCCGTTGCTCGCAAGGTTCATGCCCGACGTGGCGCTACCCGCGAAACCGCCGCTGTAGGACGTCGGCGCACCCGCCCATTGGATGCCACCCGCGCCGCCAGTAAACGAATCGTAGAGCTTGCTTCCCATGCTAGACAGGTTGCCCAGCCCACCGCCGCCAGACCCAGCCCCGGTGGTGCCGCCAGGCAGTCCCAGCGCGCTCTGTGCCTGCCCGGTGAATTCGACGACGATCGGTTTCAACGTCGCCTGATAGGCCAATTCCGCCAGCAATCGCTTGAAGCCGTCCATCAGCTGGTCGCTGAAATCGTCGAACGAATCAAACGCGCCGGTGAACGCATCGGCGAAGGTCTCGTCGATACGGTCAGAGGCTTCTTCCCACGCACGCGCCATTTCCTGTGCGGCAGGATCGGATTCCAGGGCGAGGTCGCGCATCTCGTCGCGCACACCGGCAACAGAGCGCTGGTACTCTTCCGGGCCGATCTTGCCATCGCGGTAGCGCTGGGCCAGATCAGCGAGATCCTTCTGCAGCTGGCGCGCCTTCAGAGAACTAGCGTCGTATTCCTTACGCAGCTCGACGGTGCGCTGATAGTACGGGTCGGCTTCCTTGTCAGCCTTGGCGTATTCCGCTGCCAGCTGTGCAACGCCGGCGGTAATCTCCAGCTGGCTACGACCCGCAGCTTCGCCGGCTTCCCGCAGGTTCTCGACGTCTTCCTGGAAAGCACGCAAGCGAGCCGCCGCAGGGTCCATCCGGTCGATGATGCCCTGCAACGGGTCGATGCTGTCGCGATACTGCTGGGTCAGCTCGAACTGAGCCTGGGCCGCTTGCTCCGCCGTGATCTTGCCCTGCTGCTGCAGCAGGTTGAGCGCCGCCTGTTTCTCGGCATACTCATCCGCCGCCGTGCCCAGCGGGTCGAACGACTCGCGCAGGCTGTCGTAAGTCTTTTCGGCCTCGCCGATCTCCTTTTTCAGCGCCTTGGCTTCGTCCGTCGCCTTGCTGCCGAACTCCGTCGTTCCGCGAATCGCTGCCGCACGGGCTTCGATTGTGGCCAGCGCCTGTTCGACGAGATCCACGGAGCTGTCGGCGCCATCGCCGACCACCATGGCAGCGGAAAGCGCAGTCGCGGAAAGCTCGGTTTGGACCCCCTGGAGTAGTCCGGTCAGCGTGCCAAGGTTCGCCAGCTGCGCCTGAACCATCGCCTCCTGCTCGGCGAAACGCTGCGCGGTGGCCAGGTGAACATCGGCAGCAGCCTGGTCGCCCTGCTCGATGGCCGTCTGGTAGCCCTTGAGCGCATCGGTCTGCCCCGCGATCGCGCCGGACTGCTCAGCATAGAGACCGGTGTAACCCGCCTGACTGGCCGCATATTCGGCCGCTTCGGCGGCCGTCATACCCAGCGTGTCGCGTGCCGATTCCAGCTTGCCGAGGTAGTCATCCCACTTATCGGCGCTGGTGCCGAGGGCATCGCCAACGCGGTTGATACCGCCAGCGGCGTCATCGGCGGCGACGGCCGCGTCCTTCCAGGTGCCGTTCGCCACCTGCTGTAGTTGGTCCTGACGCTCGAGCTGCTCGTTGTAGCTCTCGGTCACGTCCTGCAGACGCTCACGCGCCAACGCCAGGTCGTTCTCCATGCGAACGCGTTCGCGGCCACGGACCGGAACCGGGCCCTTGCCCGCCAGCATGCCATCGAGATAGCTAACGTCCTGCGCGGCGTCACGCATCTGGTCGCGCGCGTCGTCGATCTGCTCGCCGAGTCGAACCAGCGCGGCGTTGGCCGTGACCGCCGTCATCGACTTGAGCGAGTCGGTAAAGTCATCGGTGCTCTGAGTCAGCACATCGATAGAGCCGGCCGTGTCATCGGCGCTATCTGAGAACATGACAAGCGCCGACGCCCCAGCGATCAACAGCCCTGGCCAGCCGCCCAACGCGCCTAGCGTCCAGCGCGCAGCGGTACCCACGCCGCGCATCGCCACCGCATAACCGGTTGCCGTCGTCGTGGACGCTGCCATGGCCGCCGTATGGCGACGCTCTGCGGATGTCAGCTCGACGTTCGCGGCCGCCAGCAGGGTGATCGCCTTGGTGCGATTGGTCGTGATACCCGTCGCCGCCGCGGTCGCTTGGGAATTAGCCAGCATCTGCTTGGCCGAAGCCTGGCGCGACTGAGCCAGACGCAGCGCCTCGACAGAGGCGCGACGTTCTGTCTCGATGGCCGTGTTCTGCGCTTTGGTCTGGTTCTGTTGCGTGACGATGTAGTCACCGACGCGGTCGCGAAGATTGCCGATCCCCACCAGCGCCTTGCCGGCCGCAACCGAGGCCATCAGCTCCAGCCCAACGGTTCCCTTGTCGACGATGCCTTCCATGCCCCCGAGGCTATCGGTCAACCATTCGACGCCATCGGCCATGTCGTCGATCGTCGGTGCCAGATCGGCAGCGACGGTTTGCGCCAGGCCGCGACCGGCTTCCTGCAGGTACTGCAAAGACTGACCGGCATCGTCGAGGCGGTCGATGTCTTCCTGCGGCAACACGATGCGAAGATCACGCGCCTGCTCGGCATACTCTTTCAGCAGGCGGCTATTGTTTTCGAACAGCGGAATCAGGCGGCTGGCATCATCGGCCAGCGACTCCATGATGTTGACCTGCTGCGCTTTCGGCAGCCCTTTCAGGCTCTCACCAATCGCCAGAATCTGCTGATCCGGCGAGAGCCTGACGAGATCGGCAGCGGAAAGATTCAACGCATTGAGCGCATCCATCGCTTCGCCGCCACCGTTGGCGAATGCGTCACCGATCTTGTCGGCGGTATCCTTGAAGATGTCGCCCATCTTCTCGGTATCGACGCCCACCTGACGGCCGGCATAGCCCCAGCTCTGCAGCGCCTGAACGTTGACGCCGACAGCGTTGGCGAGGTTGGTTTGTTCACGCACGGCTGACGCCGTCTGCGCGGTCATGGCCGCGATACCGGTCACGCTCAGGCCCACCGCTGCCGCCATACCAGCAGCGCGGCTTCCGATCGCCATCAGACCCTGGCTGGTCGCCTCGGATTGACGTTCGGCCTGCGCCATTTCCCGCGTCAGGCTCTCGGTCGATTCCCGCGCGGCGTCGTTGGCCTTGACGGCGCCACGGCTATCGCCGTCAATGACGAATGTCGTCTGATAACGCTTGCCCGCCATGAGGGAGACTCCTGAAAACCGGGCACAAAAAAACCGCCATGAAGGCGGTTGTCTGTACGCAAGGGGATTAGATAATGGTGGTATTTCTGTTAATCGCGATTCTGGTGATCCTGCTGATCGCGACGGGTTTATGGCCGATAGCCCTGGCCATTGCTGGCTTTATGTTCGGCGCAGTTCTTCTGGTCGGTGTGACCGCGATTCAAGGCTGGCAATTCTGGGCGCCAGTGCTGCCCATCGCAGCCATCATTCTGGCAATCAAAGTCATCAAGCCGATGGAGCGCATCAAACGCCGGCAGCAGGCCGCCGCCGACGCTCAAGAACGCATCGATCTCGAGCAGCGAAAACAACAGGCTGCAGTCGAGAAAGAATCACGGAAAGAAGCCGCGATCCGGGCGCAAGTCGAAGCCACCGACAGAATCGGCGGCTAGCTGTAACGCCATAACGCTCTAACGCTGTCGCATCACTTCCAACGCCCCGGCCTCGATGTGCTGCAGGCGCTGCAACGTTTCGCGGGTGTCTTCGACCCCCATCATCTGCATGACGCTGGCCACGGCGGCGCGATCGATACCCTGGGCGACGGGTTTGGCGCTCAGGCCCGTGATATAGCGCCACTGGCCACTGCACTGGCTGAACACGGACCACGCTGTGACGTGCTTCGGCCAGATCACGATGCGGTCTGGCTCAAGATAACGCGCCGGCACTTTGACGCCCCAGGCGTCCAGATCCGATCGCAGTTCGTTCTTGCCGCCGGACTGGCCTGCCCATGCCCGCCCCAGGGCGTTTAGTTTTTTGCCGCTTCCTCGGGCACGCCGCGTTGGACTTCGTTCCAAGCCAGCGTCAACGGACCACGGGCATACGGGTCTTTGAACAGCGCATCGATCAGCGCTTTGCTGGATTCCAGTGGTTTGCCTTCTTTATCGTCGAGGCCGCCTACCGAAAGCACGTCCTCACGCAAGTGGTCGTTGCCCTTGAGCCTGTTGGCTTTCTGCTTGGCGAGCAGCTTGTCCTGGTCATCGGTGTCGCGGATGCGGATCTCGGCGGTGAACTGTTCTTCCTCGCGCCCTGGGCGATGGATTTTGATGGTCTTGGTAACGCTGGCGATGCCGACGACGTAGTTAGCCATGGGGCTCTATCCTTCCTGAAATTGGGGTTCAGAAACGACGACGCCCGCAGGTCGCGGGCGTGTCGTCGTTATTTCGTGACTATGTCACGTTTTGGCTTACTTGAAGTAGATCGCGAACTCGTCGTCGCCATCCACCGGCAGATGCCGGGCATCCGTCTGGTAATGCACGAAGCCGTCGTTGTCCTGCTCGCTGATCCCGGTCAATTGGGATTTGGGCGAACGGAATCCGACGATGTTACCCGGCACGGTGCCGTGTTCCATTTCCACCGGGCCGGTGGCTACCTCCTGGTGGGACTCGGTCAGCGCGAACACATCGAAGGTGTCGACACGCGGCGCCTCGAAGTTGATCTGCCCCGTCGCCGCCCGATCGGTGATATGCACGCCCTCATAGTTGATGAGGTTGCGATAGGTCACCGTGTTGCCGATATCGAACGAGAACGACTCGCCCCGCGCCTCGTAGCCGTGGAACGTCAGCTTGGTAGTGTTCTGATAGTTCACCGGGATTTCGTCAGCCTGGTTCTCGGGCGTCAGCGTCACCGGCGCGATCGCGGTCGGGCGCTGATACAGACCGGTGAAGGTGAACTGCAGCGCCGGCAGACCTTCGGCGGTGGTGGTCCAGGTGACCGTGCC
>NZ_PZJR01000007.1:5824-5973 GCF_003206035.1 Salinicola sp. CPA57
CGCCGAGGTTGTCGCGCAGGCGCGTACGCTCCACCGTGTTGCCCTGGTAGGGCGAACGGCTTAGCTCCGTGACCAGCATCATCACGCCGCTGTCGATCAGCGCCGCCACGCCGTATTGGGTCTCGACGGCCGCTACTAGCGCTTTCTTA